>CALCRH010000045.1 GCA_937894515.1 uncultured Clostridia bacterium | reverse complement strand
TTCAAAATGTGGCTGGCGCAGGTCGGACGCGAGCGGATCGAGGAAACCATCGACCCGGAGCTGACGATCGAGCGGGCGCTGGAAACGTATCTGAAAAAGGGTTATTCGCGTGAGTGGATCAACCAGCGGTTGCAGGCCATTCAGGTACGCAAGGAGCTGACCGACGAATGGCAGAACCGAGGCGTCAAGGAAGGCGTAGAGTACGCGATCCTGACGGACGAGATCACCAAAGCCTGGTCGGGTATGTCCACGAGGCAGTATAAAAACCTCAAGGGTCTGAAAAAAGAGAACCTGCGCGACAACATGTCTACACTTGAGCTGGTACTCAATATGCTTGCTGAGGCCACCACGACTGAGCTTTCAAAGACGCATGAACCGCAGGGATTGGCAGAGAACCAGAGCATCGCTCGTCAAGGCGGTCAAATCGCCGGTAATGCACGAAAAGAGATCGAAGAGAACACCGGCCGCCCCGTGATTACATCAAAAAATGCAGTAGAGCTGAACACCGTGGTGACAAAGCTGATTGAGGAAACCGGTAAAGAGTAAAAGAAAGAGTATGGTATTCTTATGGACGGAAAAGAAGCAATGTTTTTGATGTATCGTGCAGCTGACGAAGATGTTTCTGTAAATGCACTGATAAAAGACGAATCCATATGGCTGAGCCAGAAAGGCATGGCGGAGCTGTTTGCGTGTTCTACGGATAATATTTCGCTTCATTTGAAAAACATTTTTTTAAGCGGAGAACTTGAAAAGGAATCAGTTACCGAGAAAATCTCGGCAACTGCCGCAGACGGAAAAAACTATCCGACACAGTTTTACAACCTCGACGCTATCATCTCCGTCGGTTATCGTGTCAACAGCCGCCGCGCGACGGCATTCCGCATTTGGGCGACCAAGATACTAAAGGAATACATGATCAAAGGCTTTGCCATGGACGATGAACGGTTGAAACAAGGGCAGACCGTGTTTGGCAAAGACTATTTCCGCGAATTGCTGGAGAGGGTCCGTTCCATCCGTGCAAGCGAGCGTCGCATCTGGCAGCAGGTGACGGACATCTATGCGGAGTGCAGCATCGACTATGACCGTGAGGCACCAACTACCCACGAATTCTATGCGATGGTGCAGAACAAATTTCACTACGCCATCACGGGTAAAACCGCAGCAGAAATCATTTTCGACTCCGCAGATCACAGCAAGGAAAACATGGGGCTGACCACATGGAAGAATGCCCCGGATGGAAGAATCCTGAAGGCAGATACCGAAATCGCCAAAAACTATCTGGATGAAAAGCAGATCCGCCAGTTGGAACGAACTGTTTCCGGCTATTTTGACTATATAGAGGATTTAATCGAGCGGGAAAACACCTTTACCATGGAGGAATTTGCGGCAAGCGTCAATGAGTTTCTTTCGTTCCGCCGTTATGAAATTCTACCAGACAAGGGCCGCATCTCTCATAAGACTGCACTCGAAAAGGCAGCGCAGGAGTATGATGTTTTTAATAAGACGCAACGGATCACTTCGGATTTTGACAAAGCCGTTGCTCAACTGAGTGAGGGGCAGAAATAAGGAAAATGTACTTGTTACTTTTTCCTTAACAATGCCCGTTTAGGATAGCTATTGACGGCCTTCTCTGGTATGTTTCGTGCCAAAGGAGGCGGTACAATGGAAAGCATCATAGAAGAACTGTACTACGGCAACATCACCCCGTCGGAGCGCAGCTATCGCAGAACCGGGGAATACGCACATATCCTAGAGCTTGTTGCTCAGAACGAAGAAAAGCTGACAGAGACGCTCACCGAAGCGCAGAAAGAGACCTTCGAGAAGTTCAAGGAGGGCATTTCCGAATTGAACGGCATGACGGAGGTAACGGCTTTCACGCTCGGCTTCAAGCTGGGACTGCGCCTGACCGCAGAGACGTTCATCGGCGGGGACAGCGAACAAGAGCTAATCAGTGAATAATTCCACGCGCATCGCATCCGCCGGGTGCGATTGCGTTTTACAAAAAAGGAGATACACCTCATGCAGTTTATTTGTTATCCGAAATGTACGACCTGCCAGAAGGCCAAAAAGTGGCTGGAGGAAAACGATGTCGTGTTTGATGAGCGGAACATCAAGGAAAACAATCCGACAGTCGAAGAACTGAGGACCTGGTATGATCAAAGCCGTCTGCCGCTGAAAAAGTTTTTTAACACCAGCGGCCTGCAATACAAGGCATTGCAGCTCAAGGACAAGCTGCCGACCATGAGCGAGAACGAGCAGTTTGAGCTGCTCGCCTCGGACGGCATGCTGGTAAAGCGCCCAATTCTGATTGGCGATGATTTTGTCCTTGTCGGCTTCAAGGAGGCAGACTGGGCATCCGCGCTCGGAAAGTGAGTAAGTGTTATGAACAACAAACTTGTAGCATATTTCTCCGCCACCGGCAAAACGGCCAAGGTGGCCGAAAAGTTGGTGGCAGGCATCGGCGCTGACATTTATGAGATCAAGCCGGAGGTGAGATACACCAAGGCAGACCTCAACTGGATGAACAAGAAATCTCGCAGCAGCGTGGAGATGAACGACAAGAGCATCCGTCCGGCGATCATCACCGGCGACGTGGACATGTCGGGCTATGACACCATTTACCTTGGCTTTCCGATCTGGTGGTACGTTGCGCCGACGGTCATCAACACGTTCCTCGAAGCCTATGATTTCACCGGCAAGAAGATAGTCCTGTTTGCCACCTCAGGCAGCAGCGGCTTCGGCAACACTACAGCGGAACTGCACACCTCCGCACCCGGCACGGAGATCGTCGAGGCGAAGGTGCTGAGCGGGATCATAACCGAGGCAAAGATCGGCGCATTGATAGACGCCTGCAAATAAGACACAGAACCTACTGGGGAACTGAGTCAGTCTGGGGCTGTTTTTCCTATCTTATTCTATATATTTTTATACGCGCGACTTTATAAGAAAAAGAACCAGTATACATCAGAACCCCAGTATTCAGTTTAAGGAACTTAGTAAGTTCCTTCTGCATGGCTTTATATCGTATGATATAGCGATAACGGAGAAGTCACACCAATGCAGAGCACCGTGTAGGGCAAACACGGTGCTCTAAGTTTTTGCATAAGATAACCTACAAATTTGAGGAATATATTGCATAGAAGGTTGAAACGTGGTATACTATTACCAGTAAATCGGAGGTGATTCTATGGATTATTCCATTCAAGCCGAGTATGGCAGTTTGCTTGCACGGAAACAGTTTATCAGCGTGCAGCTCAACGAACTGCCGATTGGCTACATCTCAAAAAAGACAATCAAGGGCAATCCACAATATTATCTTCAGCGCCGTATCGGAGAAAAGATGACTGGAGTATATATACGAGCAGATGAAGTCCAGAATGTGCGGGAGGCACTGGAGCGCAGGGCGCAGTATGAATCGGAAAAGAAGCAGATCGCAGCACGGCTCCAACAGTTGGAGCAGGCGGCAAAGCTGATCGGGCAGGAGCTTCCTTACTGTTTCATGGTGATGAAGCTCAGCGCTGGCATGGACGAATTACAGCCGGAACAGCGAAAGCACTGTACCTCTTTCGCCTCCGCTATGAACGCGGTAGAAGGTGTTATGGTCAGCGCAGAAACCGCAGAGGAAATACAGCAGTGGCACCGCGGAGAAAAAGCCTTTCAAACGGTGTTTGAAAACGTATTACGGCACTATGGTTTTCCGATGGAGGGAACAGTATGAGAGACCCATATTTGTACGACGATGCAAATGTGCTTATAAACAGAGCCGGAATCAAAGACCCTGCACTGCTTCGCAAGGCAGAGGCGGACATCACCAATCTGGCAATGACGGCGATCTACGAGCAGAAGTACGAAAAGTTTAACACGGACACCCTCTGTGATATACACAGGCTGATATTCGGTCAGATCTATGACTGGGCGGGAGAATTCCGTACCATTCAGATGGTCAAGTACGAAGATGTGCTGGGCGGGGACACAGTACGCTATGCGTACCCAGCCGAGATCAAAAAGCAGTTGGCAGACTCCATGAAAGAGATCGCAAAGCTAAAACGAACCGGTAAGAATGACCGTGATATTGTGTTCCGCATGGTTCGAATCATCTGCGCGATCTGGCAGACGCATCCGTTCCGTGAAGGTAACACCCGCAGCATCATCGTGTTTGCCGTCTTGCTCGCAAAGCATCTCGGCTTTGAAGTGGACCATGAATTGTTCCGGGAAAATGCTGCCTATGTGAGAAACGCGCTGGTGTGGGGCTCGCAGGGAATATACTCGAAGTATGAGTATTTGGAGTGCATTTTTTTTGACGCGATTCTGCATGAGAACGTTCAGGATGCAGAACAGAAATGTGAAGAGAAAAACGGCCAGTATGAGAAGATCGGTGATTATAAGGTCAAGGACTATGTTGAGCGGCCGCATGAGTATGTGAAATGATCTAAGCTTTATAGGTGCCACTATTCCTACTGGGGTTCTGGCCCTTACTGCGGCTGTTTCGCGTAACTTTTCCTATATTTTTTCATACGCGATTTTTCACGAAAAAGAACCAGTAACCCCCAGAGCCCCAGGATCTTAAGGGCACCTTGTGCCCTTATCAATGACAATAATCCTACTGGGGAACTGAGTCAGTCTGAGGCGATTTTTCCTATCTTTTTCTATATATTTTCATACGCGCGACTTTATAAGAAAAAGAATCAGTAATATTCAGAACCTCAGGATATTAAGGGCACTTTGTGCCCTTAATAAATGATTTTTATTTTCATAACGGCCATGGCCTTCAAAATAGTTGGAGACCATGGCCGTTTGCTATATAATACCCTCGGAGGTGATGCGTATGATTGT
>CALCRH010000044.1 GCA_937894515.1 uncultured Clostridia bacterium | reverse complement strand
CGAGTATTCCCCCGGATGTCTTCTTCCGGTTGAGTCCGCAGGCGGCCAAAGCGCTGTAAAAGTCTGTCGTTGACCGGATGTACTCACCGGTCGATTCGGCATACGCGCGGTACGCGATATAGAACTGACCGGACGGGGTCTTGAACGCAGGATCCGTTTCACACTTCTCCTCAAGGAACGGCTGAAGCCAGTCGTTGTTCTCGCGGTAGGCTGCCACAGCTTCCCGCACACACTCCGGCGGCTCAATGCGGCATCCGTTCCGGATGACCTTTTCAGCGCCCTCCATGATCCACTTCAGCACGGCTCCCCCGGCGTTTTCAAATAAGTAGTCGCCGTAGTTCTTGATGTCATCCTTGGCTTCGATGTGTGCTGTGAACGGCACTACGATCAGACGCCGCCAGATGCCGTCGTCCAATGCCCGGACCTTCGGCAGATGGTTCGTGTACAGCACCAGCGTATGGCTCGGCTCAAAGGAGAACGGAGCCTTGAACTTTTTCTCGGCAAAAATGGGATCAGTGGAACAGAGCTGTTTTACTACGCTGGTATTCAGGCGCATCCCTTCCTGCAGCTCTGCCGCAATAATGAGGCGCTTGCCCTTCAGTTCTGCCATTTCAGGCTTGACGTTGCGCTTGCAGTTGACGGTCAGGGCATCGGCGGAGATATTACCGCTGTAGCTACCAAGCACCTTGTAGATAACATTCCAGAAGGTGGACTTGCCGTTGCGTCCGTCACCATAAGCAATAATCATCGCTTCCGTGTATGCTTTTCCAATCAGACAGAGACCGCAGATCATCTGCACATAGTCGATAAGGCTCTGGTCTCCGCAGAAAAACACCTGCAAGGCGTCCTCCCAGATCTGGCGACCTTCCTCATTCGGTACGACCGCCGTCACTTTCGTTATCAGGTCGGTCGGATCAGTCGCTCTCCAGCCGTCGAGACCTTTGGCAAGGTCGTAGGTGCCGCCGGGAGTGTTCAGCAGCATCGGATCACCGTCAAGCTGCTCCGGGTGCTTCAGCACCAGCGGCTTTGCGGCATCAAGGGCATTGTTCAGGCTGCGGATATGACGGTATTTCAATACGAAATCATGATACAGCTCGGAAAATCTGAACAGCCCGTATGCAGCGCCCTGTTCCGGAGTCAGGCTATCACGAAACTTCTTGCCGCCTGCCTTCGCCAGCGCTCTCGGAACGCCCAGCTTCTCCAATGCACATAGGTCATCTTCCATTTTGCGTTCTGCCTCAGCAAGCTGAACGTCCGTGTGTTCGATCATCGCCATGACAGCCGCCTGTTCTGATTCCTCCCAGTAAGTGCCGTTATAGCGCAGATAATTCGTAGCAATCGTAAATGCGATCTCATCACCAAAGCACTCTACGAATGTGCGGGCTTCACCGACATCTGAGAAATCGTCCGGGATCAGCACATTATCGCCGAACTGGTCGGGGGGCACATAGCCTTCCTGCGAGGTGACCATTTTGCCGAACTTGCAGGCGCTCTGCCAGATGCCCTCCAGCTCCTCATCGTCAAGGGGCGGATCGCACTCCGCTGCCTTTTCCAGAAACTTGGCGTGTGCCTCCTCGGTGACACCGAAGCGCTTGACCAGCTTGCCCGCCATACGGGACATGGTGCTGTTGCGCTGCCCCTGCGGAATGCTGCGGTTTGTTTTCATAAGAAGGAGCCAGTCCTCAATTGTCAGACTGCCTTCGTGCCAGATCACATCACCCTTCGAGCCATACAGGAAGCGTGAAGCGTCCAGTGCATTGCCGTCAAAGAACGGCAGTTCCTTGTAGATGCGGGCTTTGATGTTCTTATGGAATGCGGCATCCTTACAGGGCGTAGTCGGGAAAAATACATGGAAACGAGGGCGGGCTGTTACAGAGCCTTTCGCCAGCATATGATGACGGCTGTATGTGATCGCAAACTTCACATCGCTGAGCATTTCGGACAGCTTTTCCGGTGTGATCCACTCATCGGGATTGTCGCTGTGGTCATTGTCGCAGTCCATCGGCACAACATCTGAAAGCTGAAAATTGACATCGCTGCGGGCATTATTAGCATACAGCGCGCACACATGGTCGAACGTGACCGCCTTGCGGAGATCTGCTTCCGAGGTAATGACCTTCTGATTCGGGTAAATCGTATTCTTTGCGTTGCCGGTACAATCGGCAGTGTACAGGGTAAACTTCATATCTTTTCCTCCAAATCCTCCGTGAAATAACGGATTTTCATGTGCTTGCGCTTTGCCCGTTCGATCTCCGCTTTCATGCCGGAGCTGACCGTGTCGCCGAACACCCACAGCTCCACGCACTTGCTCATCAGCACCCAGTTCATGAAAATGGCTGTATCCCGTTCCTCCGGAACACTGTCGTCCATAAATTGCGTGAAGTAGATATGGGGCGTGATCGGCAGATAGTGACGGTCAACGGCGAAGCGGCTGTATCTCTTGGCGTTCTCGACGTTTCTCTCCGTATCACCGGAGTAAGGCGAACAGATATATACGATAGGACGGAAAGCCGCAGCTTTTGCCGCTGCGACCTCCGCCTTCTCAATTCTTGTAAATGCTTCGTATTCCGTAGGGCTGGCGTAGCCCTCATTGTTGTAGAGATTTGCCATTTACCCCTCCTGTATTTTCGCTGCATACCACTCAAGATATCGTTTTCTTTCGTGAAAATCAGGTACAGAAACCAACAAACCGATATCCACCTTCTGCAAAATTTCAAGCAGGTCAATCTGCTTCTGCGTCAAATACGGACGGATGCTTTTCTTGTTTTCAATACCATGTGCAATACGGAATTGCTTTGCCGTCATGCCGAGAACGATGCGGTTAAGCATATCACATTCATTGCTGAAATGATACGGCTTCGGATCATCCTTGAGCAGCCGGATATTCTCCGTCAGCAACGGAAACTCCTGTCTTGCGGAAACCAGCGTTTTGATGAACGTTTCCATTTCATTGAAGCGGCGGATGTACAGTT
>CALCRH010000043.1 GCA_937894515.1 uncultured Clostridia bacterium | reverse complement strand
TCTTGTGTTCTATCTCCATTATGAAGCACCGGAAGCCGAACAGAACTTCCCGATGGTCATGGATATGATCCGTGCGGCAGAGGTCAAAGAGGACAACGATGATTTCCGTTCTCCGCTTGATTTGCTTTTTGATAAGCTGGAGCGCAGAAACCCGGAGCATATTGCCCTTAAATATTACCGCAACTACCGTTCCGGCTCAGCCAAAACGCTGAAATCCATTCAGATCACTTTGGTGTCCCGGCTTGAAAAATTCAACCTCGAAAGTCTTGCCGGAATTACACAGACCGACGATATGGAACTTGCCAAAATCGGAGAGGAAAAGACGGCGATCTTTGCCGTTATCCCGGATAACGATTCATCCTTTAATTTCATCATCGGTATGCTCTACACACAGCTTTTTCAGCAGTTATATTATCAGGCGGACATCGTTCACGGCGGAAGGTTGCCTGTTCATGTTCACTTTATCATGGACGAGTTTGCGAATGTTGCGCTCCCCGATGAGTTTGACAAGTTACTATCTACCATGCGTTCCCGTGAAATCTCCGTCAGCATTATCATTCAGAATTTGGCACAGCTCAAAGCCCTGTTTGAAAAACAGCACGAAAGTATCGTGGGTAACTGTGATGAATTTCTCTATCTCGGCGGCAATGAGCAAAGCACACACGAATATGTTTCAAAGCTGCTCGGTAAAGAAACGATTGATACAAACACATACGGACAGTCACACGGACGCAATGGCAATTACTCGACGAACTGGCAGATTTCCGGTCGTGATCTTCTCGATTCCAGTGAGGTGCGGATGCTCAACAACGATTATGCACTTCTATTTATCCGTGGGGAACGTCCCGTTATGGATCACAAATACGACATTCTGAAACATGCAAATATAAAGCTGACCACAGATGGCTCGGCAGAGCCATACGACCATACTCCGAGAACGGAGGGTATCGCATCCGTTGAATTCAATCCCGAACTGCTAAAGAGTTCGGAAACCGATTCGCTGGATGAAGAAACCGACTTCATGCTTCTCACAGAAGAAGATGTTGAAGAAATATTCCATAAAAAATTCATAGAAGAAAGGAAAAAAGAAAATGAAGAATTTATTTCACAAAAACAGTAACGCCCTGCCTATGGAGGGCAAAACCAAGAGAGGTTTCAAGGCCTATTGTGTTATCGTGCTGGCGATTGCCCTTGTTTGCATGACGAGCATGACCGCTTTTGCGGCAACCAACGATCCGCTTGCCGTTGTCAACAACCTGTCCGACTTTATGTTCGGACTGATCCGTGCGGTTGGTATGATCCTGCTCGGCTTCGGTGTTGTGCAGGTCGGTCTGTCTTTGAAGTCTCACGATCCGTCTCAGAGAGCTAACGGTTTTCTGACGGTTGCAGGTGGCATTGTTATCACTTTTGCAAAGGAAATTCTTACTCTTATCACGGGTTAAGGTTCAAGGGCGGGGTGCAGACAACACCCCGCCCGAATTTTGAAGGAGGCGAAGTAAATGTCAGATAACTGGGTTGTTCAAAACCTTCAGAACGCACTCGAAACATGGAATGAAAAACTTGCGGAAATCTGGAATCTATTAACGCAATCCCCGGAAACCTTCAAGGGCGGTACGATATGGCAGGTCATTCTGAACATTCACGGAGCAATACAGGCAATCGGCTATGCCTTGCTTGTCCTGTTCTTTGTGGTCGGTGTGATGAAAACCTGCGGCAGCTTTGCGGAGGTCAAAAAGCCGGAACACGCTTTGAAACTCTTTATCCGCTTTGCTATCGCAAAAGGTGTGATCACCTACGGACTTGATTTGCTGTTGAGCTTGCTTTCGATTATTCAAGGAGTCATTTCAAAAATCATGTCTGCAAGCGGTATCGGAGGCTCGATGGCAACGGTTTTGCCAAGTGAAATCATAGATGCCATTGAGGACTGCGGATTTTGGGAGAGTATTCCGCTATGGGCTGTCACGCTCATCGGCGGACTATTCATTACGGTATTGTCCTTTGTGATGATTATGACCGTGTACGGGCGCTTTTTCAAAATCTACATGTATTCTGCCATTGCACCCGTGCCGCTTTCTACCTTTGCAGGAGAGCCGACACAGAATGTCGGTAAAACATTCCTCAAAAGCTACTGCGCCGTACTGCTTGAAGGAGCGATCATCGTTCTTGCCTGCATAATCTTCTCAGTATTCGCCGCAAGCCCGCCGGTCGTGGATACATCTGCATCTGCTGTCACACAGGTATGGGCATATATCGGTGAACTGATATTCAATATGTTGGTGCTTGTCGGTGCAGTTAAAATGTCTGATCGAATCGTCCGTGAAATGATGGGACTGTAATATCTAAAAAGAAGGGAGGAAAAAGTATGACTTACAGAAGATACGAAGTCAAAATGTATGATGGCTATATCTATGTAGCTGTCGAAGCGGAAAATACACCTAAAAAAGAAACCATTGAATATCAGTTGAAGAAAGCAAGAGGCAACAATTTTATTCGGTTTAAGACATACGAAGGGTTCAAAAGATCACGCCATCTTTTTGAGTCTGAGGGTGAAAAACCTAAGCTTGATGTAAACAACCTGATTACCGTTTTTGTTCAGTCAAGGTGGATGGATTCTGTTGAACTGATCCCGTGTAAGGAGTGTGAGAATCGTGGAAGTGAAAATTAACCGGGAAATCCGAAACTACACCGAATCCATGTTTTTCGGACTGTCTCTCAGACAGTTCGTTTTTGCCATTGTCGGTGCGGGTGCTGCTATTTGCCTGTACTTTGTTCTGAAACCGTTTTGTGGTGTGGAAACGCTGTCATGGGTTTGTATGCTCGGTGCAGCACCGTTCATTGCGATGGGCTTTGTGACATACAACGGCATGACCGCCGAACAGTTTGCGTTTGCGTGGCTGAAAAGCAAGTTCATTGAGCCGACAAAGGTGAAATTCGAGTGCAGTACACTGTATGAAAAGGTTTTGAATGAAAAATACAATGGAGAGGAGAAGAAAAAGAAATCATGAAAACACTGAAAAGTATGCTTTCGCAGGACAAGGAAAAGTATGTCGTGCCGAAGCGTGTTCAGGACTATATTCCGATCACTACAATTTGGGAAGACGGAGTATTCAAGGTCGGTAATCGGTTTGCAAAGACCTACCGTTTTACCGACATCAATTATCTTGTCGCCAGCGATGACGATAAGAAGGAAATGTTTGAAGCGTATGAAGCGTTGCTCAACAGTCTTGATTCGGGTGCTACGACCAAGATCACGATCAACAACCGCCACATGAATAAACGAGACTTTGAGAGGAACACCCTGATGGAAGCCCGTGACGATGCACTGAATGAATACCGCAAGGAATACAATCAGATGCTTATCGACAAGGCGACCGGCGCAAACAGTATCATGCAGGAAAAGTACATTACGATCACCGTGCAGAAAAAGGACATTGAAGAAGCAAGAACCTATTTTCAGAGAATCACGGCAGATCTGACTACCCACTTTGCGGCGTTGGATTCGTCCTGCGATGAGTTGGATGCCACTGCGAAACTGCGGATTTTACACGACTTTTATAGAACGGGCGAAGAAGCGTTCTTCCGTTTCGATATGTCCGAGAGTGCAAGAAAGGGACACGATTTCAAGGATTATATCTGCCCGGACAGCATAGAACGCTATGACGATTATGTGAAGATCGGAAACAAGTTTGCACGGGTACTGTTCCTCAAGGAATATGCTTCCTATATCAAGGACAGCATGGTGTCTGAAATGACCGAACTGAACCGCAATATGATGATGTCGATTGATGTCATTCCGATTCCCACCGATGAAGCGGTGAGAGAGGTTGAAAACAGATTGCTCGGTGTTGAGACAAATATAACGAACTGGCAAAGAAAACAGAACCAGAACAACAACTTCTCTGCGGTCGTGCCTTACGATATGGAGATGCAGAGAAAGGAATCCAGAGAGTTTTTGGAAGACCTGACTACCCGTGACCAGCGCATGATGTTCGCAACGATCACGCTCGTCCATACCGCAGACACAAAAGAACAGCTTGATGCCGATACGGAAACTCTGCTTGCTACAGCAAGGCGGCATCTCTGCCAGTTCGCCGTTCTGAAATATCAGCAGATGGACGGACTCAATACCGTCCTTCCTATCGGATGCCGCAAAACGAATGTGGTAAGAACGCTGACAACAGAATCACTTGCCGTATTTATGCCGTTCAAGGTACAGGAAATCTGTCATGAGAACGGCATTTATTATGGGCAGAACACTATCAGCAACAGTATGATCATCGCTAACCGCCGTGAGCTTCTGAACGGCAATTCCTTTATTCTCGGCGTGTCCGGCTCCGGTAAATCGTTTACGGCAAAATGTGAGATAGCCAGTCTGATGCTCGACGGAAACGCTGACATTATCATCATCGACCCCGAAAGAGAGTATTCGCCGCTTGTAAACGCACTCGGCGGCTCCGTCATTGACATTTCCGCAACAAGTAAAAACCATATCAATGCGCTTGACTTGAATAAGGAATACGGCGATGACGCAGATCCGATCACCACGAAATCGGAATTTGTGCTGTCGCTTTGTGAAGAGCTTGTCGGTGCGGGCGGTATCGGAGCGATTGAGAAATCCATCATTGACCGCTGCACCAAGAATGTGTACCGCAACTACAAGAAGCGTGACTATCAAGGCACTGTTCCGACGCTGAAAGAATTTCGTGCGGAGCTGATGAAGCAGCCGGAGGCGGAAGCGCAGGAGATCGGACTTGCACTTGAACTGTTTACGGACGGTTCGCTGAACACCTTTGCAAAAAAGACAAATGTGGATGTGGATAACCGTCTCATCTGCTATGACATTCTTGAACTTGGTAAACAACTCCAGTCAGTCGGTATGCTCGTTATTCTGGACAGTATTCTGAACAGGATTACTGCAAACCGAGCCAAAGGAAAAAACACCTTCATCTTCATTGATGAGGTGTATCTGCTGTTCCAGCATGAGTATTCCGCAAACTTCCTGTTTACCTTGTGGAAGCGTGTCAGAAAGTACGGTGCGTTCTGTACGGGTATCACGCAGAATGTGGATGACCTTTTGCAGAGCCATACGGCAAGAACGATGCTTGCCAACTCCGAATTCGTTATCATGCTCAATCAGGCTTCTACTGACCGTATCAAGCTTGCAGAGCTGATGGGCATTTCCGACACACAGATTTCCCATATCAATAATGTGGAAGCCGGCAGAGGCATTATGAAGGTCGGTGCATCCCTTGTTCCGTTCATCAACCGTTTCCCGAAGAATACGAAATTGTATAAGCTGATGAGTACAAAGGTCGGGGAAAATCTATGACGGTTAAGGAAAAGAAATATGTTGTCTCTTTATCCGGCGGTAAGGATTCAACAGCGATGCTTTTGCGGTTAATGGAAGAACACAGACCGATAGACATCATTCTTTTCTGCGACACGGGTTTGGAATTCCCACAAATGTATTTACATCTTGAAAAACTTGAACAGTATATCGGAAGACAGATCACGGTACTCAAAGCCCCACATGACTTTGAGTATTATTTTTTTGAGTATCATCCCAAACGAAAAAATCCAAAGCTTGAAAATCTGGACGGCATGAGCTGGCCGGGACCGTGTGCAAGATGGTGTACGGCAATGCTGAAAACACGGATCGTCAACAAATATTTGAAAGACCTGAGAAAGAAATATGAGATCATTGAGTATGTCGGTATTGCCGCAGATGAAAGAAAGCGGATCAAGGACAAATGCTATCCTCTCGTAGAGTGGAATATGACGGAAAAGGAGTGTCTTGAATACTGCTATGCGAGGGGATTTGATTGGGGCGGACTTTACACCATTTTCAAAAGAGTTTCCTGTTGGTGTTGTCCGCTTCAAGGAATCAATGAACTGCGGAAGCTCTACTTGTTCTTTCCCGAACAATGGAAACAACTTGAAGAATGGGACAGCAAAACATGGCGTAAGTTTCGGGCGGACTATTCGGCAAGTGACTTTCGTGTTCGTTTTGAGCTTGAACGGGAATGGCTGGCAAAAGGAATGAGTATCAGAAGCAGAGCGTTTTATAAAGAGTTGAGAAAAAGACTCGGAAAGGAGGAAAACCAATGAGTGATTTGAAAGAACAATCGCAGGTGATTGAACTGCTCGACACGCTTGAAAAGAACGGTCTTCACAAGGAAAAGAACGATGTGACTGCACTTGTGGACTATGTTTCGGATATGGAAGACACTATCGTTTCCATGCTGATCGAAATGCAGGAGCTTCGCAAGGAAGTCAACCATATCTATGATAAATCTCTCAAACATAAGTGTGCAGTGCTTGTGGAACGTGCGGAAAACGGCGTGAAACAGGGTGCTTCGCTTGTCGGTCGTGTAAAGGATAATATCATTCATGCGGCGGGCAACGCCATAACGACTTTCAAAGAAAAAGGAAAAGAAGCTTTCCAGTCCGCCGTCCGAAAAATGAAAATCCCGGAAACGCTTGACACCTTGAAAACCGGCTTTGATAAGATTGCCGATTCCATCGGGAAAGACGCCAAGAATATGTTGGAAATGAAATCGGAGCTTCACGAAGCAGGTGGACATATCAAAAATGCAGCTCGTCTGATTTTCGGGAAACAGCCCAAAGAAAGCGAAAAGATGAAAGCGGATAAGGGTATCTTAGGTGTTTCAAGTAAAGTCCTGTCCGGCATCAGCAATCGCTTCAAGGGTATGAGCCAGAGAACGGCAGACCTTGCAGACAAGCTTCGGTATGAGCATATCAAATCATCGGTCAAGGAGGACTTGTCATATCTGAAAGCAAATGATTCCGACAGACTGTTCAACGATTTCACAAGAGAGAATATGAGGTGATCCGGATGAAGACAGTTAAGACGAAGGACGGCAATTCGATCAAAACAAAAGGCAAAAGCAATTCTCTTGATAACGCCGTTCATCTCACATCAAAAACAAAAGAAACGATCCTGCGGTCAAAAGACACTGCCCAAAATCTCTCTGATGACGGACAGATCACTCCGGAGGAATATGCAGAAGACAATATCCGCTATGCCGCAGAGGACATAGGAAAGGATACGGTGCATCTTGCCAAAAAGACCGCACGAAAGGCAATTCAAAAGAAAAAAGCTAAAGAGGATGTACCTGAATCCGACGTGGATGATGATGTTCCGAAGCAATCCACGGAGAGTGAGAAGAAGCCAGAAGCAAAAGAAACTGCTCCAGCTAAAGACGGTAATGCGGAAAGAAAAGAACAGAAGCAGAATGGCTCGATCCGCAGGAAGTCAGAAGAGCAAAAGCGGCTTGCAAAAAACGGTCAATCGACTGAAAAAGCAAAAAGTCAAAACAGAAATGTCAGAACGGTTGACCGTTCTTCTGTGAAAACAATCAAACGGGATATTAAGACACGGGAACAGGTTTTGCAGAGAACAGAACAATCTGCAAAGGCATCCTATGAAGCAACACAAAAGGCAGTTAAGACGGCAGATAGAACAGCAAAAGCTACAGCCAAAACCGCACAGAAGACGGCACAGGCATCGAAAAAGAGCGCTTTTCCCATCTCTTTGAGGAGCTTCTGCCTCGGCAGAGAAGGGAAGAAAACAATACGCGGCAGAGCATGGGCATCGGGCTCTCGGTCTGCAGCAGCATCATCACCGCCCACGGGGGCAGCCTCAGCGGGCACAACCGAAAAGACGGTCACGGGGCGGAATTCGTATTCCGTCTTCCGATGACGGAAAGGACAAAAGAGCATGGCGATCCGTGAG
>CALCRH010000042.1 GCA_937894515.1 uncultured Clostridia bacterium | reverse complement strand
ATACCCAGAGCAGGCAGAGCCCAGAACGGCTGGATCATGTTGGTCCACTGGTCGCCCCAGGCAATAGCCATGGCGGTACGGCCATTCTCGATACCCATCTCCAGACCGGCGGGCATCATGATGGGACCCTGAACGGCCCACTGGCCGCCGCCGGAGGGAACGAAGAAGTTCACGATACCGGCAGCCAGGAAGCTGAGCATGGGGAAGGTCACGTTGTTGGAGATGTTGACGAAGAAGTGGGAGATGGTACCGGCCAGAGACACACCGGATTCGTTGGTGGCGACCATCAGGCCCATGATACCGGCATAGAAGGGGAACTGCAGCAGAACGCCGGCAGCACCGGAAGCGGCCTCGCCGATGGCATCAACGTACTTACGCAGATCGCCGTGCAGCAGGATACCCAGGAACATGAAGATCATGTTGACGATGTTCAGGCCCAGAGTGAAGCCCTTGGTGGCAAAGTAGTAGATGATGTAGGCAAAGCCCAACACCAGAGTGAGGATCCACAGGATCTTGGAGTGCTCCATCTTGTCAGCGGGAGTCTTGACCTCGTAGGTCTTCTCCTCTTCATCGACCAGCAGAGTGGGGTCGATGGTGACGGTGCGATCCTTGTCGGGGTGCATGGCATAGTTAACGAAAGGCATCAGAACCAGGATGACGCCGCACATGATGAGGTTCATGGGATGGAACACGGTGTCGGTGATGGGAGCCTGGAAGGTGACCTCACCGAAGGTCTTGCCGGCAACCAGGTCCAGAGGAATGGAACCGGACAGACCGGCGTGCCAGATCACGAAGCCGGAGTAGGCGGAGGCGATCAGCAGGGGATAGTCCACGGTGGGAACGCGCTTGACAACTTCCTTGGCAAGCAATGCGCCGATGACCAGACCGAAGCCCCAGTTCAGCCAGCAGCAGATGGTGGAAATGAAGGTGGTGACGATGATGGCCTGCTTGTTGTTGTGGCACAGACCGGCAGCGGCACGCAGCGCCTTCTTGCAGGGCTTGGCGGAAGCGCAGGCACTACCCAGAACCAGCACCAGAGCCATCTGCATGGAGAAGCTCAGCAGGGACCAGAAGCCCTTGTCGTTACCCCAGGCGTCAACCAGCTGGATGGGACCCAGACCGGTGGCGATCAGAGCACCGATGAAAACGACGATGGTCAGGATGATAGCGAACAGGAACGCATCAGGCAGCCATCTGTTGACTACGCGGACGCAGCCATTGGTAAACTTTTTGAACATAAGTTTTACCTCTCTCCTCATTAAATTTTGTAAGTTCGCAAACCATATGACTTTGCGAACTTTTTCACAAAACTAATTATAATACGATTGGAAAAAAAACACAAATCAAAAAATAAACAAATTTTTGGCAAAAATACTGTGCAGAACAACAATAAATTTACAAAATCCGGAAAAAAACCGCAGCAGAACCTGACGGCAGCGGTATCTCCGGCATATTGGCTTCGCCGGCGACATACCTATTATGATAAGCTCAAAGGCGTCCGACTCTTAACGGAAAGTTGACGCAAATCATCAAAAAACAGGAGAAAGAGGGTGCGCTTTCCGTCAAAACCAGGAAAAAACAGAAGAAAGACGTCAGGAAAGACTGGACAAAGGACAAGTTTTGCGCTATGATAAGGAACAGTATGGGGTGGCATAGCGCTACCTGTCAATTAGGTGGCACTATGCTGCCAAGTAGTAAGATGAGGTGAAGACAATGGCACAAGCTTTCTTTGGCGGCGTTCATCCCAACGACATGAAGGCCGCAACCAATGAAAAGGCCATCGAAAAGCTGGCAGCGCCGGCTGAGGTGGTCATTCCCATGTCTATGCACATCGGTGCACCTTGTAAACCCATCGTTGCTGTGGGCGACAAGGTAAAAATTGGACAGCGAATTGGTGAACCCGGCGGATTCGTTTCCGCCCCCATCCACGCCTCCGTCTCCGGTACGGTCAAGGCTGTGGAGCCCCGTCCCTATTCTATGGGCGGTAAGATGATGTCCGTGGTCATCGAGAACGATTTCCAGGATACCGTCAGCGAGGAAGTCAAACCCTGCGAAGATCCCGACAGCCTGACCCCCGAGCAGCTGGTGGAGATCGTGAAGAACGCAGGTATAGTCGGTCAGGGCGGTGCAACGTTCCCCACCCATGTCAAGATCTCTTCCGGTCTGGGCAAGGTGGACTACGTCATCATCAACGCCGCAGAGTGCGAGCCCTACATCACCGGCGACCACCGCACCTGTCTGGAGCGTCCCGAGCAGGTGGTCAAGGGCGCTGCCCTGCTGGCCAAGTGCTTCGGCGTGGACAAGGTGTACATCGGCATCGAGGCCAACAAGCAGAACGCTGCTGACGTCCTCAACGCCAAGATCGCAGAGCTGAAGGCTCCCGTGGTAGTTGAAGTTCTGCACACCCGTTACCCCCAGGGCGCTGAAAAGCAGCTGTGCCAGGCGGTCTCCGGCCGTCAGGTTCCCTCCGGCAAGCTTCCCGCTGACGCCGGCTGCTGCATCTTCAACCTGAACACCACCTGCGCCATTTATCGCGCGGTGTATGAGGGTATGCCCGTTGTCAGCAAGATCGTCACCGTTTCCGGTTCCGGCGTAGCCGAGCCCAAGAACGTGGAGTGCCCCATCGGTACCCCCATCTGCAAGCTGTTTGACTACTGCGGCGGTCTGGACGAGAAGACCTACAAGCTGATCATGGGCGGCCCGATGATGGGTCTGGCCCAGCACGATGTGGAAGTTCCCGTTGGTAAGGGTACCGGCGCCATGCTGGCCTTTGCCGGTGACGAGGAGAAGTACGTGGAAGCGCCCCAGTGCATCCGCTGCGGCAAGTGCGTGGGCGTTTGCCCCATCCGTCTGGAGCCCGTGTTCATGTACAAGTACCTGATGAAGGGTGATTATGAGACCTGGCGCGATCAGCTGCATGGTATGGACTGCATCGAGTGCGGCGCCTGTACCTACACCTGCCCCGCCCGTCTGCCGCTGACCCATGCGTTCCGTCTGGGCAAGCAGCTGGTGAATAACGCAAGAGCAAAGGCAAAGGCTGAGGCCGATGCCAAGGCAGCAGCCGAAAAGGCCGCCGCCGAGAAGAAGGAGGCGTAAACGATGACTACTGATTACAAAAGCTTGAAGTTGATCGCGTCCTCCTCCCCCCATATCCGCAGCAATGAGGATACCCGCAGCATTATGCTGGACGTGATCATCGCCATGATCCCCGCCCTGGCCTGGAGTGTTTACAACTTCGGCTTCAAGGCTCTGATCCTGACCCTGGTATCCGTGGTTGCCTGTATGTTCTGGGAGTGGGGTTATCGCAAAATCCTGAAAAAGCCCCAGACAGTCGGTGATCTCTCCGCTGTTGTCACCGGTATGCTGCTGGCTTTCGTCTGCCCCGTGGATCTCAAGTGGTGGCAGATCGTCATCGGCGCATTCTTCGCCATTGTTGTGGTCAAGCAGCTCTACGGCGGCATCGGCTGCAACTTCCTGAACCCGGCTCTGGCAGGCCGTGCCGCTTTGCTGGCCAGCTATGCCACCGCCATGACCACCTGGGCCACCTCCAAGGTCAACGCCGATGTGGTCTCCTCCTCCACCCCCCTGGCTATCATGAAGGGCGGTCTGGAAGATCCCGCTATGTTCTCCCAGCTGATGGGCGACTACACCGTAGGCGACATGTTCTTTGGCCGCTGCGGCGGTTCCATCGGCGAAGTCAGCGCCCTGATGCTGCTGCTGGGCGGCGTCTATCTGCTGATCCGCAAGGTCATCTCCTGGCAGATCCCCGTGTGCTACATCGCCACGGTTGCCGTGCTGACGCTGGTGGCTGCTCCCGCCGGTATCGAGCCCGTGCAGTACATGCTGTACAACGTGTTCGGCGGCGGTCTGATGCTGGGTGCCATCTTCATGGCAACCGACTATGCCACCTCTCCCGTCACCAAGCTGGGTCAGGCCATCTTCGGTATCGGCTGCGGCCTGCTGACCTGCTTCATCCGTCGTTTCGGTTCTTATCCCGAGGGCGTGTGCTACTCCATCCTGATCATGAACTGCACCACCTGGCTGCTGGATAAGTACATCAAGCCCACCAT
>CALCRH010000041.1 GCA_937894515.1 uncultured Clostridia bacterium | reverse complement strand
TAACGACTGTATTCGTAACACACGCCCAGGAAGAAGCAATGTCAATTTCAGACAGCATTCTGCTTATGAAAGACGGCTTTTTTGTACAGGAAGGCCTCTGCCAGAATCTTTACGTAAACCCTGTAAACAAATTCGTAAGTGACTTTATTGGAAATCCTCCCGTAAACAACATTCCGTGTACAGTTAAGGAAATTATTTCAGCAGAAAAGATTGTGCTCAACATTGAAAATACATCATGCGAAATAAAGCTGAATGTTACGCCAAAGGAACAGCCTGCTGCCGGTCAAAAGTTAATTCTTGCAGTAAGGCCTGAAAGCTTTGTACTTAACGAAAAAGCCGGCGAAAATACATTTGCAGTAAAGGCAGACCGCATAAGCGAAATGGGTAAGGACCGCATTGTTTACGCAAATCCGCTTTCTAAAGATATGAATTCTTCTGAAAAAACACTTATCGAATTAAGGACAATCCTTTCAAGCGATTACGAAATTGCAGAAGGACAGGAAATAAATCTTTCCCTTAAGCAGAAAGGCGTATTCCTTTTTGAAGAAGAAACAGGCAAGAGGCTGGCGTGAAAGTAAACAGAAAGCTGGAACCGTTTTTATACCTCCTTCCGTTTTTTATTGGCGTACTGATTTTTACGCTTTATCCGGTAATAAATGTTTTCCTCATGAGCTTCAAGGAAAATTACAAATACTTACGCAACATTTATTCAGGCTGGGGACTTGAAAATTACAAGGAAGTTTTTGCTGACGAAAAATTCCGACAGGCAATGATAAACACGCTTCTTTACGTAATCATCGTAGTACCTGTAAGCACTGCAATTGCAATCGTAATAGCAAATCTTTTGAATCAGAAAATAAAGGGAATCGCAATATTCCAGACAGCATTCTTTATGCCGATGGTTACATGCGTTACAGCAGTTGGTCTTGTATGGCGCCTTATGTTCAATCAGAATTACGGAATCATAAATTACGTTCTTCAGTTCTTTGGCGCGTCAAAAATAGGCTGGCTTACTGAATCAAGATATTCTCTGGCAGCACTTGTAATATTCGGCGTATGGAACATTCTTCCGTTTACAATAATATTAATGCTTTCCGGTCTGCAGAACATAAACGAACAGTTTTATACAGCCGCAAGAGTTGACGGTGCAGGGACTGCAAGAATATTCTTCCGCATTACAGTGCCGCTTCTTTCACCAACTATTTTTCTTGTAAGCATTGTAAATACAATTTCAAGCTTTAAGGTATTCAGCGAACTGTATCCGCTTTTCAACAGCAAGCCGGGACCTTACTACAATTTGTATACAGTAGTTTACTACATACGTTATGCAATGATGGAACAGCGCAAGTACGGAATAGCTGCCGCAGCCGCAATGATTCTTTTTGTTTTCGTACTCGTATTTACGCTCATTCAGCTTTCTGTAAAAAAGAGAATAAAGGTGTGATTGAAAACAAAGTAAGGAAAACAAAGCAAAAAACTGTTGCCATCGTTTATTAAATAGGGTATAATAAAGGTGCAAAAAGATGGGAGAACTGATATGACACGTTCGTTTATTGAACTTCCGATGTTCCGCTCCAAGTGGAAAACGCTTGGACTGAATGATGACGACCTTCGCAGATTGTAACTTGAACTTTTATCCGATCCAAAAGTCGGGGCGGTGATGCAGGGAACCGGCGGTGTCCGGAAAATGCGTTTCGCTTTTGAAGATCGTGGGAAAAGCGGAAGCGTCAGAGTGATTTATGTCGATTTTGAAGTTTATGAGAAGATTTTTCTCATCACCGCATATTCTAAGGATGAGAAGGATAACCTTACTATGAGCGAACGAAACGAGCTTCGCCAGATGATCGGTATTCTGGAAGATCAACTGAAGGATGGTAAATAAGCAGTCATTTTCCGAAAAGGAGGAATCGTTATGAGTGTTTTTGAAGAAATCAAAACAGGGCTTGCTCAAGCAATTGAATACGAAAAGGGCAATCTGAAAGCGAGAAAGACCACCTTGACGATCACCCCCGTCGATACCTTTACGCCGGGAGAAATCAAGGAAATTCGCAGTAGCACCGGACTCACACAAGCATTGTTTGCCAAGTATATGGGGGTTTCCGTCAAGACGGTTGAAGCGTGGGAAGCAGGAAAGAATCATCCTGAAGGAACCGCTTGTCGGCTTTTGACCTTAACCCGTATGGATCCGGCATTCCCGCAAAAATCCGGTATCGTACTGAGATAATCGAATAAAGAACAGAGCATAAGCGTCGTGTGAAATATCACGGCGCTTTTTCTTTTGTTGCTAAAGCTATAAAACAAAAAACGCACATTTGTCTACCGGACAAATGTGCGTTTTTTGAATGAAGTCGCCCCTGCGGGGCTAATGAAGGAATGAAGACGCTTTGCTAATGAAGAAATGAAAATGAGAGAAGTGGGAAAACGCTTCGTTTCCGACAAAAATATGATATAATGGCATCGGCAAATCAGAAGTTGTCAGGCATGGGGGCGTTCTTATATGAGAATTGAAACAGATAGATTAGTGATTACGGAATTTACGCCTGATATGGCGCAGGCTGTTCAGGAAAATTCCATAGATGAAGATAACAGAAAATTTGTCCCGGACGAAGTCTGGAATACCGTTCAGGAAGCCCGGGAAACCCTGGACTTTCTGATCTCACAGTACGGTTCTTTTGAGGGGCCGCTTGTATATCCTGTCATTGTAAAGGAAACGCTGGCTAACGTAGGGTATGTTCAATTATGCCCTATTGCGGATGGCAGGTGGGAAATCGGCTATCACATTGGTAAAAAATACACGGGCAACGGTTATGCCACCGAAGCGGTCAGGGCTTTTCTTCCCGTGATCACAAAACAGGCAGGACTCTCTGCGGTATATGGAATTTGTTTAGCGGATAATAAAGCCTCACAAGCTGTTTTGCGTAAATGCGGATTTAGGATTATCTTCAGCGGCCTTGCCAAATATCAGGGGATCGACCGGGAAATCGTAAAAAGCGTTTGGAGAGTATAACCCGGTTTGTCGAGGTTTTTCATTTTCTCTTGCATTTCCCCGCTGTGTCGGCTAAAATTTTGTTATTCCGAGTGAAAGGCGGCGAAGCTATGACGGCAGAAGAACTCATGCGGCATTTCTCCATGGGCGCACACATTGAAAACGGCTCCTATGTGGAGAAGCACTACGAAAACAAAAGCCCCGGCCGCGCCGAAAGCGGCGCGATCTATTACTACGTCTCCCCCGACGAAAAAACGCAGTTCCACGTGATCGACTGCGACGAATACTGGTGCTACACCAAGGGCAGCCCGCTCGAGGTCTGGATGATCTCCCCGGAGGGCGAGCTTTCCGTCCACAGGCTCGGTGTGGAGGCCGACTGCGAGCCGCTGCTCTTCGTTCCCAGAGGCTGGAATTTCGCCTCAAGGCACGCAGAGCCCGTTTCGGAGGGCACCTTCCTCACCTGCATC
>CALCRH010000040.1 GCA_937894515.1 uncultured Clostridia bacterium | reverse complement strand
GAAAGTTTCCTCTCATTCCTGGGTCTGGGTGTTTCTGCCCCGCTGGCCAGCTGGGGATCTCTGGTTTCTGATGGTGTAAAGGGTATGGAACTGTATCCATGGCAGCTTCTGGTTCCCGCCGTTATCATGACCATTTTCCTGTTTGCCATGAACTTTGTCGGCGACGGTATGCGCGATGCATTTGACCCACAGAGCAAGAACAAGGTGTGAGGTAAGCGATGAAACCTGTAAGTGACGAAAAAATCCTTGAAGTAAAGGGATTGAAAACATTACATCGTTTCAGGGGGACGCAACGGATCTCAGACGATTTACGGATAACTCTTTTAATGTAACACTGGTATTAGGACCGATGTATCATTTGTATGAAACGGGTGAAGTCAACCGCGCGATTGATGAGGCGATTCGCGTCACTAAGCCGGGCGAGGTGCTGATGTTTGCGTTTATCTCAGTCTTTGCGATAAGGTGTACGAGAACAAATAAACGGTGAAATGAAGAAGAAATGAGAATTACGAAATTTGAAAATCGCTACCGTGACGATATGATTTTCATGGTGCTGCAAGCCAAAGATGCTTTGGGCAGAATACCGACTATCAATCCGGATCTGCTGGACATAGATACGAGTTATTTTGGGAAGGGCGATATGTTCTGGCTTGCGATTGACGAAAACGACCGCGTGATCGGCTGTGTCGGTTGTTCCAGAATCCCAGACGCTGACGAAGCATTTTTACACCGACTTTATGTCAAGTCGAGCCTGAAGCGAACCGGTATCGGCTCCGCGTTGCTCGGCACGGCAGAGCAATGGATGCGAAATAACGAGATAACTGTTTCCAAAGTACATTTGGGTGAACCGAAAGAACAATGGTTTGAATCGTATGCCTTTTATCCTAAGCACGGATATGAGGAGTATAAACCGCGATATATGAAAAAGGTACTATAGATTTCGATAAGCGAAAGGAACAGAGTATATGAGCAGACCAATCATAAAAAAAGAAGAAATCGTCACGGAACGGCTGACGCTGCACCCTTATCGGACAGAAGACAGAGACCGCCTCGTGGAAATGATGCAGAACCCTGATATCACGGCAACCTTCATGGTTCCCGACTATTCCGAAGAAGCAGAGTTCTATGCGCTTGCGGATAAGCTGATCGAATTCAGCCGGATCGAAGACATGACCCATCTCGAATACGGCGTTTATCTGGACGGCTATATGATCGGCTTCGTGAACGACTGCGGGCATGACGATGAGGCCATCGAAGTGGGATATGTCATAGACCCAAAGTATAAGGGGCAGGGATTTGCGACGGAAGCAGTTTCAGCGGTCATCAATGAATTCAGAGAAATGGGCTTCAAAAAGGTGATCGCCGGATATTTTGAAGGAAATATCGGAAGCCGGAAGGTGATGGAAAAGTGCGGCTTGCGCCCAAATGGCAACTCGGACGAGGAGGAATACCGCGGGAAGCTGCTCACGTGTTATGAGTGCGAAATGGAACTGTGAATTCAGATGGAGTGCAGATTGATATGAATACAGATAGAATCAAGAAAACAGAATCCTTTATGAAAATCGAGCTTATGAAGCTCGCTTCCTACAAAGACAATATCCCGCGCATGGCGGAGTATCGGATCGAGCACTCGTATAGAGTTGCACATATCGGCGCAAAAATCGCCGAAGCAGAAGGCTTTGACACAGAAAGAACGATTATTGCCTGCCTGCTTCACGACATCGGCTATTCCGTCGATTTTGAGAGCAAGGAGGATTACCGTAATCACGGAAGATACGGCGCGAAGATTGCCCGTTCATTCCTGCTTTCGCTTGGCTTTTCTGACATGGAAACCGAGGAGATGTGCTACGGGATTGCGATTCATGTGGACGATCAGGCGGATTTTGAAGGTGAGAGAACGCCCCTTGCTCTGACGGTCGGCGATGCAGACAACATTGACCGTTTTGACGCTTACCGCTTGTATGAGGGACTGCATTTCAAGGACTATACGAATCTTCCACTTGACGGTCAGCGGGAGCTGGTACAAAAGACGCTCGCCCGTCTCTCCGAGCTTCGCGAATTGCCGTGCGGAACGAAAACCGGTGAAAAACTCTGGAAAGAAAAAATCGACTATCAGATCGGGTTCTATCGGAAATTGATGGATCAGATTGAATCAAGTCACTGGTTTTGAAAATGAAATGTTAATGAATATGGAGCAATATAGAATGAAGGAGCAAACAGAGTGGAAAATGATTACAAAACAATACTGAAACTGTTTGACGCGGAGACATGGTCGGTCAGCAAGGTGCCGGAGCACGAAGGTGGCAGAAACGGCGTCTTTGTTATAAAAAATACTGAAGGCAAAAAAAGGATTCTTCGCATTTCACAGTTTGATGACCGGACAGAGGAGGATTTTCTCGCAGAGACAGAGTTCATGCATTTCCTTGCGGATAACGGTGCATCGGTAGCGGATGTGATTCCGTCCGTGAACGGGAATTTTGTTGAGCATATTGGAAGCATATTCGCAAGTCTGTTTGAATATGCGCCGGGAATGCTGATTTCTGATAACGGATATCGCTATCGGGAGGGTGTACCGATTGAAGAATATTTCTTCAATACAGGGAAAACGCTAGGAAAGATTCACGAACTCTCCAAAAAATTCCAGCCAATCTACCGTCGACCGCAGTATTTTGATAAGTACAATATGACATACATCGACAATTTGATTCCGGATACATATATGGAATTGAAGCACGCAATTTCCAGACGGCTGGATCACTTTGTCACATTGCCTCGGGATGGCAATTCCTATGGACTGGTTCATTTTGATTTCAGCGACGGCAACTATCATATTGACATGGATACCGGGAGAATTACCGTTTTCGATTTTGATAATTGTATAAACTGTTGGTATATGTTTGATCTGGCAAATCTTTGGACGCATGGCGTGGGCTGGTTTCAATTTGAAGAAACCGAGAAACGGAAAATAGGAATGAAAAAGTACTTTGATACTGTTCTTTCCGGATACCGAAGTGAAACCGATATTTCGGACGAGCTGATTGATCAGCTTCCGCTATTTATCGATATGGTTCTGATTGAGAACATCGTTGATGAGTTTGAATGCTGTCACCGGGAAAACGCAGAGCCTGATATGGAAGACATAGCGGACGAAATGGAGTGCCTTGTCCATAATATTCCCTTTGCCGGGTTCTTTCAGCAGACATAAATACATGGGGAATTAATTCGCTGTTTGTCAGTTTGAGAAAAGGACACAGTTACTTATTCCTTGCGCTACGAAATTTAACGATTACACCGGTTTTGTTGCTATTAACCATTTATGTCAAAACAGGACTCTAATATCAACAAGGTATTAGAGTCCTCTTTTTATTCTCGACAAAGATCTATAGTACATAAGAGGTAAGCAAAGCGAAATTTGTTATTGGAAAACACTCGAAAAGCAAGAAGCAGAGCGCAAATGCATTACGCATAGTCAGAACTAGTACTTGGATAAAGGAGGATACTGAATGGAGAATGATTTCAAAACAATACTGAACCTGTTTGGCGCGGAAACATGGTCGGTCAGCAAGGTACCGGAGCACGAAGGCGGCAGAAACAGTATCTTCGTAATTGAAAATGCCGAAGGTAAAAAACGGGTTCTGCGCATATCAATGCTTGATGACCGGACAGAGGAAGACTATTTCGCGGAGACAGAGTTCATACACTTCCTTGCGGCTAACGGTGCATCGGTGACGGATGTGATTCCATCCGTGAACGGGAAATTTGTTGAACATATTGGCGGTATATTTGCAAGTCTGTTTGAATATGCGCCTGGAATGCTGATTTCCGATAACGGATATCGGTATCGGGACGGTGTGCCGCTTGAAGAATATTTCTTCAATACAGGCAAAACAATCGGTAAGATTCATGCACTTTCCAAAAAGTATCAGCCGATCCGCCGCCGTCCACAGTATTTTGATAAGTACAATATGGCATACATTGACAGATTAATCCCCGATACCTACACAGACTTGAAGGAAGCAATTTCCCGGCGGTTGGATTCCTTTGCCTTACTTCCTCGGGATAGCAATTCCTACGGATTGGTTCATTTTGATTTCAGCGACGGCAACTACCATATCGACATGGATACCGGAAGAATTACAGTTTTCGATTTTGATAACTGTATCCATTGTTGGTATATGTTTGATCTGGCCAATCTTTGGACGCACGGCGTAGGCTGGTTTCAATTAGAAGAAGTCGATAAGCGGCGAAGCGGAATGAAAAAATACTTTGACGCCGTACTATCCGGATACCGAAGCGAAACCAACATTTCGGACGAAATGATGGAACAGCTTCCGCTTTTTATCGATATGGTTCTGATTGAGAACGTTGTTGACGAGTTTGAATGCTGCCACCGGGAAAACAAGGAGCCGGAAGAGGAAGACATCGCAGAAGAAATGGAATGCCTTGTTCATAACATTCCCTTTGGCGGTTTTTTCGTCTGAAATAGTTTGAGCACATGAAGGCTGCGATGGGCAAGAAAACATAATTTGTTATTGAGTCTGCCCTATGGTGATATCTTATTATTGAAGCACGGAGGAATTATGGATAGACCTGTAATAACCTTGTTTATGTTGATGTCCGTGGATGGAAAAATCAGCACAGGTTCTACGGATGAACTGGATTTTGATAAAGATCTGCCAAGCATCGAAGGTGTCAAAGAGGGGCTTCATCAATACTATGAGATCGAGCAGACTACCGATCTTTGGTCTTTCAATACCGGAAGAGTTCAGGCAAAGATGGGTGTAAACACAATGGTTATGCCTGCTAAAACACCGGTATCGTTTGTTCTGCTGGATAACCATCACTTGACAGAGCATGGTGTACGTTACTTCTGCGCCCGGTCACAGAAGTTTGTGCTTATCACATCAAATTCAGATCATCCGGCTTTTCGTGTTAAAGAAAACAACCTGCATATTATCTACAGAGAATCTTTATCGGATGCCTTAGTGCTTTTGAAAAAAGAATACGGGTGTGACCGCCTGACTGTTCAATCCGGAGGCACGGTAAACGAACTGTTTTTGCGCAGCAAATTGATTGACTATGTGGATATTGTTGTGGCACCTGTGCTGATCGGAGGAAAGAAAACGCCGACTTTGATTGATGGCGAATCGCTCAAACTTGCCGACGGCTTATCCGGAGCAGGCGTATTGGAATTGACTGACTGCAGTGTGCTACAGGATTCTTATATCAGATTGAGGTATAGAGTTTTGGCTCGCTAAATACAAGATTATTCGGCAGATTGAAGCGTTTGTGAAGCATTTTATCAAGATATACAAGAAAGGATAAAAATCAAATGCAAAACAAAGCACTTGTTATCATCGACATACAAAATGACATCACAAAGCATTATAAGAATATTATCGGCAATATCAATGCCGCCGTGGACTGGGCGGTGTCAAACGGTATGTATGTCGTTTACATCAAGCATAACAATATCACAGACGGTACCCGCACATTCAAGCCCGACACCAAAGGTGCAGAGCTTGTGCCGGAATTAAAGGTCGTATCAGACAACATCTTTGTCAAAACCAAGAGCAATGCCCTGACCGGTGAGCAGTTTACCCGGTTTATAAGTGAAAACGGCATTAACGAGTTTTATGTCACCGGAGCGGATGCAACCGCCTGCGTAAAATCAACTTGCTTTAATATGGCGAAGGCGGGCTTAAAAGTCCATGTTTTCTCAGACTGTGTGACAAGCTATGATCTTAAAAAGCTCCCCGAAATGTTTGCTTATTATGCGGACAAGGGCTGCGAGGTCAAAGCATTTATAAGCGAATGATCGATAAAAAAGGGGGGATATTCCATGAAGCAGGATGCTTATGCTCTCCTGACGGCAAAGGATGATAAGCTCGCCTGTGCCTGCGCCGAAAGGATCGTTTCCGAAAGTCGGGAAACGGATGAATGGTACGGACATTTCGATGAATTTGCTTCATTGCTTGACCATCCTAAATCTCTGGTGAGAAACAGAGCGCTGATTATTCTTGCGGCAAACGCCCGATGGGATGATGAGGGCAGATTTGAAGCGATCATGCCGGGATTTCTTTCTCATATCACGGATGAGAAGCCGATCACCGCGAGACAGTGCGTGAAGGCGCTTGCGGAGGTAGGCAGGGCAAAGCCGGAGCTTGTTCCGAAGATACTTGCGGCGCTGGGAAGCGCGGACCTGTCGGGGTACAGGGACAGTATGCGCCATTTGATCGAAAAGGACATTCGGGATACTATCAAAAAACTGACCGCCGTCCGTACGGACAGAAAGGGGTAAAAGGGACAGATGCTCGCCGAT
>CALCRH010000039.1 GCA_937894515.1 uncultured Clostridia bacterium | reverse complement strand
ATTTCCGTGGGTGAACTGGCCAGCCGCATGAAAAAGACCGGCGCAGAGGTGGTCAAGTGCCTGATGAAAAACGGTATCATGGCCTCTCTCAGTGAGATAATCGACTTCGATACCGCTGCCATTATTGCCGAGGAAATGGGCTGCAAGGTGGAGAAGGAGGTTGTCGTCACCATCGAGGAGAAGCTGATTGACGACCATCAGGACGCTGAGGAGGATCTGGTGCTCCGGGCTCCCGTGGTGGTGGTCATGGGACACGTGGACCACGGCAAGACCTCCCTGTTGGACTATATCCGTAATTCTCACGTTGCCTCCGGCGAGGCCGGCGGCATTACCCAGCACATCGGCGCTTATCAGGTGGAGGTGAACGGCAAGCCCATCACCTTCCTGGATACCCCGGGCCATGAGGCCTTTACCTCCATGCGTGCCCGCGGCGCCATGGTTACCGACGTGGCCATTCTGGTGGTGGCCGCCGACGACGGCATCATGCCCCAGACCATCGAGTCCATCAACCATGCCAAGGCCGCGGAGATCCCCATTATCGTGGCCATCAATAAGATGGATAAACCCTCTGCCAACCCCGAACGCATTAAGCAGCAGCTCACCGAATACGGCCTGGTGTGCGAGGAATGGGGCGGCGAGACCATCGTGTGTCCCATCTCCGCCAAGACCGGTATGGGCGTGGACAATCTGCTGGAGATGCTGACTCTGACCGCCGAGGTGGGTGAGCTGAAGGCCAATCCCAATCGTGCGGCACAGGGTACCGTTATTGAGGCGCGTCTGGACAAGGGCCGCGGCCCTGTGGCGACCCTGCTGGTGCAGAACGGTACGCTGAAACAGGGCGACATCATTATCGCCGGCACCTCCGTAGGCCGTGTGCGTACCATGATGAACAGCCGCGGCGAGCGCATCACCGAAGCAGGTCCCTCTGTGCCTGTGGAGATCTCCGGTTTGAGCGAGGCTCCCTCCGCCGGCGCGGTGTTTAACGCCGTGGCTGACGAGAAGCTGGCCCGGGAGCTGGTGGAGCAGCGCAAGGAGGAGGAGAAGGCCAAGGCCAATGCCCCCGTCACCAAGGTGTCGCTGGAGGATCTGTTCAGCCAGATCCAGGCCGGCGAGATGAAGAACCTGAACCTGATCGTCAAGGCCGATGTACAGGGCAGCGTTGAGGCTGTGAAGGCCTCGCTGGAGAAGATCTCCAACGAGGAGGTCCGCGTCCGCGTGATTCACGGCGGCGTGGGTGCCATCAACGAATCTGACGTGATGCTGGCGGCGACCTCGCAGGCAATTATCGTGGGCTTCAACGTCCGCCCCGACAACGCTGCCCGGGACAGCGCGGCACGCGCCAACGTGGATATGCGGATGTACCGCGTGATCTACGATGCCATTGACGAGATCGAGGCCGCCATGAAGGGTATGCTGGCACCCAAGTTCCACGAGGTGCTGCTGGGCCATGCCGAGGTCCGTCAGACCTACAAGGTGTCCGGCGTGGGCACCGTGGCCGGCTGCTATGTCACAGACGGCAAGATCCAACGCAAGGATTGCCAGGTGCGTCTGGTGCGTGACGGCATCGTCATTCACGAGGGCGTGCTGGCCAGCTTGCAGCGTTTCAAGGATCAGGCCAAGGAGGTCGTATCCGGCTATGAGTGCGGCATGACCATCGAAAAGTTCAACGACATCAAGGAAGGCGACATCATCGAAGCCTTTACCATGGAGGAAATTGAGCAATAATAACCATCGGGCGGGCGAGAACGCCCGCCCGATTTTCCACGTTTTTGAAAGGAGGAAGCGTATGGCTTCCAATCGTATCGGCCGTATCAACGACGAAATTCAAAAGGAACTCAGCGCGCTGCTGCGCACGGTGAAGGATCCCCGGGTCAGCGGAACGCTTTTGACCATCACCCATGTGGACACCACGTCCGATCTGCGGTATGCGCGGATCTATGTCAGCGCTATGGATCGTACCGATGAGAAGGATTTTCTCAAGGGGCTGAAATCCGCCAGCGGATATCTGCGGCGGGAGCTGGGACAGAAGCTGGGGCTGCGCTATACGCCGGAGCTGCAGTTCTTCCCCGATGACTCCATTGCGTATGGGGCGCACATTCTGGATATGCTGAACCACGTAAAGCCCGCCAATCCGGAGAATGAAAATATCGTTCTGCCGGAGGAGAAGTAAATTGCTGCGGGCCGATGTGGGCATCGGCCCCTACGAAGAAACACGGGACGATGTGGGCATCGTCCCCTACGGAGTATGACATGAATATTCATGAAACCGCCGAATATCTGAAACAACTGGATAAGGTACTGATTTTGACCCATGTGCGGCCCGACGGGGATACCATCGGGTGCGGTGCGGCATTGTGTCAGGCGCTGCGGGACATGGGGAAAACCGCGTATCTGCTCTATAATGACGGCATCACGTCCACCTATGAGAAGTATGCCGCGCCGTATTGGGCAGCAGAGGATTTCATACCGGCGCATATCGCAGCCGTGGATATTGCCACAGTTGGGCTGTTCCCCGACAACGCAAAGGTGTACGAAAATCGGGTAGAGCTATGCATCGACCACCACCCCAGCAACACGTTCTACGCCGAAAACACCTGTCTGGACACCTCTGCCGCAGCGGCCTGCGAGATCGTGTATGAGATCGTAAAAGAACTGACCCCCATCACACCTGTTATCGCGCTTTCCCTGTATGTGGGGATCTCCACCGACTGCGGGTGCTTCCAGTACGCCAACACCACGCCGAAAACTCACCGCATCGCGGCGGAGCTGATGGAGATCGTGGACGTGGCGGCGGTGAACCACGACCTGTTCCGCATCAAGAGCCGGGTGCGGCTTGCCATGGAGAGCCGCATGGTTTCCGAGATGGAGCTGTACGACGAGGGCCGCGTGGTGGTGATGCAGATCCCGCTGGCGCTGCGGCAGGAGTTCCACGCCACGGAGGCGGACATTGAGGAGCTTTCGTCCCTTGCCGCCCAGGTGGAGGGGACGGACTGCGGCATTACCCTGCGGGAGCTGAAACCGGGCGTCATCAAGATCAGTCTGCGGACCGGGCCCCGGGTGGACGCCTGCGCCGCCTGTCAGAAACTGGGCGGCGGCGGACACAAGGCCGCCAGCGGCGCCACCGTGGAGGGTACCATGGACGAGGTCAAGGCGAGGATTTTGCAGGCAGTGGCGGAAGTAGCGGGTGAATAAGAATGCGGGCCGTCGAGGACGCCGGCCCCTACGAAGTGAAATGTGACGGAAGAATAGTATGGCAGACGGGATCGTGATTATTGATAAGCCTTCGGGTTGGACCAGCATGGACGTGTGTGCCAAGCTGCGGGGCATTCTGAAAACAAAAAAAGTGGGGCATGCGGGAACTCTCGACCCGATGGCCACAGGGGTTCTGCCCGTATTCGTGGGAAATGCCACCCGGGGTGTCAGCTTCGCCGAGGAGGGCAAAAAGGAATATATCGCAACCTTACATCTGGGGGCGGTCACCGATACCCAGGACAGTACCGGCACCGTATTGGAACAGCGGGAGGTGACAGTCTCCCGGGCAGACGTGGAGGCGGTTTTGCCGCAGTTCACCGGGGAAATCGAACAAATTCCCCCCATGTACAGCGCCATCAAGATCGGCGGGCAGAAGCTGTACGATCTGGCGCGGCAGGGCAAGGAAGTGGAGCGGAAACCCCGGCGTATCACCATCTATGAGCTGGAGCTTCTGGAGCAGCTCTCCTCTGCCGACTATCAGATCCGGGTGCTGTGCAGCAAGGGGACCTATATCCGGACGCTGTGCCACGACATGGGACAGGCCCTGGGCTGCGGCGGGTGCATGAGCAGTCTGCGGCGGACCATGGCGGCGGGGTACACGCTGGGCGATACGGTCACCCTTGACGATGTGCAGGAGCAGGGTGCGAATCTTTTGCGGGACGCGGACACACTGTTCCGGCACTGCGGGGAATACCGCTTACAGACGGAGAAGCAGGAAAAGCTGTGCCGCAACGGCAACTCCTTCTCCATCAGAGAAAATCTATCCGATGGCGAATATCGGATCTACGGCGGAGACGGTACGTTTTTGTGCCTGAGTCGGCTGAAAAACGGGGTCATGACCTCGATCAAGAACTTTTTTGGAGCGTGAAACCATTGAGAACTGTAATTGCGCTGGGCTTTTTTGACGGCGTACACAAGGGCCACGGCGAGCTGTTGAAAAAAACCGTACAGAGGGCGGCAGAGCTGGGCGCAGTGCCGGCGGTATTTACCTTTGACCGGCCGCCGAAAGAGGTGGTGACGGGAATCCCCGTGTTCCTCATCAACTCCGCGGAGGAACGGCAGGAGATCATTCGGCGGATCTACGGCATCGAGCAGGTGATTTTGGCACCCTTTGACCAGGCCATGATGACCATGCCGTGGCAGGACTTCATCACGGAAGTGCTGGTGAAGCAGTACGGCGCGGTACATCTGGTGGCCGGGCATGACTACCGTTTCGGGCACAAAAACGCCGGAAATCCGGAACTGTTGCAAGCCAAATGTGCAGAACTGGGCATCGGGTGCGACATCATTCCCAAGGTGGAGCATGACGGCATTACGGTAAGTTCCACCTATATCCGGACACTGGTGGAAAGCGGTGACGTGGAACGTGCCGCAGAGTTTCTGGGACATCGGCACTGCCTGTCTCAGACCGTGAGGCACGGCTACCGTATCGGGCGCACCATCGGGATTCCCACCATCAATTTTACCGTACCCGGCCACGTGCTGATTCCGAAAAACGGGGTATATATCACCCGGGTCTATTTGCCGGATGGCCGCAGCTATGCCGGCGTGACCAACGTGGGGACCCGGCCCACCGTCAGCGATGGCAATGCCATTTCCGTAGAGACATTCCTGCTGGATTTTCAGGAGGATCTCTACGAACAGCGGATCCGGCTGGACTTCTGCCGCCATCTGCGGGCAGAGCAGAAATTTGGATCGCTGGCAGAATTGAAGGCGCAGATCGAGCAGGATATTCTGATGACCCGGGAATACTTCCGGGGGGAAGCGTAATTACATATTGTATAAAATGCTGCAATGATTGCAGTTCGTTTTCGTTTTATCCCATAAAAACAGGCGGTGGGGGGAATTTCTTCAAAATTCCCCCCACCTATTATTTCCCGACAGGTTTCGGCACTCTCTCCGGGTTACAATAGAGGCCAGGAAGGAGGTGAGCGCCATGAAGCTGCCAGTAAAAGCTTTTGACCACTCCCGACCGGAATACCGGCTGCACTACGGCGCCTGGATCGTCATTCCCATGGCACTCTCCGCCGGACAGCTGGGCGGGCTCTACGCCCCCTGGGCGTTGGCTGCTGTGGCCGTTGCCGGAGAGGATCTGCGGGGGTTGTGTGCTCTGTTGGGTGCTGCCGCAGGCGGATGGCTCTTTTTCCCCTTTCAGGGCGCTTTGCGGCACACCGCCTGTGCGGTGCTGATCTATGCCGCTACCCTGACATTCACGGACAGCAGAATCTATCTGCGCGGTTATTTTCGGCCATTGGTCACCGCGCTCATGTTGTTTCTGGTGCAATCTGTTACCCTGATCGGTTGTGGCTTTTCCCGCTGGATGCTATGTATTGCTGCTGCGGTGGCTGCCGGCGTTGCCGCCTATCAGAATACGGTGGGTGACTCACACACCCGCACGGTTTGGATCGTTTTGGGCTTTTGCACGGCGCTGATGCCCCTGGAAGTCAGAGGATTCTCTGCCGGCGTGGTCTGCGGCGCATGGTTGGCTTTGCAGTTGTGCGATGTGCGATTTCCCGCTTACAGCGCCGCCATCGGCGCCGGTATCGGCCTGGCGCTGGATCTTGTGCCGGGACGCCCTGCCCTGCTGTTTGCCGCCGTATTCGGGTTGGGCATCTATTTGGCGGCTCAATTTGAAAAGCGATGGTGCCGTACCGTCTCCTTTTGTCTGGCAGCGGTGGCGGCGGCGGTGCTGTTTGACGGGGACAACATTCCCTTGCTGCTTTTTGAATTGGTGGCGGCAGGGATCGCCTATCTGTGCGTACCACAACGGTTTTCCCTGCCCCGAAAGGATAAGCCCACTCTGCCGGACAATGTTGGCTCCGGGTTTCGCCAGGTGGCAGCGGCATTTCGGGAGCTCTATGAAAATCTGTTCCACACCCCGTCCCCGGAGAAGCCGGAGAATCCCGCCGTGCTGTTTGATCGGGCCGCTGAACAGGTGTGCCGGGGCTGTGTGCTGCAGCAGCGATGCTGGCAGGAAAAATATACCGACACCTATGATGCTTTTAACAATGCCTGCCCCCATCTTTTACAGCGGGGGACAGCAAATCCCCGGGACTTTCCCCGACTTTTTGCTGACCGGTGCATTCATTTTTCGGAGCTGCTGGAGGCTATCAACCGGGAGTTGTATGCCTATTTGCTGCGGCGGCAGTATCGTCTGCGGCTCAGCGGCGTGAAGGAGTTGGCAGCGGCACAATATGCCCAGATGGAGGAGACGCTGGCCAGTAGTATGGAGGTCTCTGACATACATGCCTCGCAGGTGATGGAGCTGCAAAGCGCCACCGCATTGCGGCCTAAGGAGAGTGAAAAGCTCTGCGGCGATCAGGTTGCCCGGCTGTCTGTGGGGATCACGGAATACTTTTTGCTGTGCGACGGTATGGGCAGCGGAGAAGCTGCACATGCTGAGGCCGCCATGACAATACGGCTTTTGGGGCAGTTTTTAAGGGCGGGGATCGACCCGGCACCGGCGTTGAAAACCCTGAACACCGCGCTGCAGCTGCAGCGCGATGAAAACGGCGCCTTCCCTGCGGTGGATCTGCTGGCACTGCGGAAAGATACCGGACAGGCGGCGCTGTACAAATACGGAGCGGCGGCAAGCTATCTGAAGCATCACGGCAGCGTGAAGCGATACGTCAGCCACTCCCTGCCGGTTGGGTTGCAGGAAACGCAGGAGACTCCGGAAGTACATATCCTGACGCTCTGCCAGGGCGATATTGTGGTTTTGGTTTCAGACGGCGTGGTGGCTGATGGCGATGAATGGCTGCAGAATCTGCTGGCCGGCTGGAGCGGAAATGTGCAGGATCTGGCTCAGCGCATTCTGCAGGAATCGGAACAGGTCGGCGGAAAAAATGACGACTGTGCCGTGGTGGTCACGCAGGTGGAAAATATCCCGGCAAAACGTGTATAATCCGTGCTGACGCGGCAATACTGAATGTATCAACACGGTAAGGAGGGCGTCAGTTTTGGTGAAAGGAGTTTCCCGGCGGGTCATCGTGGTAGACAGTCCCGATCCGCGTATGTTTGAACAGGCAATATTTATTCTCAATGGTGACGGCGGCGGTGTCAGCCAACAGCAGTTGGTGGATCAGGCCGTGCGTATCGCCAAAAATTACGCCCACACCCATTCCATTCCCCCCAAGCATCACATCAGCCCACCGCTTTGGGCTGCTATCGGCGGCACGGTTATTGGCATCGCGTGGCTGCTGGTAGCACTTCTTTAGCTTTTCTTTCCGAAATTTTCTCCTCACTTGAACCGGACGACTTGTCGTCCGGTTCTTTTTTATAGAAAAAGGGAGCCGACGCTGCAGCGTCGGCTCCCTTTACCGTATGATCTGCGTTATTGATCCAAAGGCTGTAACTGTGCGTTTTGCCGCTTTCTGCCGTTGATGATGATCGCCGCAACATAGGCCACCGTCAGCACGGCGGCAATGATGTAGGCACCGGTCCAGGGAACGCTGAAACCGATCTTGGCGTTGAAGATATAGCTCATGGTCACAAAGGCATAGAACGCACCGGGGATCAGGGGGATCCAGGTAAACTTTGCCTTGCCGTTTTCAAACATCCAGGTGGCGATAGACGCAAAGGCGAACAGAGCCAGCACCTGGTTGGACCAGGCAAAGTAGCGCCACAGAATGGCGAAGCCCTGGGCATTGGTCTTGGCCCATACCAGAATGCCCGCCACCAGAGCGAAAAGGATCACGGAAATGCTCAGACGCTTGGCATTGGAGGACTGATCGATATGGAGCGCCTCCGCAAGGGACAGACGCAGCGCGCGCAGCGCCGTATCGCCGGAGGTGATGGGCAGGACGATAACGCCGATCAGCGCAATGATGCCGCCCACGTTGCCCAGCAGATCCTTACAGACAACGCCCACCGTACCGGTTGCCAGAGAAGCATTGGCTTCCTGCAGCCCCAGGTTATACACGCCCATGGCGGCAGCCGCCCAGACCATGGCGATGAAGCCCTCCAGCACCATCATGGAATAGAAGGTGTGCCGGCCCTGCTTCTCGCTCTTCATGGTGCGGGATACCAGCGCCGTCTGGGTGGAGTGGAAGCCGGACAGAATGCCGCACGCCACCGTGACGAAGAAGGTGGGGATAAAGTGGTTGGCCTTAAAGTAATCACCGTACTGGAACAGCAGACCGGTGTTCCAGTTGTCCCAGATGTTGACCAGCGGATAGCCTCTGACAAAGAGGCCGACGAACACGCCCACGGCGGAGAACAGCAGGATACCGCCGAAGATGGGGTAGATCTTGCCAATGATGGCGTCGATGGGAAAGACGGTGGCGATCAGGTAGTAGACGAAGATCACACCGTAGACGATCCACGTTCTGTAATCGCTGGCCAGACCGCTGAAGCCGAACACCTGGGTGGCCGCAATATCGCCGGGGGTGTAGATAAACACAGCACCCACCAGCAGCAACATGAAGCAGACAAACACGCGGTACACACCGGCTACCGCTTTACCGGTATAGCGGCGGATCATCTCGGGCATCTGGGTGCCGCCGTCGCGGGTGCAGATCATGCCGGAGAAATAGTCGTGCATGGCGCCGCCGATGATATTGCCGATGGGGATGGTAATGAAGGCGATGGGCCCAAACAGAATGCCCTGGATGGGGCCGAGAATGGGGCCGGTACCGGCGATGTTCAGCAGATTGATCAAAGCATTCTTCCAGCCCTTCATGGGCACATAGTCCACACCGTCCTGCTTGGTATAAGCAGGGGTCTGGCGGTCATCGGGTCCAAAGACCTTCTCGCAGAAGCGCCCGTAAATGGCAGCGCCCGCGAAGAGGATGACTAATCCAATCAAAAATGTTGTCATAAAAAAGCTCCTTATCCTGAAAATTGTTTTCCATTGTATCATCCGCCCGGCAAATGTCAAGTTTATACCATCATTCTTTTGGCAGCAGAGCAGCGATTTGCCCCAAATGCTTGCTGTCACCGCTTTTTTTTGCTATACTATGATGTTACAGGCTATTGCGGTAAACAATGGGCCGTCGAGGACGCCGGCCCCTACAAAGAGGGCGGATTATTTGCAGGAGGTACGCATGAAAATCGGTGATGTGGAAATCAAATCACGGCTGGCGCTGGCACCCATGGCGGGGGTCACCGATCTGGCGTTCCGGCAGATCTGCCGGGAGCTGGGAGCCGGGTACTCCTGCACAGAGCTGGTGAGCGCCAAGGCGCTGTGCTATCAGGACAGCAAGAGCCGGACGCTTTTGAAGCTGGCACCCAATGAAAAGCCAGCGGCGGCACAGATCTTCGGCAGCGACATCGCGTGCATGGCGGAGGCTGCTCAAATCGCCGCAGAGGTCAGCGGCGCCGCAGTCATCGACATCAACATGGGGTGTCCCGTGGGAAAAGTGGTGGCAAACGGCGACGGCTCAGCGCTGATGAAGGACCCGGAAAAGGCGGCGCGTATCGCCGAGGCGGTGGTAAAGGCCAGTCCCGTTCCCGTAACGGTGAAGATGCGGCGGGGTTGGGACAAGGGCAGCATCAACGCGGTCTCTCTTGCCAAGATGCTGGAGCAGGTGGGCGTGGCAGCCGTGTGCGTACACGGCAGGACACGAACGCAGATGTACGCCGGGCAGGCGGACTGGACCACCATTCGGGAGGTCAAAGAGGCGGTGCATATCCCTGTTATTGCCAATGGAGATATATTTTCCGCGGAGGACGCGGTGAGAATTTTGCAGTTTACCGGGGCGGACATGGCCATGATCGGACGGGGCGCGTTCGGCAATCCGTGGATCTTTGCACAGGCAGAAGCGGCGCTGAACGGCCAGCCTGTACCTGCGCTGCCGCCTTTGGCAGAGCGGATCGAGCTGGCGGTACGGCAGATGGAGCTGGCGGTGGCCGACAAGGGAGAACACATCGCCATGTTGGAGGCGCGGAAGCAGTTTTGCTGGTATCTGAAGGGCGTGGCACACGCCAATTACTACAAGGAACAGATCGTGCGGCTGGAAAAGCTGGATGAGCTGTATGAAATTGCCAAGGGGATCAAGAGGGATCTGGTATGATATTTGACGAGTTGAACATCGTACATAAAGCGCAAAATGGCGATGCGGCAGCATTCGGACAGCTGGTGGAGGCCTATCAGGGGCAGGTATACCGGCTGGCACTGCACATGGGACTGTCCCCTGCCGATGCGGAGGAGGCGGCACAGGATGCCTTTCTCGCTGCGTGGAAAGGCCTGCCCCGGTTTCGGGGCGACAGCCGGTTTTCCACATGGCTGTACCAACTGACCACCCATGCCGCCATTGATCTGATGCGGCGGGAGAAGAAATACCGGAACAGCACCGATATTGAGGACGCGGTATTGGTCGACAGCAGAGAGTCGCCGCAGGAGACGGTGGAACGGCAGGAAGAGCAGGAGACGGTTCAGGCCGCTTTGGAGACGCTTTCGCCGCAGGCACGGGAGATCCTGCTGCTGCGGTATCAGGCAGAGCTGGGCTATGAGGAGATCGGGGTCGTTTTGGGGCTGCCCAACGGAACGGTGAAGTCCCGCATCAATCGCGCCAAAGCACAATTGAAAGAAATCCTATTGCGGCAGGGGAACTTTTTCACTCCCGATGCCGTCCAAGAAACAGGAGAGGAGGAACGGTCATGACAGCATACGATGCTTTTGAAGAAAAATTTGCCGGCACCCTGCATAGCAGCGAGATGCCGTCCGCAGATTTTACCGCACGCGTCATGGCGCAGGTGGTAAAGACACCGCAGGTCAAGGCCGGTTCCCCCAGGCAGACCTGGAAAATCATACTGAGTGCCGCCGCGTGTCTGGTGGTGGCGTGCATTGCGGTGCCGTTTGTATTCTTTGGCACCATGCGGGCGGGATCTGCCGCACCGGAAACGGCAGACTGTGCGGCGCCGGCAGAGGCACCGGCAGCGTGCGAGGAAGGCGTGGCTGATAACGGCATTGTAAACAATTTTATGCTGACGACAAAGGACGCCGAAGCGACATACGATGCTGCGGCGGGAGCCAGGAAGGAAGAAAGTGAGTCGGAAGCAGAACAGATCCACGTCAGCGATACGGCGCTGTGCGCCATGGCACGGGAAATTTTGTGTGAGATGGGGTTCAGCAGCGACAGCGGCACCTATGCTCTGACTGCGGAGCAGACGGCGACACTCCACCAGGCTATGCCGGAGCTGAAGCTGCCGGTGGGTACATGCCTGTTGGTCTTGGAGGGGTAAGGCATGGAAAAGAGCCGTACCCGCCAACTGACACGGGCCGCCGTTGTGGGCGGTCTATATGCGGCGCTGTCGCTGCTTGGCAGCGTGTTCGGCATCAGCTATGGGCCGATCCAATGCCGCTTCGCCGAGGCGCTGTGCGT
>CALCRH010000038.1 GCA_937894515.1 uncultured Clostridia bacterium | reverse complement strand
CCCGGAGAAAAATCTCCTTGTGGGTATAGATGGAGTTGATCATCAGGTCAAGAAGACGCCGTGACTCTGCCTTGAATTCTTTTTTACTCATGTGTATTGTGCCTCCTGTTGAAAAGTGAATGTGCCAAAGAAAGAGGGAAGGGAGAGCATCGGCCTCTCCCTTCCTCGGATTTATGATTAAATCATCATTTTTTCTTGCTAAGGAAGAAACACAGACCGGAAACCAACGCTACGACGCCTGCAGCCAGCATCGTGGTTTTCATCACTGGGCGAAGCTTTGTCAATAGAGCGGTGCAGGGGCATTTCTTTTCGCCCTTATTACACTCACGCTTATTTATCAGCGATTTAACGCCGCGTTTTATAAGAGTTGCTGCCTTTTTGCTGACAGATGCACCGCACTTCAAAGCGGCAGAGCATGCGGCTGTGGCAGTATCTCTCACGAAATCAATGATTTTATCCATAACTCTTCTCCATAAATCAATAACGAATATAAAGATACGATAATTGGAAAGCTGCACGTCCCGCTCACCGCATGAAGCGATCAATCGCCTCATCCAGTTTTTCCAGCGCCTCTTGATCGTTATCCTCCACAGCATCCACGATGCAGTGGGAGATATGATCTTTCAGGATCAGCCGCCCTGTGCTGTTCAGCGCGGAAATCACTGCAGAGAGTTGTACCAGCACCTCGGAACAGTCCTCACCGCGCTCTACCATTCGGCGCACAGCATCTAAATGTCCCTGCGCCCGGGAAAGGCGGTTGAGTACGGCCTTGGTCTGCGAATGTGCACCGGCGTGTTTATGAGAATGCTCTGCCATTATCGGGTACCGTAATCCACAGGGGGTTTGTCGGTGCCATAAGCGACCTTCAAGGGATCCCGGCGCTCCATCTTATCATAGTGCTTGACCAACAGCGGCTCTACCTTTTTGAAAATGAATTTTCCATCCAGATCAAAGAAGAACACAGCAAACAAAAGCGCATAAACACCGGCGGCAATGAGCAGAACCCGGCTGATGATTTTCCATACCATTTTCATTTTCATAACCTCCTTGTCTTACCAGCTTTCGCCGTCATCAAAGTCCAGCAGAGAGGGATCCAACGGTTCCTCGTGCATGACAGTAGTCATGTAGTCATTGATGATGCTGCGGATCTCACGGCGAGAAACGGTACGCTTATCCGGCAGCGCATGGGGCATCCAAATAGCGTGAATGTTCCGGGCGCGGAATTCGTCCTCAAACAGACCGTGAACACCCTGCATTCCCTTGCACTGGAGCTGATCGTACATCATCACCATGTCGCAGTGGAACTTTTCCATGTACTCCCACAGCTCAAAGATATGGTGCATACCGCCAACGGCCATACGCCGCATGGGAGCCCATTCATGATACAGCGCCATGTCCTCCACCGTGTTGTCCACGGTGTCAGTACGCAGAGTCATGTCGAACATGAGAGAGTCCATGTTGATAATGGTGTTCAGACCCCAGCAGTTATAGGCCCAGGTACACCAGTGGGAATAATAGAGGGGCGCACACGACCAGGCGATCACCCGGTGACGGGTATTGGGGAATGTGTCGATTTTTTCGGACACACACTTTTCCATGATTTTGCGGACCTTCTTGTCCGTTCTGTGCCAGATGGGATTTTCGCCGTACTGAGAGTAGTAGATGCGGTATAGTGCCTGTGCCACACCGTTGATGGGATAATAGCTGGTGTTGGCGGCCACGTCCCACTTTTCCCACTCGAAGCGCTGAAGCTCATTCTGTGCTTCCAAGCGCTGCCGCATCAGGTCAAAATTGGGCTTGACACCGGTCTTTTCTTCCACAAACTTCCACAGCTCGCGGATCTCATTGCCGCAGTGCTTCTGTACCAGCGGGTCATCAAACTGCATGGGCTGGGGCAGGGCAAAGATGGGCTTATCCCAAAGCCAGTCCTGCAAAACCGTGCTGGCAACAGAACCGTCACAGGCTTCATTGGAGGTGAAGAACCAGGGGGAGTAGTCGGGCATATCGTCCAGGACGAACAGTCCTGCCTCTGCCTGACACATGGGGCAGGGGTCACTGGGCAGACCGATGGACTGCACTGCGTCTATGTAGTTGAGTACGGTGTGGTTATTCACGTGGCAGGTGACGAAGTAGGGGATCATTTCCACGGGTACATGCTGGAATTTATCGCTCCAGGGATAGAATACACCGCCCCACAGGGTTTCCTTATGAGCAAAGGTGTGTGCCCAAGCATCGTTATGCTCGCCGCCATGCAGATTGGCATCGGCTTTGAGCATATTCAGGATCTGCTGTACGGACACGCCTACCATGGCATTGTAGTGCCATGCGCTGGCTCGCAGAGCTTTGCCGCGCAGACCTTCCAGACCACGATCGAACCAGTGGATCACAGGCAGATAAGCCTGACCGATCCAACGGTAGCGCCACAGGCCCTTGACAAAGAGCATAGCGCCTTCAAGACCGCCGCTTTTCAGCATTTCTGCAACCAAAGAGGCGTAATTATACAGCCAGATATTATTGAAATAGTACATGGTGTCCTTGACACCGCGCCATTCCCGGTGTTTATAAAGACCGGTCTTGTCGCAGTACAGTTCACCTAAGCGCCGCTCACCGTGGGGTTTTCCATACCAAAAATCCTTGGCGGCTTTCTTATAGTCAATGTTCTTAAACTTTTTAAGATCCAACTTTTTCATTTTTTGCCCTCCTGGAGTTTCTTGATCTCCACGCTCTCCACAAAGGCCTGAAAACGGGTACGAAGCTGACCGGAAGCGGAGTTCAGGTATTCCTTTTCAATGGAGCAGGTAGGAATTTGGAAGTCCCGGGGAAGAACAATGGCGTTGATGGTACGCTCATAGCTCCAGTATTCACAGAACTTGTTGGAAGTAACGATAAGACCGTCAGCCTTGTACTCCTTCACAAGGTCGGCCAAATACTGCTTGCGCTGACGCATGGCATCCTGCGGCATGAAACGAGGACAGCAGCTTGTAAGCAGATAGTGCCGGGCAATGGCGTCCAGCGGGGACTGTCCTTCTGCCACCGTGATTTCTTCCCGGCCGGGAAGACTGCCGTAGCAGTGTCGGTCAGCAACTACCAGAGCGCCACAGCTTTCGATGAGCTTTGTGAAATCCGGGTCATCGTTTTCGCTGCCGGAGAGAACCACTTTGCAGCGGTAGTTGGGCTTGGCATCAGGCTTGCGGGTCTTCAGTTCCTCTGCCGTTTCCCGCAGGAAGGGTAAAATCAGATACTTGGGGCATACCAGGGTCACCAGCTGGATGACTTGGAATTCGTAGCCGGTGATGGTAGGGACGTCTAACTTTCGGTAGGAACCGATCTCGGTAATCAGGCGGCAGACCTCATTATGCTCGTTGATGGCTTGCAGCAATGCGTCATCAGACGTGTCAATGCCAAAATTCTCACAGAGCTTGTCCAGTACATGAGCCTGCAGCTGTTCCCGGTAGTGGTCGAAGCCGTTTTCGTTCTGCTTAAACGGAACATCAATGAATTCACAGAAAAAATCCGGATTCTGGATAATGTTCATATCTGCCACAGAATCGATTTTTTTCTGCTGCAGATGCTCCTGGAAGCGGCAGGTCACGGTGCAGGTCTCAGTGGCCATCTGTGCATCCAGGAAATTGTAACCGCCCTCCAATGCCCGCTCCATCAAGCTGCGACCATAGTGGCAGGTGCGGCCGGACATATAGTAGGTGGCCATATCAGGACTGGTGCAGCGAGGTGCCCGAAGCCGGACACCAACGCAGCCGGGCAGATCCAGAAGGACCTCCGGCATGAAGTAGCAGGTGTAGCCTAAAATGCGCTTACCATCGTTTTTGGCCTGCTTGACCAAATCGTTGTTGGCTTCCTGCAAAAGATTTTCAAAGTAAATCAAATGCTTTAAGTCTCTCATGGTGTTCTCTCATTCTCCTTCATGAAAAGCTTTGTATGTCAACAGTAAAATGACTGATTTTGCGAAAGATTGTGCTTTGAATGCTGGGGTGGTCCGGACTTGACGGCTTCTTTGCAGCATGATACAATATGGTATCTGAAAGAAAGCGAGGATTCAGCCATGCATATGCATCATCATCCGGAAGAACATCATTCCTCTGAGGAACTTTTGGCGCTCCTGCAGTATGCGGTGAGCCACAACAAACACCATACAGAGGAGCTTCATGAGCTGAGCCATGAAATAGAGGGCGAAGCCGGTCAGCTGATCCATGATGCCTGTGTAGATTACCAGGTAGGAAACGAAAAGTTAGAGGAAGCTCTGCGAATTTTAAAGGGGGAATAAAGCAATGTGCCTCTCTACCGTCTATGATGAAAACCGGCAGGTTTTATTGAAAAATGTGGCCGCAGTTACCCAAAAGGATGGACAACTGATCTTCACCGACATTATGGGGATTCCTGTAGCCATGACAGGTGTCCTGAAAACGGTAGATCTGACAGACAACTTCATCGTTATCAAGCAAAAATGAATACATAGCGTTCGCTGAAAGGGCGGGCGCTTTTTATTTTTTGCCGAAATGCAGTTCTTTCATGCCTTCTACCTCATCGCAGACGGACTTGAGCTGACAGTTTCCGCAGTCGGTAGGCAGCCCCTCTAAAATTTTGCTCAGCCCGAAGGTAATGTCATGTACCTTTTGTGCCAGCTTGCCGAGCTCGTCATAGTTTACCTCCGAGGCGGTGATGAACAACAGCTTAACGGCTAAAACATTGGGGTTCTTCTTGTATTGCCGGATGAAATCATTGCCTATGGCCTCAAAGCTCATTCCGCGGTAAAGGGCATCCTTACTGATGCGTACCTGTTCCCGGTGGCTTTCGCTGCTGGTGCGGAGCATATAGCCCTCGGGAAACACGTGATACTTCACAAAGTCCATGTCCTGAATGGCGCGAAAAGCGGTTTCCGTGTCATTGTCATCATCGCTCTCGATGTCTCCTACACGGAGAAAGGCCAAACGCGCATAAGGACTGTCCTCCCGGATCTCCTGCAGATCAGGGCCGATGACAAGGATCTCGTCTTTTTCCACCAGCGCGGAACTGGTAGTGCAGCAGGTAAAATTCACGCTGGGTTTACTGCTTCCGCCTAACTCATAGGCGGCATCCCGCAGCATGACCAGCGAAAAAGCGCCGGTATCCTTCCACGCCTTGCTGCTGTCATAGGGATAATGCCGTGGGACAGAGGAGCTTAAAAGCTCCTCTGTGCGGTGGACAACAGAATGATATAGTTCCATACTTAGAATTTGATATCGGTCTTTTTCCGGTCAAAGATGCGGTTCACCTGTGTGTAAGCCCAGCCCAGCAGCTTTTGATCCAGATTCCAAAAGTAGATAACAAACAGCACACCGGCTACGGCAGTAAGAATGGAAAACAGTTTCAGCAAAAACTTACAGAGTTTGCACATAGCGATCTCCTTTCAGAATGAGTAAAGTGTCAGGCGTTGGCAAGGCCTTTCTGGCGGGCATATTCTGCCGCACCCAGGGCGCCCATAAGCTGCGGGTCGGTCTTCAGGTCGATGACCTTCAGCTTCAGCACACGTTCAATAGCCTGCTTCAGGCCGGCGTTTTTGGCGCAGCCGCCGGTCAGAGTGATGCTGTCAACGGCACCGGCCTTCTTTGCCATTACGAAGCAGCGCTTGGCCACGGCCATCTGGATACCGGCCGCGATTTCGTCCATGGGCTTGTTTTCACCCACAAGCGTAATGACTTCGCTTTCTGCGAACACGGTGCACTGTGCGGTGATGGGAATGACATTCTTGGCCGTCAGGCTCAGGTTGGAAAACTCGGGCAAGCTCATCTCGAAAGAGCGAGCCATAGCCTCATAGAAACGGCCGGTACCGGCAGCGCACTTATCGTTCATGGCAAAGTTCTTCACCGTGCCGTCAGTGTCTACACTGATACCCTTGACATCCTGACCGCCGATATCAATGATGGCCTTCACGCTGGGATCGGTGATATGGACACCCATGGCGTGGCAGGAGATCTCGGAGATGTTTTCATCGGCAAAGGGGACCTTGTTGCGTCCGTAACCGGTACCAATGAGATAGCTCAGCTCCTCAGAAGATTTCAAACCGATCTTGTTCAGCACTTCTTCCATTGCGAGCTTGGCACTGACTTCAGAATTGATCTTGCTCTTGATAGTGGTATCGGCACAAATCTTGCCATTTTCGTCCAGAATGACCGCTTTCGTATAGGTGGAGCCGACATCACAACCGCCAAAGTATTTCATATTGTTTCTCCTTTTATTTCTACTTAATATTTATATTAGACGGAATAACAGCAAAGTGTTTACATACACAGTTCATCATCGAAGTCGCACAGCGTGGGATCCACAGGCTCAGCGTGCATCACGGTACGCATATATTCGTTGACCTTATCACGCATAGTCTTGCGGGACACGGTGCGCGGATCCATCAGATCATGTTCGATCCAGATCATGTGGTAGCCCTTATCTCTGCACTGATCATCCAAAATGCCCTGCAAAGTTGCCATATTCTTGCAGGCTACGTTCTGATACATGATAATGAGATCTACATTCCATGCCTCACACTGGCGCCACAGCTCATCCACCACGTTGTGGTAGCCGCCGTTGGTGTGACGGCGCATGACCATGCGTTCATACAGGCGGGCCAGATCCATAAGTGCCTTGTCTTTATCTTCGGTCTCCATGGGCTTGGTGAAGTTCAGCGACTCCATCTCCACCAGAATATCCACACCCCAGCAGTTAGCCAGCCAGTTGGAGAAGTTGGCATAGTAGTGAGCCGGACAGGACCAGACGATGCCCCGGTATTTCATCTTACCCACCCAGGCTTCCTCGTGCTTTTCATATGCCTGAAGCATGAGCTTGTTGACCTTGCGGCAGGTCTTCATCACACGGGGATCCGCGCCGCCGTCCATCTCATAGTTCCACTTGCGGAACAGCTCATAGCACGGGCCGATAATCTGCGGATAGGGGGTCTTGTTGACTTCCCATTTTTCCAGCTCGTATTTCGTCTCTTCGTTGAAACGCTTCATGGCAGCGAAGTAGGCATCCCAACTCCACCGGGCGCCGGTCTGCTTTTCAATAAACCGGATGCAGGCCTTGATGTCCTCAGCGGCATCAGCCACCGTCTCCTCGTATTCATAGCGGACGGGGAAAGTCAGATGGAACACCGGCAGGTCAGGGAAACGACGGGACATATAGCTGGATGCCATCACCGAACCATCGCAGGGCATAGAGGAAGAAATGAAGCAGCTGCCCATGTGGGGCAGGGCATCCAGCACCAGTGCGCCGCACTCGGAGGACGGCACAGGGCAGGTGTCTGCCGGCAGACCGAAGGACTCCACCGCATCAATGTAGGGCACGCAGGTGAGCTGGTCGATCTCAGAGACCAGGAACACAGGCATCAGCTGATAGGGAATACCGATAAGGTCGGGGAAACCGGCCATGATCTGTGCCATGGTCATCTCGTCCACCAGCACCAGCTTCTTGTTCAGTTCCTCGCTGTTGCCGTTCTTTCGGTCAGCCTTGGCCATCAGCACAAGATTTTCCGCCACATAGCGGAAAATATCATAGATCATCAGGTGGGACATCTTCAAGGCCTTGCCGCGCTGTCCCAGAGTGTTCTTATCCATGAAGCCCACGCAGCACATATAAGAGATCATCCAGCGGTACCAGAACGTGGTGTTCAGGGCAGGCACCAGATCTTTCGAGAACGTACCCAGAAGCAGACCCCACATTTTTAGCCATTCGGCAAAGTCAATGGCGGTGCTTTCCAAGCCTTTCCATTCTCTGCGTACGGTGGCCATGCCGCCCTTGCGGTAAAGGTAACCCAGGTGCTTTTCACCGTTTAGAAGCAGATCCTTGCGTTCGTTGGGCGTCATATCCTTGATGGTCTTGACCTCCCGGATGATGCGCTTGCCGTCGTCCTTCAGCTCGCTGAGACGGTTCCGACCGAAAGCTTTCCAGTCGGTTTCCTTGAGCATTTCAAGAACGATGCCGCCTACTTCCTTCAGGTTTTCACCCTGCTTTTTCCAGTCCATATGATCTTTGGCGCGGAAAAACTTGGGATTGGGGTATTTGATCTTGCCCATCATTTGACACCTCCCATCTTTTGGATCCGCTTGATCTCCAGCGACTCCACAAAAGCTTGGAAGCGGGTGCGGAGCTGGCCGGATGTGCGGTTGTTGTACAGGCGGTCGATACTCAGTACTGGCCAGCCTTTTTCTTCGGACATGACGTGACTCACCAGCGCACGCTCAAATCCCCAGAAATCACAGTATTTCATCTGTTCATAAATGATGCCGTCGGCCTTGTATTCCCGAGCCAGACGATCCGCCGTTGCACGGCGCTGGGCGACTTTCTCATCGCTGATGTACCGGGCACACTCGGAAACCTCCATATAGTGACGGCAGATTTGATCCAAAGCGGGCTCGTCATCTGTAAGCTCGATGACCTCGCGACCGGGGATGGAGCCGAAGCAAAAACGGTCGGCAACCACCATAGCGCCGGCTTCCTCGATCATGCGGATCAGACCGGGGTCGTCGATCTCACTGCCCACCACGGCAACACGGGCACGATACCAGGGCTTCGGATCGGGAACGCGGGTCTTCAGCTCATCCAACGTTTCACGCAGATAGGGGAGGATCTGTGCCTTGGGACAGGTGTAGCTTACCAGATTGAGAATGTGGAACTCGTAGCCGGTGATGACGGGATTTTCCGCCTTACGCATTTCACCAATCTCTGTGAGGATGCGGCACACCTCGTTATGCTCGGCTACCGCCTGGCGAATGGCGGCATCAGACACGTCCACGCCGTAACTCGCCTTCATCACATCCAACAGACGGATCTGCATCTGCTTGACGTACTGGCGCACGGTATAGTCCTCAATCTTATAAGGCATATCCGTGTGAGTGACGAAGAAATTTGGCTTTTCGTTCATTTTGAGAATTTCAAAATGCTCATAAAAGCGGTTCATCATGGAGCAGGCATCCACGCCGGCCAAACCGTCCAGGAAGTTGTAGCCGCCTTCAATGCCGCGTTCCACCAAAGCTCTGGCATATTCGCAGGTGTAGTTGGACATGTAGTAGGTTGCGATGTCTACACTGCCTGTACGAGGCGCCCGCAGACGGACGGAAAAGCAGCTTCCTAAATTCAGGAGAACCTCGGGGATGTGGAAGCAGGTATAGCCAATGGCCAGACCGCCTTTCGCTTTTTCTTTTTCTACTAATTCGTTGTCGGCGTTTTCAAGGAGATTTTCAAAGAAAAATAAATGCTTTAAGTCTCTCAAATTATCACACCTCTCTTTAAAAAAATTTATTTTAATTAAAAAATAACTATGATCCTAAGGCAAGATTCCCAACTTTTTCAGAGTTTCCCGGGCACCGTACAGTAGGGGAGAACTCTCTGCCAGAGCAAAAACAGTCTGTCCGCGGATATCGTTTTCTGCCTGAGAGGGGTCATCGGAAATGTAACTGAGAATTCCCGTTCCATCCATTTGAATATAGGGAATCAGACTTTCATCCGTGATGCGGTTGATTACGGCACCGCACTTTTCATACATTACCAGTTCGTCAGCCACCTTGCGGATGGCGGAGACCACCTGGGTTCCCTTGCGGCTGGGATCCGAAACCAAAACCAGATGGCTTACCTTTTCCATGACCCGGCGGTTGATCTGCTCGATACCGGCCTCTCCGTCAATGACCACAAAGTCAAAGTCCTGACTGAGCAGATTGATAACCTCCTTGAGATAGGCGTTGACCTTACAGTAGCATCCGGCGCTTTCCGGCCGGCCAATGGCCAGAAAGGAAAAGCGGGGAAGCTCCACCATGGTGTCAAAGATACGGAACCGCGCCTCTCCTAAGAGCTCCATAGCCTCCTTGGGAGCACCGTTTTCCACGGAGTGGATGATGTCCATACGGATATCGTCCAGGGTTTCCTGTACCTTTACCCCCAGCGCTGTAGCCAGTCCCACTGCGGGATCGGCATCAATGGCCAAAATACGTTTTTCAGGGTATTCATCTGCCAACAGGCGGACAAAAGCAGCGCTCAGCGAGGTTTTTCCTACGCCGCCCTTTCCGGCAACGGCAATAATTTTGGTTTTATCTGACATAGTTATACCGCACACTTCATGAAAGATGATAAGACCTGCAATCCTAATTTAATTGTATATATGCGTGCAAAATGGCCTTGTTTGGCGGAGTAAATTCTGATATTTTTCGACAGAATAAACTACCCCCTGTAAGAATACAGTATTCTTTGGCAAAAAGCAACAAAAAGGTAATAATTTTTTCGCATTTTTCTTGCTAATTTTAAGCTGCCATGATATTCTATATTTGTAGGAAACTGTCATAAAGAGATCACACAATATTTTGAGAGGGGATACTGAATCATGAAGAAAGACATTTTAGTGCAAAAACTTGTGAACAGCTTTGGTAACTGGGTACGCACAGACTGCGAAAACCGCGCCGGCGGCACTGCTCGCATGACCAAGGAACTGTTCCCCTACACCTCGTTGTTTTCTCCCATTCAGATCAACAAACTGACGGTGAAGAACCGCTTGGTCATGGCGCCTATGGGCAACTGCCAGATGGCCGAGGAAACAGGTCGCCCCAACGACAAGATGTTGCAATACTTCTTCGCCAGAGCCGAGGGCGGCATCGGTCTTTTGACCACAGGCCTCATCCCCATCAGCCATCACATTGACACCTCCGTCACGGAAAAGGGAAACTACTCTTATTTCCCCCGGATTGACGGTACGCGAACCAATCTCATGGGTTGGCGCGATCTGGCACAGGGCGTTCATGCCCGCGGCAGCCGTATCTTCATTCAGCTCACTCCCGGCTTGGGCCGTGTTGGTAATCCTCAGTGCCTGCTGACCAAGTTCCAGCTTCCGGTCTCTGCTTCTTTGAATCCCAACTTCTATCTGCCTGATGTACCTTGCCGCCCTCTGACAGATTTAGAGTGTGACAAGATCATCCGAAATGCGGCGCAGGCCGCCGTGGATGCCAAGGTTATGGGGCTGGACGGCGTGTATCTCCACGGACATGAAGGCTACTTGCTGGATCAGCTTACCTCTCCGGCCTTCAACCGCCGTAAATTAGGTAAATATTCCGACTGGCAGCGTTTTGGCTTGGATTTGATCAAGGCCATCCGCGAAAAGACCGGTCCGGATTATCCCATCATGTACCGCATTGACCTGTCTCTGGCGCTGGAGGAAACATATGGCGACCGTATGAATACGGTCAAGAGTCTGAAAAACTTCAAAAACGGCCGGTCGATTTGCGATACCTTGAACTACATGGAGAATCTGGTCAAGGCCGGTGTGGATATGTTCGATGTGGATTTGGGCTGCTATGATAACTGGTGGCTGCCCCATCCCCCCGCCGGAATGCCTGCAGGGTGCTTCCTGGATATAGCCAAGGTGGCCAAGGAGTATTTTGCCGCCCGGGGTATCAAGTCCAACGCGGGCGTGGAGGTTCCTATCGTGGCTGTTGGCAAGTTGGGCTATCCTGACTTGGCGGAAAAGGCTCTGCGTGACGGCAAGGCTGATATGATTATGTTGGGCCGGCCGGTTTTGGCTGACCCCGACTGGTGCAACAAGGCTTATGCCGGTGA
>CALCRH010000037.1 GCA_937894515.1 uncultured Clostridia bacterium | reverse complement strand
TTAGTGGTAAACTTTTTCAGTGTCACTCTGGTCAACTATTACAGTAGCATTCACAACCATTTGTGTACGAATAAAAACCAGCTGTTTGATAGCAGCTGGTTTTTATTCGTACACTATAAATTTGTAATTTAATACGTTTCAAGAACGAAGAGGCGGACGTGCACATCCCCAGGAAAATAGCATTGAACCAAGACTTTCCCAATAAGGGAGAAGGTATTCTTCTACTAATATTTGACCTGTGGCCGTTTGTAATTTATTCATATGTTCGTATGCTCGTTCCAATAAACTGTTGGAAGAAAGAGGAGGGAATACACGGCTTTCTGTTGGAATAGCATTGCCTGTATCCTTATCTCGGGGAATTTTTGCCGTTTTTTCTCCAATACGAGTTAAGACATCTTGCCAGTATAAATACTTGGGATCTTCATCTGACGATATATAAGGGATTCCCTTTTTGAGGTCATAAAATAATGCAGGTTCACCGTTGTCAATTGAACTTATTCTTTTGAGCATTATTACGCCAAATTTAATGTCAGGAGAATCACTTTCCGCCATAGATTCTAAAATGTTCAAAGGTATTAAATTTTCAACCTCATGAATATCAAGTAGATGCAGAGTGTATGGTGGGAGATTTTGCATTTTGCTTAAATCTTCTGACATTTTGCAAGCCCGAATACAAGTGTCACCTTGCTTTACTTTATTATAAGTTTTGGTTGCGCCGTACTTTTTATCGCTGTCAACAATACATATTGTGGGCATTTTTTTATCCGCTACGCAGTTTTTGAGAACATCGCATATAGTATTTCCTCCGCCAGGTATTGAATCGAAAGAAATGCCTATGCCTTCAATCCTGCGATACTTTATGTAGAACTCCGCAATAAATTGATAAAACTTACAATCGCTAAGATTTTCCCCTAAAAGGCAACATTGATTAATATCCAGACCTTGAGCTAAACTTATAGGGAGAATTCTGCATTTATCAGGGTTACTTTTTAAACATTCTGGCAGGGTATCATTACAAAGAACATTTGAAAAGGAAATAATAAAAACGATTGGCACTAAAGAAAGTAGGGCTCCATCTTCTGAATGTTTTTCTCTAATGGAACTATATATTTTTCCTTCAATACCACTCAAGCGACGACTCAATATATCAATGCTATTAAAATCACCACATAAGTAGCAATATCCCTTTTGACATGCGATTGCAATATTCGCAAAAAAAACTTCTTCTTCAGATGTTGGATCCCGTTTATCTAATTCTGAAACAATTGAACTATCGATATATAGTACCAAGCTAATCACCCCTGTGGTGCAAAAAAGCCAATCGGCCAATTTGTGAGGAAACCATCAGAATCATATTTGCTGATTTTTACATTTGTCTGCATAGAATCTAAGCTTCTCTCGAACAGAACAACCTCAACATCATTTGCATCAATTTCCTTTTTCAATATAGATTGTCCAAATCGGTTAATAATTGTTTCACTATGCGTTTCCAGCAATAGCTGTAATTGATAGTTGTTCTGTTTTGCAAGTTTAATGGCGGCAATAAATGCCTCTACAAGCTTTGCCTGAATAGCTGGATGTAAATGCAGCTCAGGTTGCTCGATTGCAACTATTAAAGGGATAGTTATATCAGTTTTTTTCCTTTTACGGGTTGATAAATCCCAAAGCTGAGTAATAATAGGCAGTATTTGGCTATATCCAAAACCGGTATCAGATAAATTAATTCTTTTTTCACTTCCGGCCAAAGAGATTTTTACTGATAGATGTCCACCGCCACGTTCTGTTTCAACTTTGAAGCCGAATTGTTCTGTGGTCCATTCTTGAAAGTTTGAAAGCCGTTGCTTAGATAAGCCATTAATAAATACTGCCAAATTTTTCCCCTGATAATCCACATCATCAATAGCCAAATTCCTCAGGCGATAGTATCGCTCTGCAGTGGCTCTTAATGGTGCAATATAATGAACTTGGCGAAAATATCTATCCAAATACTGATCAATTTGTGGGAAGCATTCATAAAAGAATAAAAGTTCACAATAAACGCAGAGTTTGTGCTGTTCCGACTTACTCATGTGTAAAATCTTTTTTATTGAATCCCGGAAAAAGTCAATTGCGGAGTCAATTGCAACTTCGTCTTTGGCAATTTGTACCTTGTCAGACAAAAGATTGTTTAATGCTATATCATGGATTAAAGCATTTCCAATTATTGTAGCAGTTAAAATTGATAAAAAATCATCTACTCGATTGTAAGGTTGTTCTTCTGTAAGATTTTCATCTTTGCACATGACTTGAATAATTTCATCTCGAATACCAGAAATGCTCGGGAGGGAAAAACCAAAAATATTTGAAGGCCTATCGTAATCCCAAAAAAAGACCGGTTTGCCTTCAGATTTCATTTTAGGAATACTGATGGTCTCATTGTTAATTGTTATAGATGCGGTATCCTTATTATTGGATTGAGATTTAGTAAAATTGAAATCGACAATAGTATTATTAAAAGAAACAGACAAATTTGAAACATATTCACGACTTTTACTCTGATCAGATTCAATTTTTATTGTATATTCAATAGCATCAGAGCCTTTTTCAAAATTAAAATTAATCGGAATGATATCATGAGCAAAATTGCTCGGCAAATAGGAAAAAGGAAATCCGAAAGAAAATGTCAAAGCATTAGAGCTGTCATTAGTTACGGTCTCACTAAAGCTGCCAAAATCGACATAGTCATCCACATCGCCAGCCCATAAAATGGGGCCGTCAGTTCGTTTAGTAATTGATTGCTTTATTAAAGGAAAAGTGCGCAAAAAGGTGCTTTTTCCCGAACTGTTTTCCCCGACCAAAATTGTAATTTGCGGCAAGCTGATTTTTCCTGTATCTTTTAAGCTTCTAACATTTTGAATACGAATGTAATCCAAAATATACCCTCCCCTCATAGCTATCTCCTTTCATTATAAATAAAAATTTTGAAGTTGCAAGGCAAAATAAATATATTTCAATTTGAAAGTAAAATCTGCCACTTTAGGTCGATAAAGATAATATTATTTCGATAAGGTATTCCAAATACCGTTTTCGATGCATAAAGACACAATTGGCAAGCAAAACTGATCATTTTTAAAGGCCATTTATGCTGACATATATGGCCTCCATATCGGGTATTATACAAATTATCTGTCCCATAAACCGTGCTAATTGTCTTGACATTTTTTGCTGTGCTCATTACACTTTTCTTATCAACTGAAGGGGGGGAGTGTCCGTATGCCGCGCTCTGCCAATCAAAAACTAAAACTGCTGTATCTCATGCGGTATCTGCTGGACAACACGGATGAGGAGCATCCGGTTTCCACCAACCAAATCATCCACTATTTAGACCAGTTTGATATTTCGGCGGAGCGCAAGAGCATCTACGATGACATAGAAGCTCTGAGGACATTCGGTCTGGACATCGAGCGCAGTGAGAGCGGGCGCAACTCGGGTTACTATATCGCCTCGCGGGAGTTTGAGCTGCCGGAGTTGAAACTGCTGGTGGACAGTATCCAGTCCTCCAAGTTCATCACTCACAAGAAGACGGCGCAGCTCATCAAAAAAATAGAGACCCTGGCCAGCGTCCACGAGGCCCAGCTGCTGCAGCGGCAGGTCTACGTGGCGAATCGCGTTAAAACCATGAACGAGTCCATCTATTATAACGTGGATGAGATACACACCGGCATCTCGCAAAACCGAAAGATCCGGTTCAAATATTTTGAGTACACCGTGACTAAGGAACGGCGCTTGCGGAAAGACGGAGCGTTCTATGTTATGAGTCCCTATGCGCTGACCTGGGACGATGAGAACTACTACTTGGTGGCCTACGATTCAGAAGCCGGTATCATTAAGCACTTCCGGGTGGACAAGATGTCGGACATCTCCGTGATGGACGAGCCTCGGGATGGTCGGGAAGCCTACGAGCAGTTGGACATGGCGGTGTATTCCCGCAAGGTATTCGGGATGTTCAGCGGGGAGGAACAATCGGTGCAGCTGCGATTTGCCAATTATTTGGTGGGTGCGGTGTTGGATCGGTTGGGCCGGGACGTGATGATCATTCCTGATGGTGATGACTACTTTACCGTCCGCACCAACGTTGTGGTCAGTCCCCAGTTCTTCGCCTGGGTCTGCGGCTTTGGCGATGGGGTACAGATTATATCACCCGATGATGTGGTTGCGGAGATGAGGGAGCATGTCAGTAAGATTGCAAAACTATATCAATGATGAAAAAGAAAGGCTTGCAGAAATGCAAGCCTTTCTTTTTTGTACGGATTATGGGACATATTGCGTGAGAGAATGTCTATGCAGAGAGAAGAAATCCAATGAAAAATTTGCGATATGGAGGTATTGTTTATGAGCGCATGGACGATCTTTTTGATTCTTGTTGGCGTGGGGTACAGTTCGGCGGTACTTACCAAGATCCTTGTTTGGTTGGATACGCCGAGAAGGAAGAGAAAAACCGCGTAAGGAAAGCATTCTTTCTAATTGTTGCACCTATCATTTTGAAGCAGTACTATTTTTAATAAAACTAATTCTTTTATAATTCGGCAATATGTGCTAAAATAAAAAATAATGGAGGCGATGCAAGTTGATAAAGAAAAGCACGATTGATCGCGTATTGAAGTTCTCTGCTGACAGAGACTGGGATCAATTTCATTCGCCAGCAAATCTTGCAAAGTCGATATCTATTGAATCTAACGAATTACTTGAATGTTTTCAGTGGGATGAGATCCATTTTAGCCAGGATGCAGTCAAGGAAGAATTATCTGATGTCATGGTTTATTGCATCGATATGTTAGATAAACTTGAACTTGACGCGGATGAAATCATTAACTCAAAAATGGATCAGAATGAAGCTAAGTATCCTGTCGAAAAAGCGAAGGGAAATGCAAAAAAGTACACGGAACTGTAGGGAGCTGTATCATGATTATTTATGAGAATACTAAAGGCTGTTTTATTGATGACATTCGGCGTGGAAGTATTGCGCACAAAGTTGAAATGGAATTTGAACGCCACAATATTCATCATAATAATGACGCTGAATATAGAGCGTGGAGCAATTCTCTTATGTTCATGCGTAATGTACTGGATGATGCTGAAATTGATGATGATGTGGATATTGCAGTTGAGTACCAGATTCCACTTACGTCAAAGCGAGTGGATTTCTTAATTGCGGGGAAGAATGATTCAGATAAAAATCATGCAGTCATTATTGAATTAAAGCAATGGGAAGATAGTGGCATTACCTCTCGCCCCGATGTTGTTACCGCCTATACAGGCGGCGCAAATAGAACGGTGTGCCATCCGTGCTACCAAGCCTATAGTTATGCAAAAATTATTGAAGGATTTAACGAGAATATCCATAAACAGGATATTGAACTGAATCCATGTGCCTATCTGCATAATTATCGAGAGTGCAATCGAAGCCATATTGACAATAGTCATTATAAAGATGCCATTGCAGTTGCACCGCTATTTTTAAGTGAAGATGTTGATAAACTTAGGAATTTCATCAAAACTTACGTAAAGAAAAAAGATGATATTGATCTTTTAATGAAAATCGATCATGGTAAACTGAAGCCGGCAAAAGCTCTTCAGGATGCCCTTTCCTCAATGTTGCGCGGAAATGAAGAGTTCTTTTTGATCGATGAACAGAAGGTTGCCTATGAAACTGTAAAAAAACTGGTTGAGAAATCCGTTAAGGATGCCAATAACCCCTTAAAGGGAGAAGAAAAATACGTTGTTATCGTTTCAGGTGGTCCGGGAACAGGCAAATCGGTAGTTGCAATCCAACTACTGTGTGACTTGATTAATAAGGGCTTTAGCGCAAATTATGTAACAAAAAATGCAGCGCCGCGTAATGTATATTTCGAAAAGCTAAAGCAGGATCATTATCGCTTAAATTACATTAAGAGTTTGTTCAAATCATCTGACTCTTTTTGGAATGCACCAGCAGATATGCTTGACTGTATAATTGTGGATGAAGCGCATCGACTAAAGAAAAAGTCTGCAATTTTTCACGGTGAAAATCAAGTTAAAGAGCTAATTAACGCAGGGAAAGTAACTGTATTTTTCATCGATGAAGATCAACGAATCACTACAAAAGATATAGGTAGTAAAGCAGAAATTCGTAAGTGGGCAGATTATTATCATGCTAAAGTTCTTGAGGGAGATGATCTGACCCTTGTTTCTCAGTTTCGGTGCAATGGTAGCGATGGATATCTGAACTTCCTTGATAATCTTTTGGAAATTCGAGAGACAGCAAATTACACCTTTGATTACGATTACGATGTAAAACTTTTTGGTAGCCCAGTGAAAATGCGCGAAGCATTACGGGAAAAGAATGCACTTAATAATAAATCAAGAATGATTGCCGGCTATTGTTATGAATGGATTACCGCAGATAATCCTAACGGCAATGAATATGATATCGTGTTGGAAGATGGGTTTCAAGCAAAGTGGAATTTCTCAAATTCAATTTTTGCCATTGATCCCAACTCTTTTGACCAGGTCGGTTGTATCCACACGACACAAGGACTTGAGTTTGACTATTGCGGTATCATCATAGGTAAGGACTTGAGATATGAAGATGGGCATGTGGTTACGGACCAAACAAAGGAAGCTATGAGCGACAAGTCTTCTGGTATTAGAGGGTGCAAGTATCCGGATTTAGCGGATAAGCTAATTAGAAATACATATAAGACGCTGCTATCCAGAGGCCAGAAGGGCTGCTATATCTACTGCGAGGACAAAAAATTTCTCAATCATATAAGCAAAACTCTTGGAGTTGGTATAGAAAAATAATCTTTGCTTCCGGGAGGGATAACTATGCTACACGATGGACTTTACGAGCAAATTATCAATAAAGAGCTGGATTCTGAGCTTTCCGCGCTGGACAAGCTCTCTCAAACTGCGCCCATTGATAGTGCGGAAGCTTCCAAAGTGCTGGCAAAGTATGTGGCTGAAGTGGTTGAGAAAGGCCTCGACAACCTCAAAGATAATGGCGGAAATCTGAATGCTCAGGTTACGCTGGCGAACCATATCATCTCAACCATTATGGATGAAACTAAAGAAGCTGACTTCGATGCGCTCTCTGTGGCAGAGCGTGCGGAGCAGCTTCTTGCACTTTTTGATAAGAAAAATACTGTGTTGGCCTTGGATGAAAAAGCGGAGATTATCCGTCCGGAAACCTCAATTGCGCAGAGCAGCCTGTTTACCGGCGCTGTCCATGAGCCGCAGATGTATACGGAACTCAAAAAAGAGATCGTTTCCTGCGACCGGATTGATATGCTGGTTTCCTTCATCAAGTGGAGTGGTTTGCGCCTCCTTATGGATGAACTCACAGACTTTACCCAAAAAGGTGGCGAGCTGCGTATCATCACCACTTCCTACATGGGTGCCACAGACGTGAAAGCCATCGAGGAACTCCGCAAACTGCCCAATACAAAGATCAAGGTTAGCTATAATACAAAGATTACCCGCCTTCACGCCAAAGCCTATATCTTCTATCGCAACACGGGCTTTACCACGGCCTATGTGGGGTCATCCAATATCTCCAACGCGGCGCTTACCAGCGGCCTGGAATGGAACACAAAGGTGACTAAGAAGGATTTGCCGGAGACGATTGACAAGATTGCAGCCACTTTTGAGTATTACTGGAATGACCGGGAATTCGAGTACTATTCTGAGGATCAAAAAGAGCGCCTGGCGCGTGCGTTACAGGCCGAAAAGTATTTTGATACGAATAACGCCGAAATTTACACTATGGATATCCAGCCTTACTCCTATCAGCAGGAGATATTGGACAAGCTGGATGCTGAGCGTAAGGTCCGGGGATATACCCATAACTTGGTGGTGGCAGCTACCGGTACCGGTAAGACAGTAATTTCCGCCTTGGATTACAAACGTTTCCGTAAGCAAAATCCGGATCGACCCTGCCGACTTTTGTTTGTGGCGCACCGTGAGGAAATCCTAAAACAGAGCTTATATACTTTCCGTGCGGTGTTGAAAGATGCCAACTTCGGTGAAATGTTCGTAGGAAACTATCGCCCTAAAATTCTTGATAATCTGTTTATCTCCATTCAAACATTCAACTCTCAGGAGTTTACAGAGAAGACTTCACCGGACTTTTATGACTATATCATTGTGGATGAATTCCACCATGCGGCAGCGCCTACCTATCAAAAGCTGCTGGCATATTATCAGCCCAAAATCCTTCTTGGCCTGACAGCTACTCCGGAACGTATGGACGGCAAGAGCATTTTGCCGTATTTCAATAACCGTATTGCTGCGGAAATTCGATTGCCAGAGGCCATCGATCGCAAGCTGTTGTGCCCCTTCCAGTACTTTGGCGTCACCGATACGGTGGATCTGGATACTCTGAAATGGGCGGCCGGTGGTTATGATAAGACGGAATTATCCAATCTGTATACGTTTAGTGGTACCATTGCCAATCGACGTGCGGATCTGGTTGTGTCTGCTTTGCTGAAATATGTCACTGATATTGATGATGTAAAAGGCCTGGGATTCTGCGTATCTGTGGAGCACGCCGAATTCATGTCAAACTATTTTAATGCGCACGGTATTCCTTCCATGTTCTTGACGGGAAAATCCCCTGATGAAGAACGTCAGGATGCAAAAGCCCGCCTGGTTTCTGGTAAAGTTCGTTTTATTTTTGTTGTGGACATCTATAACGAGGGCGTGGATATTCCGGAGGTCAATACCGTTCTATTTCTGCGCCCTACGGAATCCCTAACTGTATTCTTGCAGCAGTTGGGCCGTGGCCTGCGTCTGGCAGAGGATAAAGAATGCCTGACCGTTTTGGATTTTATCGGCCAGGCAAATAAGAAATATAATTTTGAGGATAAATTTGCGGCGCTACTATCCAATACAACACGCAGTGTTACAAGAGAAATTAAGGATGGATTTGTCTCTGTTCCTAAGGGCTGCTATATTCAGTTGGAGCGCAAGGCGGCCAAGTATATCCTGGAGAATATTCGCGCGTCCTATGGCAACAGTGCCGGCCTTATTTCCCGTATAGCTACTTTTGAAGAGGACACGGGTCTTACGCTGAATCTGGCAAACTTCCTGGATTATTATCACCTGGATCCTCGGTCCATCTATAAGTTTGGTACATTTGCCCGCCTTTGCGCTCGGGCTGATGTCATTGAAGATTTTTCCGAACAATTGGAAGAAACTATGCAGAAGGCACTGGTACGGTTCGCAACGATTGACTCTCGCCGCTGGATTCAATTCTTATTGGATTTGTTGCCCAAATTGCATGACATTGCTCTTGGCACGATTACTGACGTCGAAAAGCGGATGTTGCAAATGTTCTACGTCACCATTTGGCAAAAAACCGCTGATGATTGGAACGATGACGAGGTACGGAACAATCTCTATTCATTGTCGGATAGTACCGTGCTTTTGGACGAACTAATGGCGTTGTTACAGTACCGTTACGATCATATCGACTTCATTGATGAACCGGTAGATGTGGGCTTTGACTGCCCGCTGGATCTACACTGCACATATACCCGCGACCAACTGTTAGTGGCTCTTGATTTTATGAAACCATCTACGGTTCGTGAAGGTGTGAAGTGGCTGCCGGAGAAGAATCTTGATGTTTTCTTCGTAACACTAAATAAGGCAGACAAGGACTATTCGCCTACTACGATGTATAACGACTACTCTATCAATGACGAGTTGTTCCACTGGCAGAGCCAGAGTACCACGGCAGAAAGTTCTCCTACCGGTCAGCGCTACATTCACCATAAAGAACGTGGTAGCCGCGTGCTGCTATTTGTTCGCGAATTCAAAACTGACCGCATTACCAATAGTGCAGAGTCTTATACATATCTCGGTACAGCTAACTATGTCAAACATGAGGGTGAGAAACCTATGAATATCACCTGGCATTTGGATAGACCAATCCCTGCGAAGTATTTGAAGAAGACAAATAAATTGGTGGTGGGATAATAAATAATTTGAGGTTTGACGTGTACCTTTACACGTGAAAAGCTGATATGAAATATAGGAAAGCTATGTTATTCCAGCAGGCCTCGGACTTTTGCACATCCAAACGTCTGATGAAAAATTGACCTTTCTCCTATTAGCAACTTGCGGTTGCCGTGAGGGAGAAAGGTCAATTTTTGTTGGGTTGTTGAGGGCGGATTAGGGAAGGATAGAACGGAGAGTAGCAATGCGGGACATTGCCTAAATATCCCTTAGAGGGGAACGACAGTTTAGACAACTTAACTGGTCAGCAGAGCTGAAAGCCTTTTCAGGCTGATATTCGCTGACTGTTTAGCGTCTAAACTATACGTGATCTACTGACTTTTCCACGTGATATCACCACATCACTTTAATCCAGCCAAACGAATCACCGAACCATAGATAGCGGTGGCTGAGGGTACCAAGGATAGCGCCCCATCCGTGCGGTGTTTCAGTACATCATCCCGATTAGGGTGTGTCCAAGGCTATGTATAACGAGACATGGAAATCCTTGAACAACCGGAGCATTCGTGCATCTATCTGAGCAGCGATTGTCCCAGGTATATCGGATATACTACGAGCCGCTGTAAAATGCAAGAAAAAGAGACGGATTATCAGTGATGAGAATGATTGACGTTGTGTGCACCACGACCGCCACTTTCCTATATTTCAATTACAATACGACACCATCTTTGAAGATAGAAATTTCCCGATTTCCCAGCATCTCTGAGCGAGTTTTTTTCCCAGAAGCTACTTCCAAAACAAACTTAAGTAATCTCTCCGCAGCAACAGCAGGCGATTCTTCATCCTGAGCAATCGTTCCCGCATTAAAATCAATCCATCTCGACTTGCTCTGATATAGAGCCGAATTGGAAGAGATTTTTACAGTAGGAACCGGAGCACCAAAAGGTGTTCCCCGACCGGTAGTAAATAGGATTAGGTGAACTCCGGCAGCGGTCAATGCGGTGGTGCTGACCAAATCATTTCCGGGACCAGCAAGAAGGTGCAATCCGATGCCACTCAATTGCTGACCATAGTTCAAAACGCCGGTAATAGGCGCCCGACCTCCTTTTTGTACACAACCGCAGGATTTATCCTCCAGAGTGGTGATACCGCCTTTTTTATTGCCGGGACTGGGATTTTCATAAACAACTTGATGGTGCGAAACAAAATAGTCTTTAAAATCGGAAAGCATTTTTGCAGCAGTACGGAAAGTGGTATCATCTTTGCATCGATTTAATAAAATGCTTTCTGCTCCGAACATTTCAGGAACCTCGGTAAGAACGCTACTGCCTCCCATGGCGATAATCATATCCGAGAGCTGCCCCACTGTTGGATTGGCAGTAATACCGGAAAACCCATCAGAACCACCGCATTTGAGGCCGATTACCAGCTTTGAAGCAGGAAGTGTTTCGCGGTGAAAACTTTCTGCGTAATCCGCCAGCTCTTTTAGCAACAAAAGACCTCGTTCTATTTCATCCTCCACTTGCTGGCAGATCAAAAAGCGAATCCGGTAGGGATCGTACTCGCCAAGTTCTGTTTTGAGCTGCTCGATTGTCAAATTTTCACAGCCGAGGCCAACCACAAGCACACCACCGGCGTTGGGATGGTTGGCAAGAGCAGCTAAAATGCGGCGCGTCTGCGCATGGTCGTCTCCCATTTGAGAACAACCAAAAGGATGTGGAAAAGTGTAGACGCCCTCAACACTGCCTTGCACCAGAGATTGTCCTTTTGCGGCAAGGGTCTGACAGATACCGTTGACACAGCCGACTGTGGGAATGATCCACAGTTCATTACGTATACCACAACGGCCATCAGACCGCAGATATCCTTGAAAACACTGAATCTGTGGATTCGGGAGCGCATAGGTAACGGGGTGATAGGAATAATCGGATTGCTCGGAAAGGGTTGTTTTTACGTTATGAGTATGTACCCAAGCACCTTTTGGTATATTCTGAGTTGCTTGCCCAATCACGCAGCCGTACTTGATGATATATTCATCCTGAGCAACAGATTGAATTGCCATCTTGTGTCCGGCAGGGATTTGTTCAAGAGCGCCTTCATCTCCAGTGGTAATATCGGTGAGGGCAACAGCTACATTATCCTGTGGATGAATTTGCATCAGTTTCATCAAATGCACTCCTTCATTACGGCGTAGGTACCCTTTTCTTGTATATCAGTAAGTATATTAACGACCGCTTCTTCAAATCCCGGTAATTGCCGCAAGGCATCTCCCCACAATTTATCATCGTTTACCAGGGCGTGAACCAATTCTCTGGGCGCATCAAAGCGATGGTGGAAGAAGAAATCCAGCACATAAGAATCGTCCTTGATTTCGTATGTTCTTCCACTATGGTGCGCAAACAGGCACTCTTCCCCGCATTCTTGCGCATGATGGTAGAAGGCTACATAGAAGGCAAATCCGGCAACAAGACACGGTGGGAGGACACCCTTAATAGCATAGTAGTCCTGTACCGTAGGGAGGACACGTGAGCGCCATTTGGCCGTAGAATTCAGGGAGATTGCCAGTAAAGAATGATCAATATATGGGTTATCAAAGCGGTCCAATACCGATGCAGCAAAACTTTTTAGATCTTCAGCAGGAAGATTCAGAGTAGGAATAATTTCATCATAAATGCAACGATTCATAAAGCTACGTATTATGGAATCTCCCATGCAATCACGAACGATATCTTTACCCGCCAGATAGGCACCCAGCACCATAGAAGTATGACCACCGTTGAGGATACGCACCTTGCGTTGCTTATATGGCGTATGATCGGTGGTGAGAATCACCGGAAGGCCGGCTTTTTGCAGCGGGAGTTCGTCCAGTAATTTGTATGGGGCTTCAATGACCCAGGAACCAAATACTTCTGCAGTATCAAGCAAATCATCCCGGTAGCCCAAGGAGTGGCATAGTTCGTCAAATTCGGCCATAGGAAAGCCGGTGACGATGCGGTCGACCAAAGTTGAGCAGATGGTGTTTTGTTCATGGAACCACTGACGAAATCCATCTTCTAACTGCCAAAGATCGCAGTATTGTTCCAGGGTAGTCTGTAACAATGTGCCGTTATGGTCATTCAGTTCGCAAGGTAGAATCCAAAAACCATTCAGCCCCAACTGATACCGTCGGTATAAAAAGCATAACAGTTTTGCGGGATAGGATGTGGGGGGAGCATCGTTTAAACGACAGCCTGGATCAAAAATAATGCCGGCTTCTGTGGTGTTGGAAATAATAAAGCGTAACGCGGGATTCTCAGCGCAGGCAAGGACCTCTTGCCACTGGCTTTTGGGGTCCAGACACCGGGAAATACAAGAAATTACGCGTGTGCGAGAAACCTTTTGCCCATTTTCACGACCCCGAAGGATTAGGGTATAAAGTCCTTCTTGCCGTGTGAAGGCCTCAGAAATTTCCGGATGGCCGCCGCGTGGCTGGCAGACAACTACTTTGCCGCAAAAATCTGTTTTTTCATTTATCTCATCGACAAAAGCATCGACAAAGCCCCGCATGAAACCGCCCTCGCCGAATTGCAGTATGCGTTCAGGAGCGTCGGGAAGAGTAAAAGCAAGGGGCTGTTTTTTACGCAAAACAGCATAATTGAGTTGTTCCATCACGATGTCCTTCCCCATTATCGTTGGACACGACCGGAGCCATCGCCGCCAGAGAGCTTTTCCACTTCGGCAATGGACACACGGTTAAAATCGCCCTCTATAGAGTGTTTTAATGCAGAGGCGGCCACAGCAAACTCAATCGCAGTTTGAGAATCTTTGCCCTGGAGGAGACTATATATCAAGCCGGCCCCAAAACTGTCACCGCCGCCGACACGATCTACGATATGTAAGTGGTATTCCTTGGAAAAATAACTATGACTCCCATCGTAAAGCATACCTGCCCAGTTGTTGTCACTGGCAGAAAGAGAGGTTCGCAGGGTGATAGCAACTTTTTCAAAGCCGTACCTCTCACAGAGTTGTCGGGCAACGGATTCATAGCCGGCTTTATTGAGTGAACCGCCAACGATATCGGTATTTTCCGCTTCAATGCCAAAAACATCCTTGGCATCTTCTTCATTAGAAATGCAAATATCAACATACTGACATAGCTCTGTCATGGCTGCGCACGCTTCCTGACGGCTCCATAGTTTGCTTCGGTAGTTCAAATCACAGGAGATTTTTATACCGAGACGTTTTGCGGCGATGCAAGCGTCCTTGCAGATGGACACCAACTCACCTCCCAGGGCCGGAGTGATTCCTGTAAAGTGGAACCAATCCGCACCGTCAAAAATCTGTTCCCAGTTAAAATCAGAGGGAACAGCTTCGGCGATGGCAGAGTTGGCGCGGTCATAAATGCATACACTGCCTCGTTGGGAAGCACCCTTTTCCAAATAGTAAATTCCGATGCGCTTGCCGCCACGAACGATACAAGAGGTATCCACGCCAAAATAGCATAGAGCATTCACGGCCGCCTGACCGATAGCGTGGGTGGGGAGCTTTGTCACATAAGTACTTTTTACGCCGAAATTGGCAAGAGAAACTGCGACGTTGGCCTCACCTCCGCCAAACGTGGCCTGCATCCGATCGCTTTGAAAAAAGCGCTCATAGCCTTCAGGCGCCAGGCGAAGCATAATCTCACCAAATGTAACAACTTTTCCCATATTAACCACGCACCTTTCTCACCAGTTCGGAAGTCTTATCACAAAGTAAGGTAATCTCCTTCCATGCTTTTGCCTCGATGAGCTTTGCCGGAGATATATAACTTCCTCCGCAAGCGAATACCATGGGAGCCCTGAGATACTCTTCCAGATTATCCATAGAGATTCCCCCTGTTGGCATAAAGCGAAGAGAGGGGAACACAGGCGCAATGGACTTGAGAAAAGAAAGGCCACCCAACTGTTGTGCAGGAAAGAACTTAACCACTTCAAGCCCGGATTGAACCGCCAGCATCAGGTCGCTGGTGGTGGGGCAACCGGGTAAAACTGCTATATTCTGTTCCAGACAAATATCCACAATCTTCTGATCATATCCCGGGGTAACGATAAATTTTGCACCGGCGGCAATTGCAGTTCGACATTGCTGGGGAGTGACAACTGTACCAGCTCCCACAATGGTATCAGGACAATTTTGAGAAATATTGCGGATTGAATCCTCGGCAGCAGCGGTACGGAATGTAATCTCTGCGGCGTGAATACCGCCGGCTCCAAAGGCATTGACCAAGGAAACGGCATCGTGACTGTCGTGAACTGCCACGACAGGGATCAAACCGATAGGAAACAGTTTTTCAAGTACAGTGTGCATGGTATTCCTCCTCTGCATCAATAATAAAGGTTATTGGGATTATAGTATTCGATAGACATGGAATTGCGATTTAGCATGGTTACAATCTGGCAACCCTTAAGACCATCACCAGATCCGTCTGAAAAATCATAAGTTCCGCAGATCCCCTGGAAATCTTTGATATGAAGCATTGCCTCACGCAGATCTTCTCTGTCCATGCTTTTTGCCGTGCGGAAAACCTCAGCAAGGATCATAATTGCATCATAACCACGGTAAGCCGTTTGAGACGTTGGCATAGTCCCATACATACGGATATGTTGTTCAAGGAACGCTCTTTCCATTTCGGATGAGGCGTCTGCCGGAGAGTCTGGAATAGAATTAGTACAGGCGTATACGAGTCCGCTTACCGCATCACCGGCCTCTTGTCGAGCCGTAATGTTTGAATAGGCCTCTGGTCCGTACACCAAACCATAATATTTTGCATCCTCCCGCAGTTGGAGAAGCTGAATACCTGCATTTTCACTACTGGCGTACAGAATAACGGCATCCGGATTGGAATTAAGCATAGAACGGAAATCATCCAAAAAGTCGGTTTGATCGATATCGTTGCTATGGTACCATACCACTTTCATAGAACCATCTTCCTGAATACGACTTCGCAGGGCCTTTGCACCTGCTTGGGCATACTCAGTGGAACAGTAGTAAAGGGCGATACGTTTGTAGCCGGCTTCTTTGATTGCAGCAAAAAGTGCATCATCATATACCTGGGAATTACCGGTGGAACGAAACAGATATTGATAACCCTGATTTGTCCATAGATAGCTTGTACCAAGTCCAACTTGAAGCACATGTGCTTTTTCTGTAACAGGAACAGTTTGAATAATATTTCCGCTGGTATGAGAACCGATAATTGCAGCTACACCGTCTTCATAGATCATCTTGTTGACAAGAGCTGTTGCTACGTACGGATCGGTCTGGTCATCGTATTCAATCAGGCGGATTTCTTTGCCATTGATACCGCCGCTGCTGTTAATTTGGTCGACGGCTAAACGACATCCCTGCTGCCCCATTTGTCCCAGCATAGAGGCGGAGCCAGTAAGTGAGGCATAGATGCCAATTTTAATGTGGGGTGCATCTTCGCTTACAGTGGGAACAGGATCCTCCTGCTCCAGAACGACGGGGACTTCACGAAGAGACGAAAGCGTACAGACCAGAGCAAAAACACAGGTGCTAAATAGCAGAAACCACTTTCTCATGTTGCATCCACCTTTCTTGACTTATATTTTAATTGTTTTTATATGAGGAGTGTAGCAAAATCTTTGGCCTATTTAGGAAAAGAATTGGCTATATTGCAAAAATAGTGAAAAAAATATATTATAATTGTATGATACGCTAAGATAATATAAACATTAATGCGTAAGAGATAATCTGGCGCAGCACTTTGGAAACGAGGTGGCACGCTTGTCTGAAATGTGGCAAAAATTACGCGATACATCTTATAAGACGAAGGGTATCATCAGTTTGTTGGTAGCCCTAATAACGCTTATGTCCATGGTTATTTTTGTGACACAATACTTCCAAAAGAACACCATTCAACAGCAGATGCTCTTTGTTAATGAAGAGCGGTCAAATCAAACGACTCAACAACTTGAACTGATTTATGAACAAATAAACTCGGTTTCCAATCTATTCTTCTTGGATGAAGATATTGAGGCAATCTTGCGAACTGGAATTATCTATGATTATCGTCAGGCAGCAATTGACAGAGAAAAGATTTCGCAATTACAGCAAAAGTATAATGCCACAGTACCAAAACTTGACCTTCATGTGACAATTATCTCTGATGATTACCGCCTCTACGGAGATGGTTCCTATGATCGTAGCGTAGCACTGACTATTATCGAAGATCAGTGGTGGTATCAGGAATTGTTGCGGTCTCCCTGGCAGACAATCTGGGTGAAAGATGAATATCTGGATGAGTTGCATGGCACAGATAACGGAAGTTACATTTACAGCATCCGGTTTTTAAAGCGATTTGATACTTGGGAGAATCAAGGTATCTTGATTGTCAGCTTTTTAGAAAGTGATCTTTTCAAACTATACGCCAATACCGTCCCGTCGGCAGGTAGTGTTTTTGTCGTCACTCAAAGCGGAGCGCTTATTTCGATGATAGACAACGCTGGCGTATATTCTCCAGAGTTAGTTGTGCCGTTCCTTTCCCCTTATTCCGCAAATCAACAAATGACAATAGATGGTGTAGACTATCAAATAGTGTCCAACACAGTTAGGACACCTGTGTGGCGTGTAATTACCGTGACGCCGGATCATCAGCTGATGTTACATTTCAGAGGATCTACTACGATACTAATCGCACTACTGGCATTATCTTTTAGCGTTTTGGTACTGTTTTCTAAGGTTGTATCCGTTTCTATGGTAAAGCCAATCGAGAATTTCACCAATAATGTGCAGGCAATTGGGCGAAGTGGAGATATCTCTAAACGTATTGAATCAAAATCAAAAGACGAGATTGGAATGCTAACCACAGAGTTTAACACAATGATGGATCGGCTGGAGGATTTAATGGCCTCTGTGGTAGCAGAACAGGAGGCTAAACGCAGCGCTGAGTTGCAGTCTTTGTATGCACAGATCAATCCGCATTTCATTTACAATACACTGGCGTCAATCCGTTTTCTAATCATTTCTGGGGATACAAAGAGAGCTGAAGAAGCCTTGCGTGACTTTACAGGTTTTTTGCGTAATACCATCTCCGTAAACGAAGAAATGATTACCTTAAAGATGGAAGTTACACTTTTGCAGCAATACATCAACATACAAGAATTGTTTTTTGAAGAGCCTTTTGATGTAGAATGGGATATTGGAAATGATATTCAGTATTGTAAAATCATCAAATTAACCATGCAACCGATAGTGGAGAATGCAGTTTTGCACGGGCTCAAAAGTAAAAGTGGCAAAAAAATTTTATCTATTTCTGCAAATGCTCAAAATGGGAATATTCTCATCCGAATTCATGATAATGGAATTGGCACAGATATGACATTGAATTTGGAGGAGGAACCTCAACAGAAAAACAGAAGTATCGGTCTGCGTAATGTCCATGAACGGATAAAAATGCATTTTGGCGAACCATATGGTATTACTTTTTCCAGTATACCTGGGGAAGGAACAACTGTGGAAATTTTGATTCCGAGAATTGAAAGCGGAGGTGAATTTCTATGATGCGTATTCTTATTGCAGATGACGATGCCCTTATTCGCAAATGGATCACCATATTGATAGGACAGGTTACTGGGCATGAAATCACTGTTGATGTGGTCGAAAATGGTGCTTTGGCGCTTCAGGCAATTCGCAGTGGATCGGTAACAGACATGATAATCACCGATATCAAAATGCCTCAAATGGACGGATTAACGCTTTGTCAACATTTACGAGAGGAATATCCCGAACTGCCAGTTGTAATCCTTAGCGCGTATGAGGAGTTTCCGTTGGTAAAGAAGGCACTGCAATTAGGTGCCGTGGATTACATCCTCAAGATTGATTTGGACATTGAAGATCTACAAAGGATTATCGATCAGGTAGCCGCTGTGCGCAGTTCAAAGGAGAATAGTACGGGCGACATTACGGTGAGACATCGAAAGCAACAGTTAAAAGAATATCTCATCTCAGAAAGCAATGATGATAAATATTACCTACTCCGCCTGAATCCGGAATTTTCGATAGATAACCTCAGTATCTTGCTTCTTGAATTTGACCATAACATTGATGGTGAGTTAAGATATATCAGCACACTGAATTCCATGAGCAAAACGGAAATTGTTCCGCTGGAGGAAACGCTATATGCGGTTTTTGTTTGCACAACACCGTCGGCAACTACGGAAATGCGACGGCAGAAAATTGATGCCGTCTTGCTGGAACTACGAAGACAACGGGCTTTTTCTGTTCTCTTTTGGTCAACTTTGCTGGATTGTAAGGATATGGGGCTGGCTGCTGGAATCTTTAACTGCCGTGCTGTGTTGGAGTTTAAGCACTATTATGATTTGCAAACGCTTGATACGGTTGCCTATCGAGAAATAGGTTCAGCTGAGTCAATGTCCCGAAAGAATACTTATCGAAATATCCTGCAGGCAACTCGTCATTATCAACTGGACACGACGGATGATCTTTTGCGAGAATATCTCAAATCACTTCATAAAGATTATTGCCATCCGCAGGATATTCAGCACAATATGAGTGTAATATGTCACAAGTTGCTGTTTGATATCTCTATGATTGAAAACGGAGAACAATGGTTTGGGAAATTGTTGCAGTGTATTGAAGCGCTGGAATCAGCACCGACAAGAGATATACGAGAGACGATGCTGGAAAACTTCCTGCAACAACGACGTAATGCTTACATTCAAACCGTTCCGAAACGATCTGGCGCAATTGTCAACGCCGTAAAGTATATTGATGAGCACTATCGTGAAAAGTTATCCCTGGAGTCGTTGGCGACACAGTTGCACATGAACGGTTCCTATGTAAGTGAACTGTTCAAAAAAGAAATGGGCGTTACTATCAATGAATATATCAATAAGCTCCGGCTTAATCACGCTTGTGAACAGTTATGCTTTACAGATTACTCTATAGGCGAGGTAGCAGAAAGCTGCGGCTTTAGCGATCAAAATTACTTCACAAGGGCATTTAAGAGATTTTTGGGAATAACCCCGTCGCAATACCGAACAAATATTACAAAAACCGAGTGAATTCAGGTCTGCCATAACGGCAGGCCTGAATTTTTTGCTAATAGGCCAATGATAAATGCTAAATCTGCTTGCGGAATCCAAAGAAAGGAATAATAACGCGAAAGAGTGTCCATGGACTGATTAACAGGTTGTTTATATAATTTTAACAAATGCAGGAGTGCTTTGTCCAATAGAACTACACATATTGACAAGTTTTCCTGCAAAATTTTTTTAAGGAGACAGAAACATGAAAAAGATTCTTGCACTGATTCTTGCTCTGGTTATGGTCCTGAGCTTGGCAGCCTGCGGCAATACCGCTCCTGCCGAAGAAGCCGGCGATGATGCTGCCCAGCCTGCTGCTGAGCCCGTTGTCGTGAAGATTGGCTATGAAAACAACCCCGGCGAGCCTATTGACCAGGCTTGCAACGCTTGGGCTGAATACCTGTCCGAGATGTCTGGTGGCACCATGGAAATGCAGTGCTATCCTTCCTCTCAGCTGGGTTCCAAGAACGATATCATCGACCAGATGCTGGCCGGCGATAACGTCATCACTCTGGCTGACGGTGCCTTTATGGCTGACCGTGGTGCCAAGGACATGGGCATCCAGTTTGCTCCCTTCCTGTTCGACACTTACGATGAGGCATGGAAACTGGTCGATAGTGACTGGTGGCAGACCCAGCTGCAGATTTGCCGTGACAATGGTTTGCAGATCCTGACTTCTAACTTCGTTTATGGTACCCGTAACCTGATGACCACCAAGCCTGTCCATTCTGTGGATGACATCAAGGGTATGAAGATCCGCGTTCCCAACAACACCATTCAGGTCAAGGGCTTTGACGCTCTGGGCGCTGTTTCTACCCCCATGGCTTTGGGTGATGTGTACATGGCCCTGCAGCAGGGCACTATTGATGGCGTTGAGAACCCCGCCTCCGCTTTGCTGGGCCTGGGCATGGGCGAAGTTGCCAAGTATATGACTGTCACTCAGCACGTCCTTAACACCACCATTTGGCTGACTGGTACTTCTTTCTTTGACACTCTGACTGCAGAGCAGCAGCAGTGGCTGATGGAGTCCGGTGAGAAAGCCGGCCTGGTTTCTCAGCAGCTGAACGCTGATCTGGAAGCTGACGCTTTTGCTTCTCTGGAAGAGCAGGGCGTTGAGATCTACTATCCTACCGAGGAAGAAATGGACGGTTTCCGCAAGGCTGCTCTGAACTTCTATGAGTATCCCGAGGTCAAGGAGCTGTTCTCCGAGGGCCTGTACGATCAGATCGTCTCCATTATCAAGTAATCTTTAACGAAACTTTAATGCAATTATAACTAAAAAGCGCTTGAATGGCCGGAGTTTTCTCCGGCCATTCAAGTAAATTCCCAATAAGGAGGTCTCTGCCCGTGGGAAACGAAACAGAAAAAAAGCCCATCAAGTTTTTAGATATTATTAAGAACTTGGACATTATTGTCAGCGGTATCGCGCTTGTTACGTTGGTAGCTATCACCTTCCTGGGTGTTATCGCAAGACGCATTTTTAATAGTCCTTTTCAGTGGGGCGAAGAAATGCAGGTCATGTGTACCATTTGGATGGTGTTTATTGCTTCCGGTGCGGTATTCCGCACCGTAGATCACATCTCTATTGAACTGATTGTAGATAATTTCAAAGGTCGCTTGAGATGGATCGTTGATTTGCTGATTTATCTGGTGGTTATGGCCACTCTTGCCTTTACGCTATACCGCAGTGTTCTGCTGGTACAGCAGCTTGTGGTAACTGGACGCACCACAAATATTTTGAAACTGCCGTATTTCTTGGTTTACATTCCCTTCCCGATTGGTTGTGTGCTTATGATGGTCAGCGACACAATCGTAACGATCAAAAAGCTTTTCTGCAAGCATGAAGATGAAACCGAAAAAAAGGAGGAAAATGCTGAATGAATATTGGATATATTGCAATTGCAGCAATTGTAATGATTATTTTCCTGTTTTTTAAGGTTCCTGTTTTCATTTCAATTCTTAGCGCCTGCACAATTTTCTTTACATTGCAGACTGGCACACCCGTACAGATTTATGCGCAGCGTATCCTCGCAAGCCTTGAGAGCACATCCTTGCTGGCAATCCCATTCTTTACGACGGCTGGCGTGCTGATGAACTATTCAGGCGTTACGAGAAGAATTATGGATTTTTGTGCCCTTATTACCGGCCGTTGGACTGGTGGCCTGGCACAGGTCAATGTCCTTTTGTCCACCCTGATGGGCGGCCTTTCCGGTTCCAATCTGGCTGATGCCTCCATGGAAGCTAAAATGCTGGTTCCTGAGATGGAGAGAAACGGATACAGTAGATCTTTTTCTACCGTGGTCACAGCAGTCTCGGCACTGATCACCCCCTTGATCCCTCCCGGAATCGCACTGATTATCTATGGTACTGTGGCACAGGTCTCTATCGGTAAACTGTTTGTTTCTGGTTTGGAAATCGGCTTGATTTGCTGCATTCTGATGATGGTACTTGTTCGTATCATCTCCAAAAAGAAAGGCTATAAGCCCATGCGAACCGAGCGTCTGCCCGGCAAAGAACTGGTGAGGATTACCCTCCGTGCGTTGCCGCCTCTATTTTTGCCCATCGTCATTATCGGTGGTATCCGCATTGGTATTTTTACCCCCACAGAAGCCGGTGCGGTGTCTATCGTTTACGCTTTGGTGCTGGCCCTCGTTTATCATGAAATGAATTTCCGCCAGTTCTTGATGGCAATTAAGGAGAGCGTTCTTTCCACGGCTCAAATTTTGGTGATTGTATCCGCTGCAAACTGTTTGGGTTATATATTGACGGTCGGTCAAGTTCCTCAGGCCATTACGAACTTTATGCTGAGCATTATTAGTACCAAGTTCATGTTTATCCTGCTGGTCAACATCTTCCTGCTAATCGTTGGCATGTTTATGGAAGGTATTGCGGCCATGCTGATTTTAATCCCTCTGCTGGCTCCGGTGGCTACCGCGTTTGGTATCGACCCTATCCAGTTCGGCATGATCATGGTGTTCAATATGTCCATCGGAACCATTACGCCTCCGCTGGGTACGGTTATGTTCGTGACCTGTGGCGTGACGAAGTGCCCCACTAAGGACTTCCTGCGCGATTGTGTTCCCTTCTATGTGTATCAGCTGATTGTTTTAATACTGATCTCTTACATTCCCGTAGTTTCTCTGGGTATTGTAAATCTAATCTACTGATGACCTTCCTGTTAGCGACTCGCTATCGCGGAATATGCATACGCCAACATAGTGGTCGCAATGCAGACCGTTTTTAGGGGCCGAATCATTTCGGCCCCTTTTTCAAAAATCGGGATTTTTCTGTGTAGGTAATCAACAAGCCACTCTTGAGAATATCCCGCAAAGAGGTAAAAGAAAAATGGATATGACATTCTATCAGAATAAATTCAAAATATATCCGGCATCCGTGAATACTTTGGGTGATGGTGCCTGTTTTATGGTAGATCTGGGCGATGCGGATATGCTATGTATTACTTCTTCGGACTGTAAACACGTGGGAAGATTATGTGTTGAGCAGAGCAATGTATTTAGTCTATGTGAATTAAACCACGAAACAGCCGATTTTCTTCGTGAAAAATTTCCTTTTACGTCGCCGACAGCTGTACTTAGCAGAGAGACTTCTTTCGGCGTGGGTGATCGTCTTGGCTTGGCTGGTGATGGCTTACTGAGGGTTTTCCAGGAGTATGAGGTATATCCCATTCTGGCACAGCAATCTATGCGTGAGATGTCACTTACCCATCGCACCATGGCTGATGTCATCGACAGCGCAACCTTTGCAGCTTTTCGATGTGGTTATCGAGCTGGGTTTGGCGCGGACGGAGACCACTTGAAGAAGCTGGAAGATATACGCGAAGCTGTTAAAAGCGGCTATACCATGATTACGCTGGACTGCAGTGACTATATTGATAACGATGCAGCCATGCAAGAGGACGCAGTATTGGCTAAGAATGTAAGCATTCCCGAAGAGATTACAAAACGGTATATGAATCGCGAGTTTGAGATCGCCCCTGAAGTGACACTTGCTTTTAGCGATAAAGAACTCCTTCGGATCTTTGCTGTCTATCAAAAGGCTATCGACTATGTGGGAACAGTATACTACGATTGTCTTCGTGGCAAGAGCAAATATATTGATTTCGAAATCTCCATTGACGAGACACTGACAACGACATCTCCTCTGGCTCACTTCTATGTAGCCAATGAGTTGAAAATCCGTGCCATTCGCTTTGCTACGATTGCTCCTCGCTTTACCGGTGAGTTCCAGAAGGGGATTGACTATATTGGCGATCTCAAACAGTTCCGCGAGGATGTACGTCTGCATCATGCCATTGCCTGCTACTTTGGTTATAAGTTGAGTTTCCATTCGGGCAGTGATAAGTTTGCAGTATTTCCTATTATTGCCGAGATCACAGGTGGGCATTTTCATATTAAGACCTCTGGGACTAACTGGCTTGAAGCTGTCCGTGCCATTGCCCAGACGGATCCCAAGCTATTCCGCGATATTTATCGTATTGCTGAAGCAACGTTTGAAAAGAACCGCGCAAATTATCATGTTACACCCAATCTTGACACCATCCCTAATGTGGATGAAATGCCGGATGCAAAGCTCCCTGAACTTCTGGATCTCGTTGCCTCACGCCAGGTTATACATATCAGCTACGGCGAAGTTCTGGCGGATCCCGATATGAAGAAACGAATTTACCGGTCTTTGCGCCAAATGCGCCAAGCATATAGTGATGCACTATATCACCATATTGGCCACCACGCAGATGCTCTTGGCATTTCTCATGGCCACTGTGCCAGATAATTATTGATAACAACAGGAGGAAGGAAAAAATGAAGGCAGTATATATGGAAGAGCCCGGCAAGGTCTATCTCATCGAGAAAGATACACCGGAGATGAAGAGCAACGAAATGCTGATCAAGATCCACCGTGTCGGGCTTTGTGGTACGGACCTGCAGAGCTATCGCGGGGTGGCAGCATTAACGAATTTCCCGCTGGTACCGGGCCATGAACTGGGTGGCGAGGTGGTATCGTGGGGAGCCGATGTCCCATCCGACCTCTTTGCCGCCGGAGATCATGTCACAGTAAAACCCTATTTCAACTGCGGGCATTGCTATCCCTGTTCCATCAATCGTATCAATTGCTGTGAGAACAGCAGAACCATGGGAGTTCAGATGCAGGAGGGCGCATTGTGTGACTATATCTCCGTGCCCTATGGCAACGTGCTGAAATGCGGGAACTTGAATTATGACGAGATTGCACTGATTGAGCCCCTTTCCGTGGGCGCGCACTTGGTATCCAGAGCCAATATAACGGCCGGTGAATATGTGCTGGTATTCGGATGCGGTGTCATCGGTTCCGGCGCTATTTCTGCCGCGTATTTCCGGGGAGCAAAGGTAATTGTGGCGGATATCGCGGACGAGAAGCACGAGATGGCGCGGTCTATGGGTGCAATTGCCTGCATCAACCCTGCCAAGCAGGATTTGGCCGCAGAGATCGAGCGGATCACAGAAGGGAAGGGCGTATCCGTTGCACTGGAGTGTATCGGTATTCCCGCCACCATGGCACAGGCTATTGAGGCAGTCAACTTTGCCGGTCGTGTGGGCTATGTGGGCTATAGCAAGAAGCCCATTGAAGTGAATGCCACCCTGATCGTGAAGAAGGAATTGAACATCGTGGGTTCCCGTAATGCACTGATCGACGAGTTTATTCAGGTGAAGGAAAATATCTCCACTCATCGTTTGGACTTCAAGAGACTGATCTCTGCCACATATTCGCCGGAGAAGGCGGCACAGGCCTTTGCAGATTGGGACAGCGCACCCGGTAATTTCACTAAAATTCAAATCAGTTTTGACGATTGAGTTTTTGTTAATTTTATTGAAAAGAAAAGAGGTTCGTAATGGACAAGAAGAAATTGGAAGTTTTGGCAGCGAAGATCCGTTTGGAAACGCTGAAAGTGATCCACTCCCGGGGCTTCGGCCACGTGGGCGGCTCCATGGATCTGGCTGATTTGATGGCCGTACTGTACGGCGAGGTCATGCACTATGATCCCAAAAATCCCCGTTGGGAAGACCGGGACTGGCTGGTGCTTTCCAAGGGTCACGCAGGACCCGTGGCTTACGCCACCTACGGTCTGATGGGCTTTTATCCCCTGGAAGACGCCTATACGCTGAATCAGCCCGGCACCAAGTTCCCCAGCCATACCGACCGTAAGCTGACCC
>CALCRH010000036.1 GCA_937894515.1 uncultured Clostridia bacterium | reverse complement strand
GCGTGGACTACCAGGGTATCTAATCCTGTTTGCTCCCCACGCTTTCGAGCCTCAACGTCAGTAATCGTCCAGTGAGCCGCCTTCGCCTCCGGTGTTCCTCCCAATATCTACGCATTTCACCGCTACACTGGGAATTCCACTCACCTCTCCGACACTCTAGCCATACAGTTTCCAAAGCAGTCCCGCAGTTAAGCCACGGGCTTTCACTTCAGACTTGCATTGCCGTCTACGCTCCCTTTACACCCAGTAAATCCGGATAACGCTTGCCCCCTACGTATTACCGCGGCTGCTGGCACGTAGTTAGCCGGGGCTTCTTAGTCAGGTACCGTCATTATCTTCCCTGCTGATAGAGCTTTACATACCGAAATACTTCTTCACTCACGCGGCGTCGCTGCATCAGGGTTTCCCCCATTGTGCAATATTCCCCACTGCTGCCTCCCGTAGGAGTTTGGGCCGTGTCTCAGTCCCAATGTGGCCGTTCACCCTCTCAGGCCGGCTACTGATCGTCGCCTTGGTGGGCCGTTACCTCACCAACTAGCTAATCAGACGCGAGGCCATCTTTCAGCGATAAATCTTTGGCATATCGACCATGCGACCAATATGCGTTATGCGGTATTAGCAGTCGTTTCCAACTGTTGTCCCCCTCTGAAAGGCAGGTTCCTCACGCGTTACTCACCCGTCCGCCACTTTCCTCTGCTTCACTTGGACGAATCCTTGATCCACAGATTCTCGTTCGACTTGCATGTGTTAAGCACGCCGCCAGCGTTCGTCCTGAGCCAGGATCAAACTCTCTATAAATCGTATCTAATCACTCATAAGAGTGGTTAAACCGTTACAGAGCTATTTGTCATAGCTTCAAAAACTTTTTATCCTTACTCTCATCGGTAATTGACTAAACCCGACGAGAGCAAGCTTCGTCCGTCGCATTTCTGCGACTTCTGGTGCTTTTCGTTCGTTCATTGTTTAATTTACAAGGTACACGTCCCACCAAACCGCGGAACAGTTGAAATATTACCACGCTTTCTCTCCCTTGTCAACAATTTTTTGAAAAAATTTTTGTGATTTTTTCCAGTTTTTCAAAGGATGTTTCAGGTTGGCTTTTTCGCATGATTGTGCTATAATATAAAAGAATATGCAGAAGGGGGGTAATGTATGCATTTTGAAGAACTTCATGCAACTTTTGGCAAGCTGAAAGATGGAAATCTGTCCCTTTCACCAGGTTTGAACTGTATCTACGCCCCCAATGAATCCGGTAAAACCACCTGGTCCCGCTTCATATTAAATATGTTATACGGTCTCAACACGAGGGATCGCAGTCTGCTCGCCGACAAAAACCGCTACCAGCCATGGAGCGGCGGCAATATGCAGGGCAGCATCACTCTCGAGGCAAACGGTAAATCCTATACGCTTCAGCGGCTGACCAAACGACTCATCGCCCCGATGGCCGACTTTTCCTGCGTCTATACCGGCACGGCGGAAAATGTTCCGGATTTGACTGCCGCCGATGCGGGCGAAACTCTGCTTGGAGTCTCCCGCGAGATCTATGAGCGCAGCGCCTTTATCGGGCAGAACAGCTTGGCGGTCAGTCAGGACGCTGAACTGGAACGCCGTATCGCCGCCCTGATCACCACCGGCGAAGAGGACACCAGCTATTCCGAAAGCTATGAGCGGCTGAAAAAGCAGCTCAATCGCCGCAAACACAACCGAACCGGATTGATTCCCGCTTTAGAAACTGAAATCGCCGCACTGCAGCAGCAGGCAGATGCTTTTTCCGCCATCAACGACGAACTGGATCGTACCCGCCGGCAGCTTGATGAAGCCAATTCACAGCTTCGAGATCTGCAAACGCAGCAAGCGCTCTGGCAGCAGCTTGACGCGCAGAACCGATATCGCCAATCCCTTCGCCAACGGCAGGAGGCCGAGAGCAAGCTGCAGGGGCTCCGCGACAAGGCTGTCGCCGCGCAGGCGGTAATGGAATCCCACCCCCTGCACGATGTCAGCGAGGATGCCCTGCAAAAGAAGCTGCACCCAGCACCTCCCAAAAAGCCGCTTCCAAACTGGATTCCCCTTGCGGGCATTGCACTCTGCCTCATCGCCAGCATCCTATTATACATATGGAAGCTTCCCCTGTGGAGCGGTCTTCTCTGCATCTGTGTCGCCATTCCCTTTGGCATCCTGAGCACTATCGTTTCCACCAGGAACCGCGCTTATCGCGCTACACTTACTCAGCAGGCCGCGGCAGTTGCCGCCTTGCAGCAGCAACTCGGCGAATACCGGCTTTTGCAGCAAAGCGCCCAGAACGCCGCCGAAGCGCTTGAGCAATACCGCACTCTCTATGACAGTCTGCCTCAGGTTCAGCCGGTACCGCTGGCAGAATTGCCCGCCCCTGCGTTCAGCGCAGAACAAATTGCCATGCAGCTTCCCGCTGTCAAGGAGGAGATTGTCCGTCTCCGTTCCCGACTGGATATGCTGTCCGGCCAATTGCAATCATTCGGCAGTGCAGAGGGCTTGCGTATGCAGTTGCAGCAGAAGCAGGAGCAGCTTACCCTGCTGCAAACCGAATATGATGCCATTTCTCTGGCAATGGACGCCCTGACCGAAGCCAATAACACCCTGCAAAGCCGCTTTTCTCCCGCCTTGGGCGCGTGTGCCGCTGAAATTTTCCGCAAGATCACCGGCGGACGTTACGATAAAGTCCTGCTGAACCGCGACTTCGCCATCTCTGCCCAGGAGCAGAGCGATCCTGTCATGCACAGCCTGTCCCTCTTGAGTCAGGGCACCACCGATCAGCTCTATCTCGCCGTGCGTCTGGCGATCTGCGATATGGTCCTGCCGGCAGAGAATAACCCGCCGCTGATTCTGGACGATGCGCTTTTGAGCTTTGACGAGGAGCGACTCCATGCCGCGCTTGACTATCTGCTGGAGCAGAGCAGCCACCGTCAAATCCTCCTGTTCTCCTGTCAGAAACGGGAGCAGGATTATCTGCGCGGGCAAAAAAATGTGACCTGTATTGAATTGTAAGGAAAGTTGAATATACTATATGATATTATACAAAGGAGCGTATGAAAATGAGCGATTGTAATCATGATTGCAGCAGCTGCGGCAAAGACTGCGGCGAGCGCGAGGGCGGAAGCCCCTTCCAGATCAAGCCTCTGCACGAAGGCTGTCGCGTGGGCAAGGTCTACGGCGTGGTCTCCGGCAAAGGCGGCGTGGGCAAGTCCATGGTGACCAGCCAGTTGGCCGTCAGCGTCCGGCGTGAGGGCTACAATGTAGCCATTCTGGACGCCGACATCACCGGTCCCTCCATTCCCAAGGCATTCGGTGTCCACACCCGGGCTGAGGGAACAGCCGATGCCATTATCCCCGTGAGCACCATGACCGGCATCCAGCTGATGAGCGTCAACCTGCTGCTGGAGAACGAGACTGACCCCGTCATCTGGCGCGGCCCGGTCATTGGCGGCGTGGTGCAGCAGTTCTGGGGCGATGTGCTGTGGGAAGACGTGGATTATATGTTCGTGGATATGCCTCCCGGAACCGGTGATGTGGCGCTGAACGTGTTCCAGACCCTGCCGGTGGACGGCATTATCGTAGTTGCCAGCCCGCAGGAGCTGGTGAGCATGGTGGTGGAAAAGGCGGTCAAGATGGCGCAGATGATGAACATCCCCATCGTCGGCATCGTGGAGAACATGAGCTACATGGAATGCCCCGACTGCGGCAAGAAGCTCTATCCCTTCGGTGAGGGCAAGACGGAGGAGGCCGCTGCCAAATACGGCCTGCCGGTTCTGGCAAAGATGCCCATTGACCCCAAACTTGCCAAGCTGGTGGATGACGGTGCCATCGAGACCTTCGAGGGCGATTGGCTGGGCGGTGTGGTAGAGAAACTCCTCGCTGACAAGTAAGAAAAAATAAGAGGTGCGATGCACCTCTTATTTTTTCAGCTTGTCAAAAAAGCCTCCGGCTTTTTTGACAAGCTGAAAAAGCACAGCATTTTGCATTCTGCAAAATGCGAAAAACGGCTGATTTCAGCCGTTTTTTGTGCTACTATTTCATTCGAGGCGGGCTTTTGCCCCCTCGAGCTCCCCCGCTACTCTATCATTCGTAAGCTTTCGCTTTTTGCTTCAAGTTTTTTGACAGTCTGAAAAAATAAGAGGTGCGATGCACCTCTTATTTTTTTGCTCATTTTACTGCATAGCCTGGATGGCGTAGGTCATGGCCTCTACCAGTTCATCGTGGGTCAGTTCCTGCAGCTCTGCCAGCTCACTGTCCTTCATCGTGCAGGACACACAGATTCCACTGACGGCCACGGAAGCGGGATCAATGGTACCGTCCTGTTTCAGCTCATCTGCCAGCACCTTTGCCGTCTCCCCATCGGGTACATAGTAGTCTGCCGTTTCCTTGTAGAGCTTGCCGCTGTCATACCAGAATGTCATCACGCAGGTTACTGTCCCCACATCGGTTTCATTCTTAACGGTTACCAGCACATTTTCGCCGTCTTCCGACACGCCAAGAGAAAAGGTAGTTAAGTCAGTCTCTCCGGAAGCTGCCGTGCCGTTGTTGTCTTCTGCATTTGCTGCAGGATCCTTCTGGACGTCCGGTTCTTTCTCTGTCGTGCTTTCGGTCTTTTCATCTTTTTTATCCGCCGTGTCCTGCGTATTCTCCACTTTTTCTTTATCGCCGCTTTCATTCTGCGTATTCTGTCCGCAGGCAGCCAGGCTCAGTACCAGCAGCAGCGCCAAAAGCAGTGCCAAAAACTTTTTCATTATCGTTCTCCTTTATATGCTTCTTTGCGTAAACATTTTCGCATTTTGATTATAACATTTACCTTTTGGAATGGCAAGTAAATAGAATGTAAACTTTTATATCTGCTGCAGTAACAGCACCAGTCCGGAAATACCCACAAAAGAATAGACGATCACCCGCAGCTTTTGCGGGTCAAGTCGCTTGGCCACCAGTTCGCCCAAAAACATACCTGTTATAATAAAGATACTGCCGGCAGCCATATAAGGCCAAAGGGACCAGTTAAAAATCCCATTTATCATACGTCCCGCCAGATTAACCACGTTGGTCACAGAAAACATCAGCTGCATAGACGCTACATATCCCCTGTGATCCTTTGTTGCCGCCATCATATACGGTGCCATCGGGGGTCCCCCGATGGCAAACAATCCGGCACTGGCCCCCGCCAATACGCCGCAGCCAATGCCCACAGCAACACTTGGCTTTTTCAGCCGAAGCTTCTCCGACACAAACAGCAGATACAGCGACAGCAGCATTAAAAATGCGGCAAATACAATAACCAGCGCATGCAGGTCAGCTTCGCCCACCAAACCGGTTACCGCAAAGCTGACCGCCGAATAGGTCAGCGTGGGTAAAAGCGCCGCATGCCAGTCAATGTCCTTCCGATACTTCCAGCACAGCACAAAGCAATACAGCACATTGATACTCAGTGCCAAAGCCGGTGCGTCCAGCATGTTGAAGAAGAAAGGAAACATCAGCATCATCAGCACCACGGAGCCGAACCCCGTCACAGTCTGCACCAATCCCGCAAATGCCGTTCCCACCGTCATCACAATCCAAAGCACCGTATCACCCCTCCGTTTTTGCTATTCTAACATGCTGCAGAGGAAAAAACAACGCCGTCCAAAGACGGCGTTGTTTTTTCAGTTTTTCCGTTTGCCCAGATAAGCTTCCTTGATGGACTCATCATTGAGCAGTTCCATGCCGGTGCCGGACTTGGTGATCGTACCGGTCTCCAGCACGTAGGCATAGTCGGCAGTTTTCAGCGCCATGTTGGCGTTCTGCTCCACCAGCAGAATGGTCACGCCCTGACGGTTGATCTCCTTGATGATGGAGAAGATATCCTGCACCACCAGCGGGGCAAGACCCAGAGAGGGCTCATCCAGCATCATCATCTTGGGACGGGACATCAACCCCCGGGCCACGGCCAGCATCTGCTGCTCACCGCCGGACAGGGTACCGGCCATCTGCCAGTTGCGCTCCTCCAAACGGGGGAACAGTTCATAGCACCATTTGATGTCCTTTTCGATCTCATCCTTGTTGGTACGCAGATAGGCACCGATTTTCAGGTTTTCCAGAACGGTCATATCGGGAAATACCCGCCGCCCCTCAGGAACCTGGGCAATTCCCGCTTCCAGGATTTTGTTAATGGGCTTGCCGATCAGCTCCTGCCCATCATATTCGATAGAGCCGCTTTCCGCCTTGACCAGACCGGAAATCGTACGCAAAGTGGTGGACTTACCGGCACCGTTAGCACCGATCAGGGTAACGATCTTGCCGTCTGGCACTTCAATATCAATACCGCGCAGCGCCTTGATGCCGCCGTAGGATACATGCAGATCTTTAATTTTCAGCATCGTCAGCCACCCCCAAGTATGCGTCAATGACGCGCTCGTTGCTCTGAATTACTTCCGGTGTACCATGGGCGATCAGCTTGCCGAAGTCCAGTACGTAGATGCGGTCGGCAATATTCATGACCAGATCCATGTGATGCTCGATGAGCAGAATGGTCTTGTGGAACTTCTCCCGGATCTCGCGGATAAAGTCCGCCAGCTCCAGCGTCTCCTGCGGATTCATACCGGCAGCCGGCTCATCCAGCAGCAGCAGCGTGGGGTCGGTTGCCAACGCGCGGGCGATCTCCAGCCGGCGCTGCTTACCGTAAGGCAGGCTGGTAGCCAGTTCGTCCTTTACATCTTCCAGACCGACAATGCGCAGCAGTTCCAGCACTTCCTCCCGCTGCCTGGCCTCTTCCTTGGCGTTCAAGCCAAAGGTGGCGCTGAAGATGTTGCTGGTGCGGCGCATGTGCTTGGCAATCAGTACATTGGTGAATACTGTCTGAGATTTCCAAAGACGGATATTCTGGAAGGTACGGGCCATACCCAGGTCAGTAACCTTATCCGGGGTCGGATCGATGCACTCTTTGAAGGTGCCCTGTCCCTCGCCCTTGTAGGACTTCTTCATCTTGCCCTGGGGATAGTTCTCAATAATCTTGTTGCCGTTGAACCAAACCGCACCGTTGGTGGGCTGGTACACACCGGTGATGACGTTGAAGGCGGTGGTCTTGCCGGCACCGTTGGGGCCGATGAGCGCCACGATCTCGCCTTCGTTGACCTCCATACTCAGGTTGTCCACGGCTACCACACCGCCGAACTGCATGGTCACACTGTCAACGCGCAGAACGTTTTTCTTTTCGCTCATTTCGCCACCTCCTCTTTCTTCACGGCCTTTTTGGTCTTCCGCGCACGTATCAAATCAGGCAACTCCTTATCACCCATGATACCCTTTCGGAAGAACAGCACCACGATCATGATGATGACGCTGAACACCACCATGCGGAAGCCGTTGCGGAGCAGCGGCACCTTGGTGGCGCCGATATAGGTCTCAGCGTCCAGGAAGCGCAGCCACCACTCAGAGCAGGCCACATAGGCAAAGGTGGCCAGAATGGAACCGGAGATAGAACCAATGCCGCCGATGACCACGATCAGCAGGATCTCATAGGTCATGGTAGTGGTATAGACCTTGGCCTGGGCGTTGGCCACATACATAGCAAACAAGGCGCCGCCCACACCGGCGAAGAAGGAGCTGCTCACAAAGGCCAGCATCTTGTGCTTGGCCAGGTTGATACCCATGGCCTCTGCCGCCACTTCATCGTCACGGATCGCCTTAAAGGAACGGCCGTAGGTGGAATTCACCAGCAGCACGATGCAGATAATGCACAGCATGGAAATCAGGAACGGCACGAATGTGGACAGGTAGAATACCGTCTTGCCGCCGGCCTTAATATTGAAGCTGGAGAACGTGGGGAAATTTTTGATCATGTTGGCGCCATTGGTCAAGGGACCCAGCTTCTGCCACTGGAAGATGGCACGCAGGATCTCTGCAAAGCCCAGGGTCGCAATCGCCAGATAGTCGGACTTCAACCGCAGGACAGGCAGACCGATGAGCCAGGCAAAGAACGCCGCCACGCAGCCCGCCAAAATCAGCGCAATCAGCACACTGAGTACCAGACTCAGCCCGCCGCCGAAGCCGCTTTCGCCGAATACCTTGCGCAGCAGATCCTGAATGGAGTTGTTCAGCGCCGCGCCGCCATACAGGTAGTACACCTGCTCTTTGTCCGCAGCGGGAACCATCAGAATGGCATAGGTATAAGCGCCCAGCAGCATGAAGCCGGCCTGGCCCAGAGAGAACAGACCCGTAAAGCCGTTCAGCAGGTTCATGGATACCGCCACCAGGGAGTACACCGCTGCCTTTTTCAGCACGGTAAACAACTGGCTGGTAGGCAGCAGGATTGCCGGCACTCGCGGCAGAAGCACGCTCATGTTTTCCAGCAGGATTACCAGTACAAGAACTGCTGCACACCACAAAACTGCCTTGTAAGAGGCGCGATTGTCTTTCTTCTGTTTCAACATTTCATCGCACCCCCTTATACCTTGTCGGTGGCCTTCTCGCCGAACAGACCGGTGGGCTTGAAGACCAGAATGATGATCAGCAGGGCAAAGGTAAATGCATCGGAGAACACCGACACATCCCACGCAGAGGGCAAGCCCTTGATGATCGTTTCGCAGATACCGATAATAAATGCACCAATCACGGCGCCCGGCACAGAGCCAATACCGCCGAACACCGCCGCCACGAAAGCCTTCAGGCCGGGCAGCGCACCGATGGTCGGTGTGACCGCCGTGTAGCAGCTGAAGTACAGCATAGAACCGATGGCCGCCAGCGCCGAGCCGATAATAAAGGTGGCAGAGATCACGTTGTTGATCTTGATGCCCATCAGCTGTGCGGTTTCAAAGTCACGGCTGACAGCCCGCATACCCATGCCGACTTTGGTATGGTTGATCAACTGGGTCAGTGCAAATACCAGCACCAGCACCAGCACAGGGGTGATCAGCACCGCCATTTTGGTCGGCGTACCGGCAATGGTCACCGTCTTGGTCAGGAAACCGATAGTCGGATAGGTCATGGGCTGACCACCGGTAATGTAAGTCGCCAGATTCTGCAGCAGGTATGAAACACCGATAGCAGAGATCATAACGGACATACGGGGTGCCGTCCGCAGGGGCTTGTAGGCCAGTCGCTCAATGGCAAAGCCCAGCGCCACCGTGAGGATCAGCACCAACGGCAGCGATATGTACAGCGGCATGGCAGCTGTCAGATAAATACCCAGCAGACCGGCCACCATGAACACATCGCCATGTGCAAAGTTGATCAATCTCAATATGCCGTAAACCATGGTATAGCCAATGGCAATGAGGGCATATTGTCCACCCACCGAAACGCCGGAGAGCAGAATGGAAACTACATATTCCATAAAAAGCTTCCTCCCTCTTTTTTGTTTTTAGATGCCTGGAAAAGCACCAAATCCTTTTGCCGCTTTTCCAGACACCTAAAGCACCGCGTGGCGGGGGCAAAAGCCCCCGCCATGCAGGAATTTTTGGATAAGCCCGATTACTTGGAAGAACCGCTCTGAACGGTAGCCAGCTCGAACAGGCCGGTCTCGGTATTGGCGGTCTTGATGAAAGCGGTATCACGGACTGCATCGCCGATGGAGTCAAAGGCAATGGCGCCGGACACGCCGTCCAGAGTCACGCCGGGCAGGGCAGCCTTGATGGCAGCAGCATCACCGGAACCGGCAGCCTTGATGGCTTCCAGAGCGGTATAGTAAGCATCGTAACCCATAGCGGTCACAGCGGAGATGGTGTCGTTACCGCCGTTGGCAGCCAGAGCATCGGCATTGCCGTTGATGTAAGCCTTGATGCCAGCATCGAAGGTGGGATCGCCGCCCTCCTGATAGAAGGTGGATACGAAGACCTTGACGTTGGTACCCTTGGCAGCTTCCAGAACCATGTTGTCATCCAGCGTATCGGAGCCCAGGATGGGAGCAGCGATACCCAGGGAGTTTGCCTGGGTCACGATCTGGGTGGCATAGGCGATGGACACGGGGGTAAAGATAACATCAGCGCCTTCGCTCTTGGCCTTGTTCAGGTAAGAGGTGAAGTCAGAGTTGTTGGTGGGGAAGGAGTCGGAGATGACCTTGCCGCCGGCAGCCTCAAAGACCTTGGTGAAGAAGGCGATCAGGCCCTGGTCATACTCGTTGCCGGCCTCGCCCAGGCAGTAAGCGGTCTTTGCGCCGAACTCGTCCATGGCGAAGTTGGCCAGCACGTCAGCCTGGAAGTCATCCAGGAAGCAGATACGGAAGTAATAGTCGTTACCGGCGGTGACGTTGGGGTTGGTGCAGGTCACGCCCACTGCAGCAAGGCCGGCATCGTTGAAGATGGGGCCGGCGGCCATGGACACGCCGGAACCGTAGGAACCCAGAACCAGGGAGACACCCTTGGCGACCAGCTCAGAAGCGGCAGAGGGAGCCTTGTCGGTGCTGGAGCCGTTGTCGGCGATGACCAGCTCGATGGTGTACTCGGTGTCACCGATGGTGACGGTGGGAGTCTCGGCGTTTGCAAACTGCATACCCAGGATCTCCTTCTTGCCGCCGGCAGCGGAGTCGCCGGTAGAGGGCTCGAACACACCGATCTTGATGACGTTGTCGCCGGCAGTTGCGCCGCCCTCAGCAGGTGCGGCACCGCAGGCCACCAGGCTCAGAACCAGAGCCAGAGCCAGAACCAATGCAAAAAACTTTTTCATTGTTGTTCCTCCTAAATTTTTTCAGAGATGTGCAGAAACACTTCTCCTGAATAACACAGCTATTTTAATGGATACTATATAAATTCGCAAGATGCAATTTGCCAGAATTTTTTCCGGCTTTTTGGGAATTTACATAACAATACAATGTACATTCTTTTTCTTCTGTCCTCATCCCGTGGACATTTGCCCATAAAACGCTCATTAGTTCCCATATCATGTTCCTCAAACAGGGACAATTGTGTTGGTGAATTTGCACAAAAGCTCTTTCGCGTTGTGAAAAAAGAGGTGCAAAACTGCACCTCTTTTTGTTATTCTGTCGCTTTTTCGGTAAAAATCCGCTGGAATTCTTCGCTTGTCATGGTCTCGTGCGCCAGCAGGTATTCCGCCACAGCGGTAAGCTGTGCCTCATTTTTCTGCAGAATCTCCTTTGCCTGTTGGTAGGCATTGTCCACAATGGTGCGGATCTCCTCATCCATGGCTGCAGCAGTTTGTTCGCTGTACGGACGGGTATGACCCATGGACTTGCCGATAAACACCTCATCGCTGCCGCTGTCAAAGGCGGTGGTGCCCAGCTTCTCGGACATGCCGTAGGTACCCACCATTTTTCGTGCCAGATGGGTGGCCCGCTGAATATCGTTGCCTGCGCCGGTGGAAATATCCCCCAGCACCATCAGCTCGGCAGCACGGCCGCCCAGCAGGGAAACGATCTCCTCCACCATTGCGCTGCGGGACATATAGCTTCTGTCCTCTTCCGGCAGGGAGATGGTCATACCGCCCGCCTGTCCGCGGGGGACAATGGTGATCTGATGCACCGGGTCGCAGGTAGGCAGTTCATGCATCACGATGGCATGGCCCGCCTCATGGTAGGCGGTCAGCTTTCGCTCTGCCGGCGGCACCACCCGGCTCTTCTTCTCCGGGCCGGCAATCACCTTGATGACAGACTCGTCAATGGTTGCCTTATCAATGAATTCTTTGTTGCGCCGACCGGTCAGCAGAGCCGCTTCGTTCAGCAGATTTTCCAGATCCGCACCGGTAAAGCCGGCCGTACCCTGGGCCACCTTCTGCAGGTCAACATCTTCTGCCAGCGGTTTGTTTTTCGCATGGATCCGCAGGATCTCCTCCCTGCCCTTGATATCGGGCAGCCCCACGTAGACCTGTCGGTCAAAGCGTCCCGGACGCAGCAGTGCCGGATCCAGAATATCCACGCGGTTGGTAGCTGCCAGAACTACTACGCCCTCGTTGCTGGTAAAGCCGTCCATCTCCACCAGCAGTTGGTTCAGCGTCTGCTCGCGTTCATCGTGGCCGCCGCCCAGGCCGGAACCGCGCTGACGTCCCACCGCATCAATCTCATCGATAAAGACGATGGCCGGTGATTCTTTTTTGGCCTGCTCAAACAGATCCCGGACACGGCTGGCGCCGACACCCACGTACATCTCCACAAAGTCGGAGCCGGAGATGGACAGGAATTTTACGTCTGCTTCCCCGGCAACTGCCTTAGCAAGCAGGGTTTTCCCGGTACCCGGAGGGCCTACCAGCAAAACGCCCTTGGGAATGTGGGCGCCCAGATCCAGATACTTCTGGGGATCCCGCATAAATTCCACGATCTCCTGCAGTTCTTCTTTCTCCTCGTCTGCCCCTGCCACATCCTTGAATGTGACTTTCTTGTCCCCCTCGGGGATGGAGTTGGTGCGGGCTTCGCCAAACCGCGCCATTTTTTCATTCATGCCGCCGCCGTTCATACGGCTCAAAAGGTTCAGCAGGAGAATAAAGCCCAGAATACCCAGCACATAGGGCAGCAGCGTCTGGAGCCAGTTGGTGGAGTGATCGGCATAGTAGTTGTAGTCCGTCAGGATCCCCGCCGCCTTCTGCTGCACCACCAACTCGTTCAGGTCATTATAAAACAGCTCAAAATCGTACAGATCGCAGCTTGCCGTCTCCCCATTGTGCAACGTGGCGGTCAGCCGTGTGTCGTTGATCAGGAACGACTGTACCTTTTCCTGCTCAAACAGCGCTCGTAGCTCTGCATAGGTGATGTCATTGGCTTTTTGCATACTGCGCCCAACGACGGATATGCCAAGCAGAATCGCCAGAATCAGCAGCAGCCCTCTCAGATTTCTTTTTTTGTTTTGGTTTGTCAAGAGAGTTCCTCCCTTTTATTTGGTCATGAAACGGATTCCCGTCCAGCTGTGGTTTTTGCCGACACTGATGGTCAAAAACACCTTTGCCTGCAGCTTCTCCGCGGAAATGTAGTGATCCAGCCAGAAGCGGGCATCAAAAGAGCCGGTACGATTGTCGCCCATAAAGAATACGCAGCCGTCCGGCACAGTAAAACTCTCCTCCGGACTCTCGGTGATCCCCTGCACGGGAAGGTAGCTCTCGTCCAGCAGTTCGCCGTTGACATAGACACAGCCTTTGGCAAAGGAAACCGTCTCGCCGGGCAGCCCGATCACGCGCTTGACCAGCACCTCGCCGCACTCATCGGACCAGAAGGTCATCACGTCTCCCCGCTTTGGCATCGGGTTCCCCAGACGATAGGGAAGCTGCCAGCCCAACTGCACAGATCTGGTCGGGATCGTGGTCTCCATGGAGCCGGTTGGCACCCAGGCGATCTGCACAAACACTTTGAAGATGACGAACACCACCGCCAACAGGATGACAATGTCGCCCCACTCTTTCCAGAAACGCTTCAGCAGGGGCGGCTTTTTCTCTGCCTGCTCTTCTGTTTCCATACCGGTTTCCAACTCCATATCGGAGCTCTTTTTCTCGTCAAATTCCATCTGAATTCTCCTTACTTGCTATAAACTTCAGGCTTCAGCACGCCGATATAGGGGATGTTGCGGTACCGCTGGGCATAATCCAGGCCGTAACCCACCACAAATTCGTCCGGCACCTCAAAGCAGAAATAGTCGGCCTTGATGGGCTTTTCCCGCCGAGCGGGCTTATCCAGCAAGGTGGCAATGGTCACACTGGCGGCGCCCTTGCTCATCAGGTAGCCCTTGAGAAAGTAGAGGGTGTTGCCGGAGTCCAGAATATCCTCCACAATGATAATATTCCGTCCGGTGATGTCCTTCTGCATGTCTCTGGTGATCTGTACGCTGCCGCTGGAAGATGTGCCGTCCTGATAGGAGGACAGACCGATGAACTCGATCTCGCTCTTAAACTGAGCTGCACGTACCAGGTCTGCCATAAACACAAAGCATCCCTTCAAAACGCCCACGAACACCGGATTTTTGTCGTGGAAGTCATCATACAGTCTGTCGCCCAGTGCCTGTACGCGGGCTTTGATCTCCTCTTCACTCAGCAGAACCTTCAAAATGTCCTGGTCCATATTGCTCTTTGCCATCTCTTTTGTCCTCCTTGCATCGTATCTCAATTCTGATTTGTTTTTCCCTGACAAAGCTTTCGTTCTGTCCAACGGCAAATACCGCCGCCGGCGTCCCGTTTACGCAAACCACCGGGATCTGTTCCCGTTCCGGTGATGTAATGCCCCGTTCTGCGAAAAGCCGCTTCAGACTTCTTGCTCCACGGCTTCCCGGCAGAGTCAGCCGGTCATCCGGACGCCAGCAGCGTACCGTGACAACATCGCCGTTTTCCCACATTGCCGTCACCAGATAGCCACCCCATTCGTTTTCACCGGGGTGCAGTGTAAGTTCTTCCGGCATCTGCTCCGTAATAAAAATATGCAGGGTCTTTCCATCACATTTTGCCGTCATACCACCGGGCAGCGACAGGGCGCCTCTTTCGTTACACAGCTTTTCCAGGGCTTCCACGTGGACAGCGCCCACATCTTTCTTCCCCGATGGGAGTCGCGCCATTATCTGCCGCAGGATCCGTCCCTGTAAGGCAGACGGCGCTTCACGCAAGACAGCGCAGTCGATTACCGTGCCGGTTTCCGGCAAGTAACGGGCCGCCAATTCATTCAAATAGGCGTTTTCCTCTCGCACGATATTGGCACAGCGGACAATATTTTCTCCGGCGCCGCCGTGAAGTTCCTCCAATGCCGGCCAGAGATCCAGACGCAGGCGGTTGCGCGCATAGGCACGGCTGGTATTGGTCTCATCTTCTATATGATCAATGCCGTTCTGTGCAAGATAGGTCTCAATTTCGTATCGCGGCGTCTGCAAAAGCGGACGGATATACCTGCCCCGAACCGGCGGAATGCCGCCCAATCCCTCAGGGCCTGTCCCCCGCAGCAAATTCAGCAGTACTGTCTCCGCCTGATCGTTCTGATGATGGGCGGTGGCGATTTTTTCTGCCCCGATCCTTTCTGCCGTGCGGGACAAAAACGTATATCTGGCCCGCCTGCCTGCTTCCTCCACCGTCACGCTCCACTCTTTTGCCTTATCATAGACCGGCGTAGATTCTAAATAAAAAGGTATACCGTTCTCCCGGCAAAATCCCCGCACAAAATCCACATCTCGCTGGGCAGTCGGGCGCATGAGATGGTTCAAATGTGCTGCCGCCACCGTAAACCCCAGACTTTTTCCAAGGTGGTGCAGATAGTGCAAAAGGCACATGGAGTCTCTGCCGCCGGACACGGCACACAGGATCACGCCGCCCCTTTCCGGCAGCATATTCCATTGTTCCATATAGGGCAGCAGGTTCATGGTTCTTTATTCCTCTTCGTATCGGTTTTCCAGCGTCTGGAACGATGTGTATTCCGGCATCCAGCGCAGCTCCACCTTGCCGGTTTCGCCATGGCGGTTTTTTGCAATAATACACTCTGCCGTATTCCGCTTGTCGCTGTCCTCTTTGTAGTAGTCCTCTCGGTACAGGAACATGACGATATCGGCGTCCTGCTCGATAGCGCCGGATTCACGCAGATCGGACAGCATGGGCCGCTTGTCTTCGCGCTTTTCGTTGGCACGGCTCAGCTGACTCAAGCACAGTACCGGAACCTGCAATTCCTTGGCCATGATCTTCAGCATACGGCTGATATCACTGACCGCCTGCTGGCGGTTTTCACCCTGATAGCTCTTGCCGCCGGCAGAGGTCATCAACTGCAGATAGTCGATAACGATCAGGCCCAGATTGTCAAGACGCCGGCACTTGGCGTTCATATCCGCCACTGTCAGCAGGGGGTTGTCATCAATGCGAATATCCAGACGGCTCAGCGCCGAGGCCGCTTCGGCAATCCGCACCCAGTCGCTCTCCCGCAGGTTGCCGGTGACCAGTCTCTGGTTTTCCACCAGACCCTCTGCGGCAATCAGGCGGGTCACCAGCTGTTCCTTGGACATTTCCAGGGAAAAGATCGCTATGGTTTTCCCGCTGGTCTTGGCAGCAGACAGCGCCACATTCAGGGCCATACTGGTCTTGCCCATACCGGGACGCGCTGCCAGAAGCAGCAGGTCAGACTTGCCCAGGCCATTGATCTTGTTGTCCACCGAGGATAATCCGGTGCTGAGCCCGGGCAGCGTTTTGCCGCCGCTGGCGGTCAGCTCCGCCAGATGGTCCATCACATCCTTCAGTACCACGTTTACCGGCGTCATTCCCTGAGCATTGCGGCCCCGGCGAATGGCATACACCTTCTGCTCGGCACTTTCCAGCATATCACCGGCAGATCCGATGCCGTCCTGTACCATGGCGGTAATATTGGCGGCGGCAGATGCCACCTCCCGCATCAGCGCTTTATCCCGGACGATGCGGACATACTCCATCACGTTGGCGCTGGTAGGGGTAATATCCATCAGCTGCATCAGATAGGGGCGGGTGTTCTCCGTATAGGTGCCCGCCTTTTCCAGTTCACCCGCCACAGTCACGCCGTCAATGGGCTGGGAATAGACAAACATGTGTGCAATGGTTTCAAAAATTTCGCGGTTCTGCCGCAGATAGAAATCCTCTGCGCGCAGCTGATCCATCACATCCTTGACACAATCGGCATCAATAAGCATGGCGCCCAAAACCGCCTGCTCTGCCTGTGCATCATGTGGCATGGCACGGCTCAGCAATTCATCCATAGCCATAGCGTTGACCTCCTCGATAAAATGAAGCGTGAAGAATGAAAAATGAAAAATATTCTTCATTCTTCATTCTTCATTTTTCCTCGACCACCAGCACATATACCGTGCCGCTGATCTCAAAGCCCAGCTTGGCCTTGACTTCATGGGAACCGAAAGACTTGATGGGGTCCGCGAGCACCAGCTTCTTGGGGTCGATATCCATACCGTACTGTTCTTTCAGCGCAGCAGAGATTTCCTTTCCGGTAACGGCGCCGAACAGCTTGCCGCCCTCGCCGCCCTTGGCCGCGATCTTGACCTGGCACTCCTTAAGCTTAGCCGCGATCTCCTCAGCGGCAGCTTTGGCTTCGGCATCTGCTTTTGCCTTGGCCTTATCCCGCAGATTCATGGTATTCACCGCATCGGCGGTGGCCAAAACGGCAAGGCCCTTGGGGATCAGAAAGTTGCGGGCATATCCTTCCGCCGCCTCGATCATCTGCCCTTTTTTGCCTTTGCCCTTGATGTCCTGTGTCAAAATGATCTTCATGGTATTTTCTCCTTTTCGGTTAATTTGCAAAATAGTTTTCGATGGCCTCAATCAGTTTTTCTTTGACCTCATCCACCGATGTATCCGGCACATAGCCGCCGGCGGTGGTAGAGTTGCCGCCGCCGCCCAATGCCTCCAGGATCACCTGCACATTGATCTCACCCAGGCTGCGGGCAGACATGTATACGCCGCCGTCTTTCTTGTAGGCAACGATGGATGCATCCACTCCCTGAATGGTCAGCAGTTCATCTGCGGCCTTGGCCGCTGTAACCCTCTCATAGGCTTCATTCTTAGCTACAACGGCAATATTTCCATGGACGATCTCCGCCTGGCGCATAATGGCATAGCGGTCGATCATAGTCTTGAGGTCGCTTTGGAACATACGCTGCACGTCCTGGGTATCGGCGCCGGCACGGCGCAGATAGGCTGCCGCCTCGAAGGTACGGCCGCCGGTGCGGTTGGTAAAGTTCTTGGTATCCAGCACGATACCGGCCAAAAGTGCCTCTGCCTCTGCCTGCAGAACATCGGCAGGCTCCAGCAGATACTGTATCAGCTCCGTCACCAGTTCGCTGGCAGAGCTGGCATAGGGCTCATGGTAATTCAGCGCCATTTTTTCAATATAACTGGTTCCCCGCCGATGGTGGTCAATCACCGCCACCCGGTTGCAGCTCTCCAGCAGTTCTTCATTTTCCACGCTGCCCGGCCGGTTGGTATCCACCACGATCAAAAGCGTACCCGGCTGTGCGTGCAGGAATGCGGTATCGCCGGTGATAAAAGCACCTGCATATTCGCTCTGCTCCTGCAAGCGGCGCAGAATGGGGTGGGCGGCGTTGTTTTCCGTGTCAATGACGATCTGGCACTTTTTCCCCAGTTTGCGGGCAATGCTGCAAATACCTGCCGCTGCACCGAGGGAATCCATATCTGCATATTTGTGACCCATGACATAAATATGCTTAGCATCTTCCATCAAGTCGCTCAGAGCGTTTGCCATTACCCGGGATTTCACCTTGGTGCGTTTCTCGGTGGCCTTTGAACGTCCGCCGAAGAATTCAAAGTTGTTTCGATCCTTGATAACCGCCTGATCGCCGCCGCGGGACAAGGCCATCTCCAGCGCCATGCCCGCTTTCTTGAACAGGGCATCAAAGCTGTCATCATCTCTGCCGATACCGACAGACAATGTGGCGTTTACTCCGCCGCTTTCCACTTCGCGCACTTTCTCCAACAGGTCAAAGTGCTGTTCGGCGTAGGCGGAATAGTCCTTTTCCTCAAAAATATACAGGTAGCGGTCTCGATCATATTGCAGCAGCAGGCCGCCGGAATTGTCCACCCACGTATTGAGCTTCGCTTCCAGCTCTGCCGTTAAGGCACTCCGTTTTCCTTCAGGACAGGCCTTCATCAGTTCTTCATAGTTGTCCACCATGATGATGCCAACCACAGGCCGGGTCAGCTCCAGAGTCTGCCGCATCTTCTCGCTTTCCGTTACATCCATCCAGTAAAGAGTTGCCAACGGGCTGCTGCCGCCCATGTCTTCACCACGGCTCAAGCTGCCGAACACCCGGTACACCCGGTCATTCCAGTTTACCAGCTCCGGGCACTCCCGTTTCCCCTCCAGAAGCCAATGGGTATCCAGACTGGGAATCACATCGAATAGTGTGGATTCAAACAGCTTCTCCTGTCGATCCGTCAGCGTCACAAAGGCATCGTTACCCCACAGGATCTCCTCGCCGTTCAGATCGAACACCAGCATGGGCAGCGGTGCATACAGCAGGTTGCTGGAACGGGCACTGTCCATGCCGCCGTTGACTCTGTCCAGATATTGGCGCACGCTTTTCTGCGCTATCCTGTTCCGGCGCACGCTGACATAGATCACCAGCGCCGATATCAATGCTTCGGCAACGGCCAGTTTGATGCTGAACGGTACAGTGATCAGGGTAAAGGCGATCAGGCAAATGCAGGATAGCGCCATATTGGTGCGGAATCCGCGAATCAGCTTTTTATTCAAGGGGCGTCCCTCCTTTTCGATGGCATACCTCTCCAAATTAATAATTTATTATAGCATACTATTTTACCTTATACAACTGCGATTTGTATTTTATTCAGTAATGACAGACAAAACCTGTCGAAAAGTTTGGGGTGTACAAAAGGAACCGTTTGTGCTATACTTAGTTTAACATGCAGCAAATTCTGCACATTTTTGTTTCTTCCGCAAAGCATGTGTTTTGCGTCAAATGACAACCAAATACGCGGCATTTCAGGCGATTTACCACTTTTTCGGCAGCGAAACAGGGCTGTTGGCATGTGGTACGCCTTTGTTTTGTTGCGTCTGCTTTGAAAAGTAAGGAGTATTTATGGCTGAAAAACTGAAAATTATTCCTCTTGGCGGTCTGAATGAGATCGGCAAGAACATGACCGCCTATGAATACGGCGGTGAGATCATCGTGGTAGACTGCGGCATGGCGTTCCCCGGCGATGATATGTACGGCATCGACTGCGTCATCCCCGACGTGAGCTTTCTGGTGCAGAACCACAAGCGCCTGCGGGGCCTTTTCATCACCCACGGGCATGAGGATCACATCGGCGCCATTCCCTATGTGCTCAAGCAGGTCAATATGCCCATCTACTGTACCCGCCTGACCGCGGGGCTCATCAAGCTGAAATTGCAGGAGCACGGGCTTGTCGGCTCTACCAAGCTCATCACGGTGGAGGCCGGGCAGACGGTGAAGGCGGGTAAATTTCAGGTGGAGTTCATCCACGTGAACCACTCCATCGCTGACTCGGTGGCCTTTGCCATCCACACCAATATGGGCACGGTGGTCCACACCGGCGACTTCAAGATCGACTCCACCCCCATCGACGGGGAGGTGATTGATCTGGCCCGGTTCGGACAGCTGGGCCGGGAGGGCGTCCTGGCACTGCTGGCAGACTCCACCAACGTGGAGCGACCCGGGTACACCATGTCCGAGAGTGCGGTGGGTGCCACCTTCAAGCGGCAGTTCACCGGCTGCAAGGAGCGCATCATCGTCACCACCTTTGCCAGCAACGTCCACCGGATCCAGCAGGTCATCGACGCCGCTGCCGCCTGCGGGCGGAAGGTGGCCGTGACCGGCCGGAGCATGGAGAACATCATGAAGGTGTCCACGGAGCTGGGTTATATGAAGGTCCCCAAGGGGACGCTGATGGAGCTGAGCAAGCTGCAGCAGCTTCCCTTGAAGCAGCAGGTCATTGTGACCACCGGCTCACAGGGCGAGGAGATGAGTGCCCTGTACCGTATGGCCTTTGGCAGCCACAAGCAGGTGGACATCGGCCCCGGTGACAAGGTCATCATCTCCGCCAGTGCCATTCCCGGCAATGAAGTGGAGGTGGGACGGGTCATCAACGAGCTATTCCGCAAGGGCGTGGAGGTAGTCTACGACAAGGCGGATATGCTCCACGTGTCCGGCCACGCCTGTCAGGAGGAGCTGAAGATCATCCACGCACTGACCAAGCCCCGTTTCTTTATCCCCCTGCACGGCGAGCAGCGGATGCTGCAGATCCACAAGCGAGTGGCGGTTTCCATGGGCATGAAGCCCGACGACGTGTGCATCGCCCAGAACGGCAGCGTCATTGAACTGACCACCAAGCACATGAAGTGCGAGACCGCCGTACAGGCCGGGGAGGTGCTGGTGGACGGCTCCGGCGTGGGCGAGGTGGGCAGCGTGGTCTTAAATGACCGCAAGCTGCTGGCGCAGGACGGCATGGTAGTGGTGGGCATCACCCTGTCCAGCTGGGATCGCCAGCTTCTGTGCGAGCCGGAGATCGTGACCCGGGGCTTTGTGTACGTCAAGGAGTCCGAGACCCTTTTGCAGGAGCTGCGGCATGTGGCCATAGAGGCGGTGGAAAAGCTGCCCAACAAAAAACGCCGGGACGAAAACGAGGTATACCGCGCCGTGCGGAATGCGGTATCCAATTACCTTTATAAGAAGATGCGGCGCAATCCCATGGTCATTCCCATGATCACGGTGCTGTGAAAATGCTGAATGCCGAATCCTAAATGCAAAATGAATGTGTCGACATTGGAATTTGCCGACGGTTGAAAAGGCGGTACGCTCTATGACGGAAAACGGCGCTCCTGCAGGAGGTTGTAGGGGACGGCCTCCGGACGTCCCGCCGGTAGTCAACAAAACGCGGGCCGTCGGGGACGCCGGCCCCTACAGAGAAAGGGAGAGCTTCGATGAAATTCGTACAGTTTATGAAAGATAACGCCCCGGCGCTGGGCATCGTGACGGAAAAGGGTATCATCGACGTAGGCGCCAATGCGGGAATGCCCCGCACCATGCTGGAGCTGTGCCGCATGGAAAATCCCGACGCTCTGCGGCGTTTGACCGCCCCGCTGGTGGACGAAAAGAGCATCGTTTTTGCGCCCATCGTCACCGGTATGGAGAAGATTTTGTGCATCGGTCTGAACTACCGCGCCCATGCGCTGGAGACCGGTATGGCGCTGCCGGAGAATCCCACGGTGTTCTGCAAGATGCCCAACGCATTGGCAGCGCACCAACAGGAGATCTCTCTCCCTCAGGCGGAAGAAATCGACTATGAGGCAGAACTGGTGCTGATTATGGGCGAGGGCGGCAGGATCTTCGCCGCCACCTGCGGAAACGATCTGTCCATCCGGGAGTGGCAGACCGCCACCACCCAATGGCTGTGCGGCAAGAGCTATGACGGCTTCGGCCCCATCGGGCCCTATGCGGTGATGTGGGAGGAACTGCCCAAGGACGCCGCCATCACCTGCCGGGTAGGCGGCGAGCTGCGGCAGAACTCCCGCATTGACGACCTGATCTTCCCTCCGCAGGAGATCGTGGACTACATTATGCCCCGCATTCCGCTGAAAGCCGGAGACGTGATCTTTACCGGCACCCCCAGCGGCGTGATGATGGGCTATCCCGCCGATCAGAAAAACTGGCTGAAGCCCGGCGACGTGGTGGAGGTGGGCATCGAAGGAATCGGGACGCTAGAGAATAAATTGGTATAAAAAGCACGCCTGACGCGGCACGTCAGGCGTGCTTTTTATCTGCTTTCTTCCACGGTGGTAAATCCATACTTTTGCAGGATTTTTTCTGCACTGTCGGCCAGATCAGAGTTGGCAAACCAACTGATATTGAACAGGCCCTCACCGCCGCCGGAGCCAATGATATCTGCGGTTTGCACCCCATCAAACTCTGTGAACAGAATGTTCAGGCTGGCGTAGCTATTGTTGCGGAAAAAGTATTTTTCGCCGCTGAACAGGACCGCCTGATTTCCCTCTGTGCCCCGGGAAAATACCCGGATATTTTCCATCTCTGCTGTCAATTCTTTCCGCAAATCTTCCGCAATTTTGCCGAATTCTTGCCGCTTGTTGCCGCGCATGGTAATAGTAACGGTACTCATAAAGTGTCCTCCTTAAAATTCGGGGCCCTTGGTTTTGTGATGTACCGGTGTGATGACCGGGTTGCCCTGAGCATCCAGCAGAGGCGTCAGACCGCCGGCATAGCCGCTGGCACGAAAGAGATATTGCACACCTGTCTCCCTGTCCACCAAAATCTCGCAGGCATCCAGCCCGCCCTGTTTATAAATTCGCTCAAAACGCTTGTCCTTGGCCATGGTGTTTCTCCTTATAGCGGCGGGCGGCCGCAAGGGCCGCCCTACAATGCGGGCCGTCGAGGACGCCGGCCCCTACGATTTTATTTGTCTTTGGCAGCTTCGGTGATGCCGACGGCAAGACCGGCAAGACCCTGGAGTTCGCTGGGGATGATGATCTTGGTGGCCTGACCGTCCGCCACCTTCTGCATGGCCTCCAGCGCTTTCAGCTTGATGACCTGATCGTTGGGAGCGGACTCATTCAAGAGCTTCAGGGAGTCGGCCATGGCCTGCTGCACCTTCATGATGGCTTCGGCTTCACCCTCGGCCTGCATGATGCGGGCCTGCTTGGCGGCATCGGCACGGAGGATGGCGGACTGCTTTTCACCTTCTGCCACCAGGATCTGGCTGGCCTTCTGACCCTCGGCCTGCAGGATGGACTCACGGCGTTCACGCTCGGCCTTCATCTGCTTTTCCATGGCGTTCTGGATCTCCTTGGGAGGCAGAATGTTCTTCAGCTCTACGCGGTTGACCTTGATGCCCCAGGGGTCGGTGGCTTCGTCCAGAATGCTGCGCATCTTGGCGTTGATAATATCACGGGAAGTAAGGCTCTGATCCAGCTCCATATCACCGATAATATTACGCAGGGTGGTGGCGGTCAGATTCTCGATGGCGCTCATGGGATACTCCACGCCGTAGGTGTACAGCTTGGGGTCGGTGATCTGGAAATAGATGACGGTGTCGATCTGCATGGTGACGTTGTCCTTGGTGATAACGGGTTGAGGATCGAAGTCCGCCACCTGCTCCTTGAGGGAGACCTTTTTCACCACCCGTTCAATGAACGGCATCTTGACATGGAGACCGGTGCCCCACACACTGTGGAATGCACCCAAACGCTCTACCACGTATGCCTTGGACTGCTGTACCACATGAATGTTGCTGACCACAACGACCAAAACGATAACGACAAGTGCGCCTAATGCGATATACGGACCCATAATGCTTCCTCCTATAAAATAAAATGTTGATGGGAAATTATCTTACGTACAATTTCACGCCCTCCATACGCACCACGGTAACCATGGTGCCGGTGGGAATGGCGGTTTCATCCTCGCTGCGGGCAGACCAGGTTTTGCCCTGAATATATACCGCACCGGTGGGGACGGCATTGTCAATATCCTCGGTGACCCGAGCCGTTTGACCGATGACCGTATCCAAATTGGTGGGTTGAACACCCTTGGCATTGAAGCGGCGGACAAGAGGCCGGGTGGCTGCCAGCGCCACAATGGACACCGCAAAGAACAGAACCACCTGCAGCCAGATCTTGCCGCCGCAGATAGCAGCGATCAGTCCCGCGATACTGCCCAGAACAAACCAGATGGACGTCAGTCCTGCCGTGGCAGCTTCCACGATGCCGAACAGAACGATGGCACCGATCCAAATATACAATGTCATGTCATAGGTACCTCCTCTCAGGCATGCACCGATGAACAGCGTCAGCACGGCGATGCTCACGATGGCGGCAATCGCCAGGCCTTTGTTCTTCGGCGACAGGTTGTTGATGAAAGAGTTGACGGAGGTATGCAGTCTTTTTTTTGGCAGAGATGTGGCCTCTTTCACAGGAGCTGCGGGGGTCTCCTCATCAAAAAGCCGGGACATGGATACCCCATAGCGCTTGCAGATATACAGGATCTTCTCCATCTCGGGGTAACCCTTGCCGGATTCCCATTTGCTCACCGCCTGACGGCTCACCTGCAGGTCCTCGGCAAATTCCTCCTGGGTCAGACCCGCCTGACGGCGAATTTCCTGGAGCTGCTGACCAAATGCCATGTTGTTTCCTCCGTTTCTCTTTGGTATCATAATAACGCTTTTTTTGCGTTTGTCTATCAACTTGAAGTTGCATCCACAAAGTTTTTCGATTTTTTTCGCAACTTGAGGTTGACAAGGCTATTATACCCTATATTTTTACGTTGCGCCAGCTATATTTTTCCTTGCGCTTTGAAAAAGGGCGCGCTATACTGAACTTTGATCAAATCTTGTGAGGTTTACCATGGTTACTTATCTAATTCCCTGTCTTTTGGGGCTGGAAAAACTGGTGGGAGACGAAGTGAAGCGGCTTGGGCTTGCCGATGTACAGGTGGAAAACGGGCGAATCCTCTGCCGCGGGACATTGGACGACTGCGCGCGGCTGAACATTAACCTGCGCTGCGGCGCGCGAGTGATGCTGGTGCTTGCCGAGTTCGAGGCAAGAAGCTTTGAGGAACTGTTTCAGGGTACCCGTGCCGTGGCATGGGAGGACTACCTGCCCCGGGATGCGGCATTCCCCGTCAAGGGCTACTCCATTTCCAGTCAGCTTCACGCCGTCCCCGCCTGCCAGAGCATTATCAAAAAAGCCATGGTGGAGCGGCTCAAGGCCCACTACGGCATGGAGCAGTTTCCCGAAACGGGCAAAACCTATCAGGTACGGTTTTCTATTTTGAAGGATCAGGTTGCCCTGTGTCTGGATACCAGCGGCGAGGGGCTCTATAAGCGGGGCTATCGTGCCGTTGGCGTAGAGGCACCTCTCCGGGAAACATTGGCAGCGGCGCTGGTAACACTGAGTCGGTATCGGGGGCGGGATCCGTTCTGCGATCCGTTCTGCGGCAGCGGTACCATTCCCATTGAAGCGGCGCTGATTGCCAAGAACCGTGCGCCGGGTCTTGACCGCAGCTTTGCCGCCCAGAAGTGGGACTTTATCCCCACCGAGAGCTGGCTCAATGCCTGCGACGAGGCACAGGATAAGGAATTTCACGGCACCTATGACATCTGGGGCGGCGATATTGACCCCCACGCGGTGGAGATCGCCCGGAGCAACGCGGTGAAGGCCGGGGTAGAGGACGTGGTGCGCTTTGAGGCGGCGGACATGAACAGTTTCCGTCGGGACAGCCAATACGGACAGCTCGTTACCAATCCTCCCTACGGCGAGCGGCTGCTGGAAAAGCAGGAGGCAGAGGAGCTGTACCGTCAGTTCGGCAAGGTATGGAAAACGCTGCCGGACGGCTGGCGGACGCTGATCCTCAGCAGTCACACGGAGTTTGAGCGTACCTTCGGCAGACCCGCCGACAAGAAACGGAAGCTGTACAACGGTATGATCAAATGCGACTTATTCATGTACGGTAAGGTGTAAATTTTTTACATTTCTTTTGCGGATAAGTTTTCAAATTGTTCATGTTCTCTTTTGCAAGGGCTGATACAATGGGAAATATGGGCGGGCAGAGTCGTCCGCACCTACAGGCAAAGATCCGGAGACAATGTCGTACCCACACATATGGTAGGAGAGGACTTCTATGAAGCACATTTTTATCATCAATCCCACCGCCGGTAAGTCCGACAGCCGCCAGCGCATTTATGACATGGCAGATGCCCTGCGGCAGAAACACGGTCTGGATGTGCAGTGCATTCTGACCAAGCGGCAGGGTCACGCCGTGGAGCTGGCAAGAGAGCTGTGCAAAACCGGCGAGGAGCTGCGGTTCTATGCCTGCGGCGGTGACGGTACCGTCAACGAGGTTGCCAACGGCATTGTGGGGTTTGAAAATGCCGCTATGAGCGTGATCCCCGTGGGAACCGGCAACGACTTTTTGAAAAATTTTGGGGAGATGGCCGCCCAGTTTACTGATGCGGAAAATCTGTGGGACGGACAGGTGTTCCCCCTGGATGCCATTGACGTGAACGGACGCATCGCCCTGACCATCGCCTGCTCCGGTCTGGATGCCCGGGTGGCAAAGGACGTACATAAGTACAGCGAAAGCCCTATGCTGGACGGCAAGAGCAGCTACGTCTACGCCTTGATGGTAAACTTTATTTTTAAGCCTATTTACAACCATTGGACCATTACTCTGGACGACTCGGTGATGGACGGCGACTATGCGCTGGTGGCGGTTTGCAACGGCCGATACTACGGCGGCGGCTTTATGCCCATTCCCGAGGCCAAGATGAACGACGGCGTGCTGAACACTCTCGTGGTAAAACGGGTCAACCATATCGGATTTATCCGAATGGTGGGCGGATACTCCAAGGGTAACTATTACAAGTACCCTGATGTCATCCGCTGCTCCACCCCGTCCGTGATCCGGATCCATTCAGAGAAGAACGACATCGTCACCTGTCTGGACGGTGAGTGCGTCACCCACAGCGACGTGACTATCCGGCTGGCAGACGGTAAGGTCAATTTCTTCGGGCCTGCAGGCTGCAACTGCAACGCTACCGCCCGGGAAAAGGCAGAGTAAATTTTATCTTTTTGTGAACTTTTCCTTTTTTTCCTTTTTCCCCCTTGCAAATGGAGAGAAATATGATATGATTATCAGCGTTAGCACTCAAGCAAATTGAGTGCTAACGCTGATTTTGTTTTTTCTAAATAATATATAAGGAGGCAGCACACTATGAAACTGACACCGCTGTTTGACCGCGTTGTGTTGAAGATGACCGAGGCGGAGGAAACCACCAAGAGCGGCATTATTCTGGCCGGAAGCGCCAAGGAGAAACCCTCTGTGGCAGAAGTGATCGCCGTGGGCCCCGGCGGTACCGTGGACGGCAAGACCATCACCATGGCTGTTAAGGCCGGAGATCGGGTCATCACCGACAAGTACGCCGGCACCAAGGTAACGCTGGAGGACGTGGAATACATCGTCGTCAAGCAGAGCGATATTCTGGCGATCGTAGAGTAAAGTTCTTACAAGGGGGACAGCGTCCCCCTGCGATCCCCCTCACCCAGAAGAAATCGTTCTCTGGGTGTCGCCGCCCACGGCGGCTGAGTCGCGGAATTTTTCTGACGCACATGTCGTCAGAAAAATAATCAAAACTCTTTGCCACCTTTCGGTGGCAAAACAGGGGCAACGCCCCTGTACCCCTTTATCTCAAATTATAGGAGGCAAGTAAATATGGCAAAGATCATTATGCGCGGCGAAGAGGCCCGCAAAGCACTGGAAGCCGGCGTCAATCAGCTGGCCGATACCGTAAAAGTTACGCTGGGTCCCAAGGGCCGCAACGTGGTTCTGGATAAGAAGTTCGGCACGCCCCTGATCACCAATGACGGCGTGACCATCGCCAAGGAGATCGAGCTGGACGATCCCTTTGAAAACATGGGCGCACAGCTGGTGCGCGAGGTATCCACCAAGACCAACGATGTGGCCGGCGATGGCACCACCACCGCCACCGTTCTGGCTCAGAGCATGATCCGCGAGGGTCTGAAAAATCTGGCTGCCGGCGCCAACCCCATCGTGATGAAGAAGGGTATGGCCAAGGCCGTGGAGGCCGCCGTGGCCGCCATCCGCGAACAGAGCCAGAAGATCAACGGCACCGAAGATATCGCCCGGGTGGGTACCGTGTCCAGCGGTGACGAGACCATCGGCAAGCTGATCGCCGAGGCCATGGAGAAGGTGTCCGCTGATGGCGTGATCACCATCGAGGAGTCCAAGACCGCCGAGACCTACAGCGAGGTCGTGGAGGGCATGATGTTCGACCGGGGCTATATCACCCCCTATATGGCCACCGATATGGAGAAGATGGAGGCCGTGGTGGACGATCCCTATATCCTCATCACCGATAAGAAGATCAGCGTCATTGCTGACATCCTGCCCCTGCTGGAGCAGATGCTGCAGTCCGGCAAGAAGCTGTTTATCATCGCCGAGGACGTGGAGGGCGAAGCCCTTTCCACCCTGCTGGTGAACCGTCTCAAAGGCGTGCTGAACGTGGTGTGCGTCAAGGCACCCGGTTTCGGCGACCGCCGCAAGGAGATGCTCCGCGACATCGCCATCCTCACCGGCGGCGAGGTTATCAGCGAGGAGCTGGGTCTGTCCCTCAAGGACGCCACCATCGATATGCTGGGCCGTGCCCGTCAGGTCAAGGTCTCCAAGGAGAATACCATCATCGTGGACGGCATGGGCGATCAGCAAGCCATCCACGACCGGGTCGCTCAGATCCGCGCCCAGATCGGCACCACCACCAGCGAGTATGACAAGGAGAAGCTGCAGGAGCGTCTGGCCAAGCTGGCCGGCGGCGTAGCAGTCATCAAGGTGGGCGCTGCCACCGAGACCGAGATGAAGGAGAAGAAGCTCCGCATCGAGGATGCGCTGAACGCCACCAAGGCCGCTGTGGAAGAGGGCATCGTGGCCGGCGGCGGCACCATCTATGTCAACGTCATCCCTGCTGTCACCGCTCTGCTGAAGACCGTGGACGGCGACGAGAAGACCGGCGTGAAGATGGTGGCCAAGGCACTGGAGGAGCCTATCCGTCAGATCGCCGCCAACGCGGGTCTGGACGGCTCTGTGGTACTGGAGAAGGTCAAGTCCAGCCGTAAAAACGGCTACGGCTTCGACGCTTACAAGGAAGTGTACTGTGACATGATCGCCGGCGGCATTGTGGATCCCGCCAAGGTGACCCGCAGCGCTCTGGAGAACGCCGCGTCCGTTTCCGGCATGGTACTGACCACCGAGTCCCTGGTGGCGGATAAGCCCCAGCCCCCGATGCCCGCAGCTCCCGCTCCCGACATGGGCGGCATGGGCGGTATGTATTAAGAGATACGCAAAAAGAAAGACGGCGTTCGCCGTCTTTCTTTTTACTTCTTTTGCGCTTCGTTTGGTGATCCACCGGAAGCAGCTTACCCATTGTCGCTTCTCAAAATATCCTTGTTAAGATTTCCGGTCTTATCTGCCACCTGAATCAGCTCCAACTGCGAACAAGATACCGTGATCGGTGTGGCAATTCTATCGGTTATCACATCAAGAGAGATGATAAAGGAAATCGCCTCAAGGGGGACACCGTATAGCGTGAATAAGAGCGTAAAAATGGATATAAATGCGCCCGGTACCGGCGGTGAAGCTATCGTAAGCAAGAATACTGCCAACATCATGGAGATCAGCGATGTCCAGGAGATATCGACCGAAAACATCTGCGCCATGCACAGTGTTCCCACCATGAGAAGTATCATTCCCGCCGGCTGATTGATGGAATGGGAAAGCGGAACACCTGCTCTCACCAGCCCGGGATGGATGCCAAGCCTTTTTTCGCAGGTTTCCATAGATGTGGTAAGCGCTGCATTGCTGGATGACGTGGAAAGAGCGATCAGAAAGGCAGGCAGGAGTTTTTTCAGCAGTACCGTCAGTTTTACCTTCTGCTTTACGCACACACGCAGGACAGATAGCCCAAGCCAAGCGAAACTCAAGATAAAAAGGACCAGCGGAAATTTATAGACTGCGCCCAGATGGATATCAGACGAACCGGAGAACAGGTCAAGCAGACTGATAAATATCACCAGCGGCAGGACCTTCAGAATGAGCATCATCAGATCCTGAATGATCAGATTGAGCCCCTCCACAATTTTGACGACCGATTCCAGCTTGTCGACAGAGCGAAGGATAATGATGCCGACAACGATAGAGAGGAACAGGATCTGCAGCGTATTTCCGCTGTTGAAGGGATCGATAAGGCTGCCGGGGATGATGCCGAGGAGCATATCCCAAAGTGAGCCGAAATCAAAGCTGCCTCCACCGCCGCCGCTTACCGGAAAGATCAAGCCGAGTATCAAGACCAGCAGCGCAGTCAAAATGGCCATCCACAGCATGATGTGCCCAATCAGCTTTTCCCCCAGCCGATTCAGCGTTGCGACATTTCCCATGCCGACAATGCCGCTGAGGATGGACAGGGCTATCAGCATCCCCGACACAGCGCCTAAAAATCCCATGATAGCCGACGTAACAGGGTTAAGCACCGTATCAAGCAGCACCGAAAGCGTATCCGCCGACAGCAGACGAGCGACAAAGCCGCAAATTATGCCCAGTCCGCACGCAATCACCGTACTTGCCCAGGAAGGCAAACGGCTTCCCCGTTTGACGGAAAAGCAGATCTCATTGCAGCCGTTTTTATATCGCCACGTCGGCACGTAGTCAAGAGTCCGCAGCGCATTCCAAAGCCAAAAGTCCTCATCGGAGATCGTATCTGCAGGATCGAAGCTCTCACAGCGCACTTTCAGTGTAACAATGGTTTTTCCAAAACGCTTTATATGCAGCAGCGCAAGCTCCGTATCCGCCCCGAACTTCTCCTGATATTGCAGCAATAGTTCCTCTGCCACAAGTCTGATTTCCGTACAGCTTCGGGACGATATCCGTTCTTTTTTCAGAATGGACGTGATCTCTTCGGAAATTCTATCAATGCTATTGTTACTTAACGTGTACATCTCCAGCCCTCTCCGAAAATATAGGATTTATATCTCCGTTTTTTGCTTTCTATGGCACATCTGCCGCCATATTTTGCACTTACGGCGTATTATAGCATTAAATAGCAAATATTTCTACCCTTTTACAGAAACAATCCGATTTGATCTATTCTCGTTTCTTTTTCGCAATGGCTTCCATGGACATCTCCCCCGCTACACGAAATAGCGCATCTGCCATGACCTGCTCCGGCGTTTTGCCCACGTTTGCCCCAATCTTGCGATAAAAATCGTACAATAAGGTTTCAATTTCTAATGTTGCTTTCATATTCTATCTCCCTCCCGTAGCCACGTGGACTGATATTAGTCCCATTGTATCGTAATACTTCCGTAAAATCAAGATAGATTCGGACTTATTTTAGTCCTACGGAGGTGCGGTATGGAGCAGAAAATCAAACAGGATATTTTTATCGGGAAAAATATTCGGGAAATTCGTTTGTCCCGGGATATGGGACAAACGGAGTTGGTACGTCAGCTGCAGCTGATCGGCGTAGATATGACACGCGAAACCCTTGTCAAAATCGAACGCGGTATTCAGCACATTCAGGCTTCGCAGCTTCGTGGCATCCGTGATGTTTTGAAAACGACATACGATGAATTGTTGAAATAGCTTCTGCAAAAATTCCCGCGAAAAGCGCGGAAAAAGGTGTTGACAACGCGTGTTTCGTGTGTTATATTAGTTCGTGCCTGTCGAGGACATGGCGGCGTAGCTCAGTTGGCTAGAGCATGCGGTTCATACCCGCAGTGTCACCGGTTCAAATCCAGTCGCCGCTACCATTGTGGGAGAGATGCACAGCATCTCTCCCACCCTCGACAACCGGCCCGTTGGTCAAGTGGTTAAGACACGGCCCTTTCACGGCTGTAACATGGGTTCGAGTCCCGTACGGGTCACCAAAAACGGCAGCCCTGCGGACTGCCGTTATATGGAGGCTTAGCTCAGCTGGTTAGAGCGCCTGCTTCACACGCAGGAGGTCACTGGTTCGAGTCCAGCAGTCTCCACCAAAAAGGAAAAGTCACCATGTGGTGGCTTTTTCTTTTTGCGTGTGAAGCTTGGACTCGAACAGAGCAGCGGCCCGCAAAAAGGAGCCCACCGTACGGTGGGCTCCTTTTATGTGAGGAATCAATCTGCCTCGATCTGCCAAAGGATCACGGTTTGACAACACCTATGCCCATGATGAACTGAATGTTTTTGTCCCAGGCCAGTTTGACGGACTGGACAACGATATCTCTTCGCAGCCACATGGGAGCGGAAAGAGCGCTGGTAATGCCGCCCCGGTTGATTTCCATGTGGTATCTGGGGGTGGCAGCTGTGGCCAGATTCCAGCCGGCAGCCGCAGAAGTGGTACAGTTGTCGTCAAGGATATTGAAGTGGGTATCGTACTGGACACAATCTACCATGGCCATCAGCTGGACACGGGTAACGGGCACTTTACAACCCACAGCTTTCCGATAATCTCGATGATAGGCTTGAGAATACAGGGCATGGTTCAGCGTTTCGCCGCCGTGATCCGCCACACCGTTCACGGGATTGTAGCCGGTATGCAGGTCATAGCTCAGCTCGATGAGGAAACGATTCAGCCGGCTCACATAACTGCAAAGGGTCAGTTCGCCATTCTGTATCTGCCGCTGCATCTCGGCTTCGTCAAAGAAATTGCCGTAGCGATCCAGGATATCCTGCATATCGCCCATAAGCTCTTCCGGAATAATATCGCCGGTATTGTCAAAGGTGACCATCTCATCGGGTTTTATCGTATAGGTCTGCAGTTTGCCGCGGGAAGTTGTGGTAAACAATTCATCTGCCCACGCTTTTCGAGCATTGTCGTTCTCATCTGCTGCAGCCGCGCCCCGGGTCACATAATAAAACGTTGCGGGGTCATAGCCGACACCGTCATAGGTATTTACTATTTCAGCATACTTCGCCGTAGGGATATGGCAGCCATACATTTGAGAAACATCAATTGTAATATCTTCCCCGCTGGTGTTGGTAAAGACCAGGAACGAGTGGCCCAGAAGGAACTGCTCGATCGCCACTTTTTCTTCAAACCAGGCATTCAGCTGCAGCGTACCGACCACCTTGTCCTTGTCGCCGTCCACAATGACATAAAAGTAATCGTCCACACCGGTACCGGCACAGGCAGAGGCGGTAATGCGGGCATAACCCATCCGGTGGGCTGTCAGCTTGCCGGTAGCCGGATCCACAGACACCACAGCCGGATCAGAAGAGGTAAAGACGATACGGTCGTTTTTCACCGGGCCTCTTGTATAGGGCTCCCCATCCAGGTAGGTCAGCTTGGCCGGTACCCAGGCGGTTTTGCCGGCGTTCATTGCCAGCTCCTCCTTGCAGAGGGTCAGCTCTGTGTAGCGGAAGTCCACCGCGAGGGTCGCGCCGGTTTCAGGAATCGCACAGGTATAAACATTGGGCATGTCCGTTTCAGCCAGCTTGAGACACTGGCCATCAGCCGTCTTCAGCTTCACAGAGGCGGTCAGATAGCCCTTGTCCGGCTGCAAAGTGATACGGACATTGCCATCGCCGGATTTTTCCAGCTTCACATTTCCGTGGGCTGTTTCCGCAACGGTAATATTCCGGATATCTGCCGCTGCCGAAGCCAACACGCAGCTTGCCAGCAGGCACAGCAAGATACAGGCGGTGCAAACCGCAATTTTTATGTGCTTTTTCATATTCTTATTCCACCAGTTTCTTGGGATAGGTACCGTTGGCATGCAGTTTCTTCAGCTCTGCAGCTACGGCGGCGCGATCCTCATGGTAGGTCATGCCAAACCAGCGATCCTTGGAGTGGAGTACGGTGACAGACATCTTGCCCCGGTCGATCATCTCGCCCACCATGTTGGGCAGCATACACTCCGCTTTGATGTTATCCCCGGATGTACGCAAAAACGCCTGGAAATACGAATCCATCGCTGCAAACGCTCCGGGGGTGAAGCCCCAGAAGTTCATGGAAACGATGGTATCCGGCGCCAGTTCCGCCCGTTCGCCGCTGTCTATATCCGCGATGCTGCCATCCGGGAAGAGCTGGATTTTCAGGGCTTCTTTTACGTCAGTCAGCTTACCATCGGCAATATGGCAGATCCCGCGGGACACCGTGCCGTGCTCTGTTACCGTATTGCGTACCAGATAGCCCACCATGGTAGCCTCGTTTTCCTGCAGACGCATCAGCTGATCAAAAATGATCCGGTAGGCATCTACACCGTAATAGTCATCGGCGTTGATGACGCAAAACGGTTCGTGTACCACATGGCGGGCGGATCGGGCCGCGTGGAGAGTGCCAAAGGGTTTGGTACGGTCCTTGGGTACGGTATAAAAATCGGGGACGTCATCCAGAGTCTGGTAAGCATACGCCACCTCCACCGGCTTGCCCGCCGGCGTCTTCAGCTTTTCCACCATGTTGCCGCACATCTTCTTGATCAGATCCAAAATTTCCGGCCGGATGATAAAAACTACCTTATCAAAGCCGGCGCGTACTGCGTCAAAGACACTGTACTGCATCAGATATTCGCCGTTAGGGCCAACGCCGTCCACCTGCTTATCGCCGCCGTAGCGGGAGCCCATGCCGGCCGCCATAATCACCAATGCTGCCTTCGCCATATATTTATTTGCCTCCTGTTTTTTACTGGTCTTCCTGTTTTTAGATTTTATCACAAATCGCTGCCGGTTGCAATCCGGAGAGGAAGAATTCTCCATGGTAAAAGTTTCCTTGCATTTTTTCGATTATCCGCTAAAATAGAAGCAGTCTATCATACATGGAGGGCGCTATGAATATTCTTGTTACCGGCGGCACCGGTTATATCGGCAGTCACACCTGCGTGGAGCTGCTGCAAAGCGGCTATACGCCTATTGTGGTGGATAATCTCTGCAATTCCAACGCAGAAAGCCTGCGCCGGGTAGAACAGATCACCGGCAAATCTGTCAAATTTATTCAGGGCGATGTGCGGGACGAAGCAGTTTTAGATGCCGCATTCTCCCAGTATGACATTACCTGTGTCATCCACTTCGCCGGGCTCAAGGCCGTGGGAGAATCCGTGGCAAAACCGCTGGCGTACTACGAAAACAACCTGGGTTCCACCATGGTGCTGTGCCGCGTGATGGCAAAGCACGGGGTGAAGAAGCTGATCTTCTCCTCCTCTGCCACCGTTTATTCCGGCGATAATGAGATGCCCCTGCGGGAGACCTCCAAAACCGGCAGCTGCACCAATCCCTACGGCTGGACCAAGTACATGGGCGAGCAGATCCTGCGGGATATCGCCAAGGCCGATCCGGACTGGTCCGTGGTTTTGCTGCGGTATTTCAACCCGGTGGGTGCTCACGCAAGCGGTCTGATCGGGGAGCACCCCAACGGCATTCCCAACAACCTGATGCCCTTTATCTCCCAGACCGCTGTGGGAAAGCGGGATCACCTGAACGTATTCGGCAACGATTACGATACGCCGGACGGTACCGGTGTGCGGGATTACATTCACGTGGTGGATTTGGCAAAGGGGCACGTTGCCGCCATCAACTATCTGCTGAAAAACAGCGGAGAAGCTGTTTTCAATCTGGGTACGGGACACGGGTACAGCGTTCTGGACATGGTCAAGGCCTTTGAAGCCGTCAATCAGGTCGCTGTTCCCTATGAGATTGCGCCCCGCCGCCCCGGCGATCTGGCTACCTGTTACGCCGATCCCGCCAAGAGCCTAAAGGTTTTAGGCTGGCAGGCAGAGCGGGATCAAAATGATATGTGCCGGGACTCCTGGAACTGGCAGCGCAAAAACCCCAACGGCTACGAAAAATAAAAAATCACTCCGAAACGGAACCGTTTCGGAGTGATTTTTTTGTCGTAACTTTATCCCTTGACGCCGCCGGAAGTCAGACCGGATACCAGGTGCTTTTCAATGCACATGAACAGAATGATGACCGGGACGGTGGCGAAGAGGGATGCGGCAAACAGATACTGCCACTCGATCATATTATAGCCGTTAAAGATATTGATACCCACCGTCAGCGGCTTGAGCATATTGTCGGAGATCAGGGTCAGGGCTACGGTGTATTCGTTCCAGGCGTTGATAAATACAAAGATCAGCGTGGTAACGATACCGGGCGCCGCCACAGGCAGCAGGACCCGGAACATGGCCTGGAAACGGTTACAGCCGTCAATGGTGGCCGCCTGCTCCATCTCGGCGGAGATGCCCATAAAGGTACCGCGCAGCAGCCACACGGCAAAGGCCTGATTGAATGCGGCGTTGATAAACACCAGACCCAGAAGGCTGTTGGTAAGATGCAGCATCATCATGACCTTATAGATACCGATCAGCAGCACCACGGGAGCAAACATCTGGGACACGATCACAAAGCCCAGGAATACGTTCTGCCCCTTAAACTTCATGCGGGCCAGAGCGTAAGCTGCCGGGATACCGCAGAGCATGGCGATCAGTGTGGCGCCGCCGGCCACCAGAATGGAGTTGAGCATATACTTCGCCATGGGCGCCTTTGACCAGATGTCAACAAAGTTGGACCAGATGGCGGTAATGGGAAACACCGTTCCGTTGGGATTGAAAATCTCCGCACGGCTCTTCAGAGCAGTACAGAACATGACAAAATAGGGATATAGGGTAATGACACAGATGTCCAGAATGACGAAGTAGAGCATGAGCTTTAAAATCGTCTTTTTCAGGGGGGTACGATGTAATGTCATATCAGTCCTCCCCCTTTCGCAGTGTCATCACCATGTAGATACCGGCGCAGACCAGCAGGATCAGGAAGCCGATCACGGAGATGGCGGCGGCTTCACCCTGCTTGCCGTTGTAGAACGCCAGCTTATATAGGTAGGTAACAAGGGTGTCGGTATGGCTGGCCGGATCGCCCTTGGTCATTGTCCAGACAATGGGGAACGAGTTGAACACATAGATAATATTCAAAACGGTGGAAACCGTCAGCTGCGGTTTCACCAGCGGCAGGGTAATGTGGAACAGCTTTTGCCGATAGTTGGCACCGTCCACGGTGGCCGCCTCAAAATAGCTGCTGTCTATGCTCTGCAAGCCGGACAGCACACAGAATGTCACAAAAGGTACGGTAACAAAGATACCGCAGGCGATCTCCCAGGCAAAATAAGCCTCAGGAGTCGGGGTCCAGTTGATATACTGGTGGATGATGCCAAGGCGCATCAGCAACGTATTCAGCGCGCCATAGTCGGTATTGAGGATAAACTTCCAGGCGCTGGCCTGAATGACCAGGGTCGTGGCCCAGGGGAAGACGATGATGGCGCGGGCAATTTTACGGCCCTTGAACTGATTGTTCAGCAGCAGCGCCAGAATGAAGCCCAGCACCGTGGATAGTACCACCACGAAAACCGTCCACACCAGCGTGTTTTTCAACACCATGCCGAAAGTGGAGGTCGCCAGGACCTTGCGGAAGTTTTCAAAGCCGATAAATTCCTTGATAAGCCCCGCCTTGGTGATCCTGCTCATGGACATCTTGAATACGTTGAAGATGGGTACAATGATAAACAGCGCCATCAACACAATGCTGGGCAGGATCCACAGATAGGGTTCGGTCTTTCGCAATAGTTTTTTGTTCATCGCTGCATCTCCTTCCGGGAGTGTAAAAAGAAAAGGTGGGTCGGGTCTGTCCCGACCCACCTTTTCATCAAATCACCAGGTATTTGCGGCAGATCTCTTAGCCGGCGATCTCAGTCTGCAGAGCATCCAGCAGTTCCTGAACGTTGCCGCCCAGCAGAGCCTGCTGCTCCACGTTGATAACGCCCTGCTTCACATCAGCCCACTCAGCCTTGGCAGTGGGATAGAACTTGGCGGAGCCAACGATGTCAACCCAGGCAGCCTGAGCAGGATCGGCAGCAGCCAGAGCCTCACCGCCGGCCATGGTGGCGGGCAGGAAGCCTTCCATGATGACCCAGTCGGAATAACGGGCATCCTCATAGAAGAAATCAAAGAAGGTGGTCACGGCAGCCAGCTCGTCCTCGGTGTAGCCGTTGTCGAAGCACATGAAGCGATCCATAACACCGGCGGAGAAGGAGTCGATATCACCGTTGGTGGGGATGGAAGCGAAACCGTAGTTGACGCTGTTGCCGCCATCAGCAACATAGGTGGGGATGCTGTTGGGGCCGATCATCATAGCCAGCTTGCCGGCACCGAACAGATCCTGCAGATCGTAACGGGTCTGGTTGGCGGGATCATCATTGGTCAGGCCAGCGTTGACCAGGCCGATCTCATACTCCACAGCCTCAACGACCTTGGCATCATTCAGCGTCCAGTTGCCCTGGGCATCGGTGAAGTCAGCACCGTTGTTCCAGGTGTAGTAAGCAAAGGCAGCCTGGCCTTCATCGGTGGTCATATCAATACCCCAGGGATACACATCGGGGCACTTTTCCTTGATGGTCTTGCAGGCGGCAGTCAGCTCATCCCAAGTGGTGGGAACTTCCACGCCGGCAGCTTCCAGGATGTCCTTGTTGTAGTACATGGCACGGGCAGAAGCCAGATCGGGCACAGCCCACACAACGCCGTCAACCACGGACTGATCCAGGAATGCGGGATACATCTTGGCATAGGTCTCCTCGGACACATAGTCCTTGGCGGGCAGCAGCAGACCGTCAGCCTGGTAGTCGGCAAACACGTCGATATTCAGGACATCGGGAGCCTCGCCGTTGGCGATGCGGGTGTTGACCACGGTGTAGATGTCGTTCCAGGAAACAACGTCCACAGTCAGGTTGATGTTCTCATAGGTGGCGTTGAATTCCTCAACGAACTTGGCCCACCAGTCAGCGGTGTTGGGACCGTACTGAGCGGCAATCACGTTCAGATCCACCTTGCCGCCTTCTGCGGGAGTCTCTGCCTTCTGGCCGCAGGCGACCAGAGCCAGAACCATGCAGAGAGTCAGAACCAGTGCAAGAAACTTTTTCATGTTTGTTCTCCTTTTTTGTTTTTTTATTTAAGAAAGTCTTTCGACTTTTCTTCCTTTTAAGCGGGTTTTTGCCGTATATTTAATTTTACCATGCTTCGCCAAAAAAGTAAAGCGCTTCCCGGTGAAATGTTGCGCTTTCTGTCAATCACTCCAGCATCATTTGTCCGAAATCGCAGGGGCGGTGGAAATCCGGCGTATCGCTGGTCACGGGATTCCACGCCAGATAGTGGGGTGTTTTTGTCTTATCGCCGCATTTGTAGCAGTTGGCGGTCAGCCGTCTGCCGCTTGTCAAGGTGAAATCCGGATAAAACAGTTGGATCAGATCCAGCGGGATATGGTAGCGCACCTCCCAGCCATCGGTATGGCGCTCTGTTTCCAGAACGAGCCGCTCCTTCGCGTTTTTGAGGATCAGGCGAAGACGCGTTTCCCGCTCCGCTCCAAAGCCGAAATAGAGATTGCCGATGGGATTGCATTCGATGTTAAAATAACGGCCATCGCAGGCAGGAGAGAAAAAGAACTCCATACAGCTGTCCTGACAGATGGAACCCAGAGGCTCCGTTTCCTCCATACGCAGATTCTGTTCCCAGGCACGCTGGCGGACATAGAGGCCGCTGCCGTCATAGCAGAGCTGCGCCGTCATGCGGATCCCCACGTCCGGCAGCCACTGCACCTCCGACACCTCCAGAGCGGGTATCTGTTCCCACACCGGCCTGCCGCTGTTTTTTGAAATGATGTAAGTTTTCATAGCTTATCTGTTCTTTTCCACGATGGAACGCATCTCGTCCCACTTTTTTGTCATCTCGGATACCAGACGGAACTGGGTACGGGCGCGATCCAGGTTGTGACCCTCCCGGTGAATGGCGAAGTAGTGGTCGCCATCCAGATAGTCGGTCAAAAAGCGGACACCGCACTCCATGGTCATGGTCTTGGCGCCCAAGGGCAAAGAGATAAACTCCGCCTTTGTCAGCCCCCGGCAGGCGCTGACAAAGCCCCGGGTATAGGTCTCGTATTTGTTCAGGTCAATGGTCATGTTGTCCAGATTTCTTTCATCCTCGGCGGCAGAGGCTGCGCCGAAGCGAATCGAGTCGCCGAAATCATAGGCGGCAAGACCCGGCATCACCGTATCCAGGTCGATCACGCACACCGCCTCATGGGTTTTTTCGTCCAGCAGGACGTTGTTGAGCTTGGTATCGTTGTGGGTCACCCTCAAAGGCAGCTCGCCACGATCCAATAGGGTCTGCAGCGCCGCCATTTCCTCCTGATGCGCCAGCACAAACTCCACCTCTTTTTCCACATTTTTTGCCCGGCCCAGCGGATCGCGCTTTAATACGTCCAGGAAAATGCGATAGCGATTCGGCGTGTTGTGAAACTTGGGAATGGGCTCATGGAGCGTTGCCGCCGGATAATCCGCCAGCTGGCTGATAAAGCGGCCAAAGCCCACCGCGCTCTCATAGAAATCCCGATCGGTTTCCGGTGCCTGCAAGGACACCGTTCCCTCCACGAAATCATAGACACGCCAGTAATCCTCACCGATCTGACAGTAGGTACTGCCGCTGGTTGTTCTTACAATATGCATCGAGGCCCGGGGATCTGCATTCTTCTTCCGCAAAAACTCGGTCACGCCCGCAATATTTTCCATCAGTCCCGCCACATCCGGAAATGCTGTACGGCTGATCTTCTGCAAAATATAGCGTTTACCGCTGTCCGTTACCGCCAGATAGGTTTCATTGATATGCCCCTGACCATAGCGCTGACAGCTGATCGGCTGTCCCGTCAGCTGAAAGCTTGCAAGGATCGCCTGCATCTTTTCGTCCATTTCTTTGTCCTCCGATTCGGTTCACTCACAATTCTATCGAGGAAAGCTCCGGCAGGCTGGCGGCTGCCATAGACTGACCCACACGGCGGAATTTTTCATCCGGCAGGGCAGGCAGCAGCTTCCCGGTCAGCTCCGGATATTCATCCTGCAGCACTTTTTGGCAGGTATCCAAAATCAGATCGCCGCCTTTTCCGGACATGACACGGCCCAGCAGTAAGACGTGGCGGCAGGCGTAGAGCTCGTAGTAATAGGCCAGGGTATGTGCCAGATAGACGCCGATGGAGCGGTAGACCTTTGCCGCCCGGGGATCCTCCTTGGCCATCAGTTCCTGCACCACTTTCAGCTTTTCCGCCGGCGACAGATCCTGATCCAGTTCGATCCCCGCCCGGGGCGCCAGCTTGATGACACTGTCCTGGGAGAAATATTTGACGCCGCAGCCGATATCGCCGGACCATTCATCCACCATGGCATCGGGGGCAGCATCCACCGGCACGAAAGCCAGTTCATTGAGCCAGCCGGTAACCCGGCCCTGCTCATCCACAAAGCCCGCTGCCTCGCTGGTGCCCATGGCGATACCCAAAACACTGGTATCGGCCAGGCTCATAGCCCCGGCCAGTGCAGACACATCGCCATCGTTGATGATGCAATAGGGAACAGGGCCGAAAGTATCGGTGATTGCCCGAATGAAGATATCTTTTACCTTGGTATCCTGCAGCTCCTGGGGAACTTTGATAAACAGGCTGGCGCTCATGGTGCGGTTGTTAATAAAGACACCGGCAGAGCTGACACCCACCGCATCTACCCGGGGCAGATGCGCCGCCGCCGATTTCAGCGCAGACACGATGCCGTCATAGTGGTAGTCCGGGTCGGCATTGGTCTTGGGGAACCAGACCACTTCCTCAGAATACACCGTTTCGCCGTTGCACACCGCGGATACCTTGCGGTCACTGCCGCCGGCATCGAAACCGATGCGGCAGCCGTCCAGATGCCCGCCCATTGCCTTAGGCGAATCGGCACTTTCCGGCACTTTTTCCGTGTAGCAGACCTCAAAGTCCTGCTCGAAAATCCGGGACATAAACACCCGGTCAAAGTCCCGCTTACCGCCGGCGCTGTAAATCTCCTGCAGAAATTCCGCCATGGCAGCATCGTCCACATAGACACGGAAACCGCCCTTCATCCACAGCAGGGTCTTGACCAGCCGATCCACATAATAGCGGTCGGCCTCCGCCAGCTCCGGCGTACCGTGGATAAAGGTATGGACGGTGGCCATCTGGCCGTCAGCACGCTGGACTGCAATGGCCAGCGGCTTCTTTGCGCCGGCAAGAAATGCGCGGTAATATCGGCCGATGGGATAAAAATCCGGATCAAGCTCCGGGCTGTGTTTTAATGAAACTTCGATGCCGTAAAGATTCATGGTAATCTCCTCCTTGAAAACATTCTATCACAGATCCTTGTCCTGTTGTTCCTCTTCGCTGTCGGTGTCACGGGGCTGATCCCGTAAAACCTGCAGACGGCGAAAAGCGTGGTAGGCAATGAGAAAACCGCCGATCAGCATTACGGCACATACTGCCGCCAGAATGAAATTGCGGACTTGCAGAAAGTCCGGCACTTCACAAAGGTAGCTGAAAATGCGGTAGCCGCCCAGACACAGGGCAATGCCCACCAGCAGGAGCAGAAACAGGGTGTTGCTATTTTCGCAGTTGTCGATTTTTTTCATGGATAAGTTCTCCTCTGCAGTGCTATAATTTGTTAAATTATAGCACCGTCAGGGGGCTCTTTTCAATATGTTAGGCGTAATTGCAAATACTTTTGCTGTTTTTCTCGGCGGTAGTATGGGGCTGCTGGTTCTGCTGGCAGGGTTTTTGTAAAACGCACTCAGCGACAGTGCCATGGTGGCCGAGCTGGTATGCTGCGGCAACGTAATCATTATCGGGCTGGGTCTGAACCTGCTGGGCGTGACCAAGCTGAAAATCGCCAACTTTCTGCCCGCCATTCTGCTCTCGCCGCTGTTTTATTTGTTGTTTCACTTACTACCGATATGAAAAAGGGGATCACAAAATGCGATCCCCTTTTTTGTGTCAACCGGGTTATTTCGACTTGATATAGGGTTTGCCGTTGGCGGCTGGAACACGGGATTTACCCACAAACAGCACCAGCACGATGATGGTCACCACATAGGGGATCATGGAAATCAGGTGCATATTCACACCGGAGGAACCGCCCAGCACCACCTTCAATCCGGAGCAGAAGCCGAACAGCAGGCAGCCGATCAGGGCGCCGTGAGGACGGAATTTGCCGAAGATCACGGCGGCGATGGCGATAAAGCCCTGGCCTACAATGGAGATGGGACGGAACTGGTTGGACATGGCCATGGTCACGCAGGCGCCGCCCAGACCGGACAGGAAACCGGAGATACTGACGCACAGGAACCGCATGGAGATCACGTTGATGCCCAGGGTTTCACAGGCCAGAGGATGCTCACCACAGGCACGCATCCGAATGCCAAAGCGGGTCTTATAGAACACGAACCACACCACCAGCACCAGCACAAACACCAGATAGGTGGAGGCATAGGTGGCAAATACGTTGTCCATAAAACGGCCAAACACCGTGGAGGTGTCGAACAGGCCTTTGAACAGCGTGGGAATCTTCTGGTCGGCAGTCAGAGGGATGGTATCGGTGGAGTCAAACAGCACCTTGGCGATCATGATCACGATACCGGGGCCCAGCATGTTGATAGCCGTACCGGCAATGGTCTGATCTGCGCCCAGTTTGACGGTTGCTACCGCGTGGAGCGCGCCGAACAGCATACCGGCAAGACCGGCACAGAGAAAACCGATCAGCGGGCTGCCGGTAAAGTAGGCCACCACAGTACCGGTGAAAGCACCTACGGTCATCATACCCTCGATACCGATATTGATGACGCCGGAAATTTCAGAGAAGCAGGAGCCCAAGGCTGCGTACAGCAGGGGCGGGGTAAAAATCAGTGTGGCATAGAGAATAATGCCCAATTCATTGATAAAATTACTCATTGCTTATCCAGGCCTCCTTTCCGGAACGATGCGTTCTCGTTGATGCGCCGCATTTCCTTGCGCTTGTCCACATTCTTCAAATAGCTGAAGATGATGGAGATGGAGATAAAGAATACGATGGTGCCGATGATCACGTTGATCAGCTGGGTGGGCGCACCCACCAGATTCAGCTTGCTGCCGCCGTAGGTCAAGCCGCCGTAAAACAGGCCGGCAATCAACACACCAAAGGGGTTGGAGCAGCCGATCAGCGCCACCACGATGCCGGCAAAGCCAAAGCCCTCCTGGGAAGAGAAGATGGAGATACGACCGCCCATGCCCATCAGCTGCAGGGCACCTGCCAGACCGGCCAACGCGCCGGAGATGGCCAGTGCGGTCAGCATATTGCGGTTGACGTTGATGCCGCCATAGTCCGCCGCGCTCTTGTTAAAGCCCACGGCCTTGAGCTGATAGCCCAGGGTGGTTTTATCGATGATGAACCAGACCAGGATCGTGGCGATAATGGCCACGATGATGCCCCAGTTGGCGGTGGGACAAAGGCCAACGCGCTTGATAAAATCGGCATCCAGAAGCGTTCTGGCATGGTCGGAAATCGTCTGGGTGGCTTCAGCAGTACCCTCGTTCTTGATGGCGGGAATGCCGGCAATAAAGTTGGACAGATAGAAGGCGATCCAGTTGAACATGATCATGGACAGCACTTCGTTGATGCCCCACTTGGTCTTCAGGATGCCGACTACCACGCCCCAGATAATGCCTGCGATCATAGCCGCAATAAAGCACAGCGGGATCAGGATGATCTTGGGCAGACCGCCCAGAAGGATACCTACCACAGCAGCCGCCATAGAGCCCATGACAAACTGACCCTCAGCGCCGATATTGAACACGCCCGTGCGGAAAGAAAATGCCACAGACAGGCCTGCCACGATATAGGGTACCGCATAAACGATCACATAGGAGACGCCCTTGAGTCCCGTCACGCTGCTGAGCAGCTTGCCATAGGCCTGTCCCACCGAGACGCCCATAATTGCCAGGAAAATGGCGCCGATGGCGAAGCCAAGGATAATAGACAGCAGAATATGGATAAAACGGGTTTCGGAGATAATTTCAAAAACAGATTTTTTTGTTTTCATTCTGCCTTACCTCCTGCCATAAGAAGTCCCAGCGTGTTTTCGTCTGCATCCTTGCCGGGCATGGAGCTGACGATTCGGCCGTCAAAAATGACGTTGATAATGTCGGACAGGCCGATGATCTCATCCAGCTCGAAAGATACCAGCAGAACAGCCTTGCCCTTGTTGCGCTGTTCCACAATGTATTTGTGCACATATTCAATAGCGCCCACATCCAAACCGCGGGTGGGGTTTACCGCAATCAGCAGATCCTTGTCGTTCATCACCTCGCGGGCGATGATGACCTTCTGCTGGTTACCACCGGACAGGGTACCGGCAGGCCGTTTGGCACAACCGGCAGGGCGGATATCGTACTTTTCAATGGCGGCATTGGCATGCTCGGCGATGGCGCTGCGCTTGAGAATCTTTTTCTCGGAATAGGGGCTTTCGCCGTAGTTTTGCAGGATCAGGTTGTCCTCTACCGAGAAGTCCAGCACCAGGCCGTGCTTCTGACGGTCAGCGGGAATGCTGGACACGCCGTGGTCAAAGCCAAAACGGGGCGGCTTATTGAACACATCCGTGCCGTTGACCAGTACCTGGCCGGATTTGCCCTTCATCAGGCCGGTGATGATCTCCACCAGCTCGGTCTGGCCGTTGCCGTCAATACCGGCAATACCCACAATCTCGCCGGCGCGAACCTGCAGGTTCAGACCCTTCAGGATCTCCACACCGCGGTAGTCCAGCGCGTGAAGATCTTTGACATCAAGGATCACATTGCCGGGGGTCTGCCGGGGCTTATCCACCACAAAGTTCACGTTTCTGCCCACCATCATAGCGGCCAGATCGTCCTCGGTGACTTTTTCCACATCCACCGTGTCGATATACTTGCCCAGACGAATGATGGTGCAGAAGTCCGCGGACTCCTTGATCTCCTTGAGCTTATGGGTGATGATAATAATGCTCTTGCCGTCCGCCGTCAGGCTGTGCATGATCTTGATGAGCTCCACGATCTCCTGGGGAGTCAGGGAACTGGTGGGCTCGTCCAAAATCAGCGTTTCCGCACCGCGGTACAACGCCTTGAGGATCTCCACACGCTGCTGCATGCCCACGGAAATGTCCTCGATCCTGGCATCCGGATCAATGGCCAGGCCGTACCGCTCGGAGATCTCCACCACGTTTTTGCGGGCCGTCTCCATGTCCAGCTTGACGCCTTTGACCGGCTCCGTGCCAAGGACAATATTTTCCGTAACGGTAAAGGGCTGGACCAGCATAAAGTGCTGGTGCACCATGCCGATACCGGCGGCGATAGCATCCCGGGGGTTGTTCATTTCGATTTTCTTGCCATGGACAAGAATATCACCGGAGGTGGGCTTGAACAGGCCGTAGAGCTGGTTCATCAGGGTGGATTTGCCGGCGCCGTTTTCGCCCAGTATCGCGTGGATCTCGCCTTTATGGACAGTCAGATTGATGCCGTCATTGGCAGTAAAATTGCCGAAGCACTTGACGATATTGCGCATCTCGATGACGGGAACACTCATGTCCACATGTTCTCTTGCCAAGGTCTTTCGCCTCCTTTTCTGTTAGAGTATTTGGAAGAAGTTTTTCACTGCCTCGGCGTGTTTACCGCGACAGATAATATGATGATTGTTGATGGGATCCGTCAGGAAATAGGAGAAGTCGTCCAGCGCTACCTTGATCTGGGTGCGGCAGAGAATGTCACTGTGGGGCATATCCAGAATCGTTCCCTCCTGTGCGTGGAAACGGCTCAGGTCGCCGGCACACTTGAAGATGGTGCACTCGCCCTTGTCAAAGGTCCCCTGTACTGCCACGCCGATATCGGACTCAAAATGGGTGTTGAGGGTAAAGTCCTTGAGCATCCCGGTAGGAATGGTGCAATGGGCAAACACCGCTGTACCCGCCGCCGTGTCAAAACGGCTGGGGTTGCACAAAAACATAGGCTCGCCGGTAACGGCACCCAGCACCGCCATGCTCAGCAGAGCGGGCACATCGCCTTCACAGCCGCCATAGATGCCCTCGTCATTCAGAATAGACAGAGCCAGACAACCGGTGGTATGGACCGTATCCAGCAGATCGAAACAGCGCACCGTCAGGCCGCAGAGGTCATATTTGTCTGCCAGGCGTCTGCATGCACCGTAGACCCACAGAGCCTTTTCTACCTCGTCCCGGTCAAACTCCTTGGCGCGGAACGCCTGGGTGTACTGATTTTCGGGGCAGCTCTTTTTCCCGATCTCGGCAAGCAGCTCGTCGATGGGGATCTCCACAAAGCCCATGCCCAGCTTGTCCATCATCGCTTTGGTGGAATAGGTGCTGGCAATGAGCCAATCGGAGGGCTTCCCGATACAGCCCAGGTTCTTCCCCTTGAGGGAGGCCTTGGCGGTGTAGGCAGCGCGAAGCGCTTTGATACGCTGGGCGATCATGGGGATACTGCCGTGCAAAATCTCGCCTGTGGCACCGTGCTGCTTGAGAAAACTCAGTATTTCCATGGAGGCGGCCAGCGAATTGCTGTCACCACTGGTGAGAATGATGCAGGGGCGATCCTTCAGCTGCTCGAACACCTCGATAAAATAGCCCTCACTGCCACCGGAAGCCACATACAGCAGACTGAAATCGTCACGAAGGTATCGATCCAGAGAAACGCGAGTCAGTTTTTCACCCAGCTCGACAGACAGAGCGCTGATATAAGCGTCCATCTTCTCTTCGGTGATTTGGCTGAGGGGACTTTTGATCTGATAAAAATTCATGGCTTTCTCCTGTTATAACCACGGCGCTGCCCGATTGGAGCAGCGCCGTGGAAATATTGTTTCATCGTGAATTAGGCAGTCAGAGTGAAGGTGGGGCACTCAGCTGCGGTGGTAGGCACAACGATAGTACCGGCCAGAATGGCAGCCTTAGCATCTTCGACCTTGGCCAGAACATCTTCGGGGATGTGAGTGGTGGTGGGAGCCAGGTCCACGCCGCCATTGGACAGGTCATAGGTATGAACGCCGCCGGCAAAAGCGTCGTCCTTCACAGCCTTGCAGATATCCTGGCAGGCATTGTCAACACGCTTCATAGCGGAGGTGATAACATGATCGGGAGCCAGGAAAGACTGGTCGGAGTCCACACCGATGGCCCAGATACCCTCTTCGTCACAAGCGCTGATAACGCCCATGCCGGTACCGCCGGCAGCGTGATAGATGACGTCAGCACCCTTGGTGATCATATCCTTGGCAGCAGCGCTGCCGCCGGCCACATCACCGAAGTTGTTGGCATTGTACTGCAGAACGGTAGCTTCGGGGCAAGCCTCCAGCACACCGGCAATGTAGCCGATACCGAACAGGTTCATGGTATCGGACACCATGCCCTGAACATAACCGACCGTCTTGGACTCGGTCATGTAACCGGCAACCAGACCCACCAGATAGGAAGCCTGCTCCTGAGCGAACATCAGGCAAGCCACATTGTCCAGATCAGCATTGGTAGCATCATCAACGATGGCGAACATCTGCTCGGGATTGGCCAGAGCAGCATCGCGGGTGGCCTCAGCCAGCATGTAGCCCACGCAGATGATCAGGTCGGTACCCTCGTCCAGGAAGGTGTTGATGTTGGACTGATAGTCAGCATCGGTCTTGGACTCCAGATACTTGACATCGAAAGAGGAATCAGCAGCAGCCAGAGCCTGCAGGCCTTCCCAGGCACCCTGGTTGAAGGACTGGTCGTTGATACCGCCCACGTCGGTAACCATACCGATCTTGGTAACAGCAACTTCTTCGCCGCCCTCAGCAGGAGCAGCTTCCTTGCCGCAGGCCACCAGGCTGAGAGCCATCACGAGTGCAAGAATAAGAGCGATGTACTTTTTCATGTTTCTTCTCCTTTTTGATTTTATAATGCGAGAAACGCAGGTGCATTTTTTCACATTATTAGGTAATTTAAGTATATCACCTGTTTGGAAAAATGCAAGATATATTCCTGAAAATGCGAAAAAAATCGAACGGTGCTGCCTTTTGGACAGCACCGTTCAGGTTTGTCATTTTTATGCCATCTCTTTGATCGCTGCCTGAGCGGCGGCCAGACGGGCGATGGGCACACGGAAGGGGGAGCAGGACACATAGTCCAGACCCACCTTGTGGCAGAACTCCACAGAGCTGGGATCGCCGCCGTGTTCGCCGCAGATGCCCAGATGCAGCTCGGGACGGGTGGCGCGGCCCAGCTTGCAGGCCATCTCCACCAGCTTGCCCACGCCGGTCTGATCCAGACGGGCAAACGGATCGTTCTCGTAGATCTTGGTATCGTAGTAGGCAGGCAGGAACTTGCCGGCATCGTCACGGCTGAAGCCGAAGGTCATCTGAGTCAGATCGTTGGTACCGAAGGAGAAGAACTCCGCTTCCTTGGCGATGTCGTCAGCGGTCAGCGCAGCGCGGGGGATCTCGATCATGGTACCCACCAGATACTGCATCTTGCTGCCGGCAGCAGCCAGCTCCTCATCAGCGGTGGCAACCACCACGTCCTTGACGAACTTCAGCTCCTTGACCTCGCCCACCAGCGGGATCATGATCTCGGGTACCATGTTCCACTCAGGATGCTTGTTCTGCACCTTGATGGCGGCACGGATCACGGCACGGGTCTGCATGACGGCGATCTCGGGATAGGTGACAGCCAGACGGCAGCCGCGGTGACCCATCATGGGGTTGAACTCGTGGAGACCGGCGATAATAGCCTTGATCTCTTCCACGCTCTTGCCCTGATTCTTGGCAAGCAGCTCGATGTCGGCTTCCTCGGTGGGAACGAACTCGTGCAGAGGGGGATCCAAGAAACGAATGGTAACAGGGCAGCCTTCCATGGCCTCATAGATGCCCTCGAAGTCGCCCTGCTGCATGGGCAGCAGCTTGGCAAGGGCAGCCTCACGCTCTTCCTTGGTGTCGGAGCAGATCATCTGACGGATGGCGGCAATACGGTCACCCTCGAAGAACATATGCTCGGTGCGGCACAGGCCGATACCCTGAGCGCCCAAGCTGCGGGCACGCTTGGCATCAGCAGGGGTATCCGCATTGGTGCGGACCTTCAAACGGCGATACTTGTCCGCCCATGCCATGATGCGGCCGAAGTCGCCGCCAACGCTGGCGTCCACGGTGGGCATAGCGCCATCGTAGATGTTGCCGGTGGAGCCGTCCAGGCTCAGCCAGTCACCCTCGTGATAGGTCTTGCCGGACAGGGTAAATTCCTTCTTCTCTTCGTTCATGTTGATAGCGGAGCAGCCGGACACGCAGCACTTGCCCATGCCGCGGGCCACAACGGCAGCGTGAGAGGTCATACCGCCGCGGACGGTCAGGATGCCCTGAGCGGCTTTCATGCCCTCGATATCCTCGGGAGAGGTCTCCAGACGGACCAGAACCACCTTCTCGCCCCGGGCAGCCCAATCCTTGGCCTCTTCAGCGGTGAACACGATCTTGCCGCAGGCAGCGCCGGGGGAGGCGGGCAGAGCCTTGCCCACAGCGGTGGCCTTCTTCAGGGCCTCGGGATCGAACTGGGGGTGCAGCAGAGTATCCAGGTTGCGGGGATCGATCATGGCCACGGCCTTCTTCTCGTCGATCATGCCCTCGTCCACCAGATCGCAGGCGATCTTCAGGGCGGCGGGAGCGGTACGCTTGCCGTTGCGGCACTGGAGCATATAGAGCTTGCCGTTCTCCACGGTGAACTCCATGTCCTGCATATCGCGGTAGTGATTTTCCAGCAGGTCGCAGACCTTGACGAAATCGGCATAGGCCTCGGGGAACTGCTCGGCCATCTGGGAGATGGGCATGGGAGTACGGACGCCGGCCACCACGTCCTCGCCCTGGGCGTTGACCAGGAACTCGCCCATTAGCTTCTTCTCGCCGGTGGCGGGGTTGCGGGTAAAGGCAACGCCGGTACCGGAGTTGTTGTTCAGGTTGCCGAACACCATGGGCATCACGTTGACGGCAGTACCCCAGGAGTAGGGGATATCGTTGTCGCGGCGATACACGTTGGCACGGGGGTTGTCCCAGCTGCGGAACACGGCACGAATGGCCTCATAGAGCTGCACCTTGGGATCGGAGGGGAAGTCCTCACCAATCTTGGACTTGTACTCGGCCTTGAACTGCTTAGCCAGCTCCTTCAGGTCGGCAGCGGTCAGCTCCACGTCATAGGTCACGCCCTTGGCGGCCTTCATCTCGTCGATGAGCTGCTCGAAATACTTCTTGCCCACTTCCATGACCACGTCGGAGAACATCTGGATGAAGCGGCGATAGGAGTCGTACACGAAGCGCTCGAACTTGGGATCGGGGTTGCCGGCGATCATGGCAGCCACCACATCATCGTTCAGGCCCAGATTCAGAATGGTATCCATCATACCGGGCATGGAAGCGCGGGCACCGGAACGGACGGAAACCAGCAGGGGATTCTCCAGATCGCCGAACTTCTTGCCGTTGATCTTCTCCATCTGCTCCACATACTGCATGATCTCGGCCATGATCTCGTCGTTGATCTTGCGGCCGTCCTCGTAATACTGAGTGCAGGCTTCGGTGGTAATGGTGAAGCCCTGGGGAACCGGCAGGCCGATGTTGGTCATCTCCGCCAGGTTGGCGCCCTTGCCGCCAAGCAACTCGCGCATATTGGCGTTGCCTTCGGTGAACAGGTAGCAATACTTTTTGCTCATTGAATTTGCCTCCGTATAATTAAAAATTGGTTGAACAGTAAGAACAATTTATTATAGTCACATTTTTCTCAAAAAGCAAGCTGTTTTTCCGTTTTTTTGCTCTTTTCGGAACTAATTTTGAATTTTGGAACATTCTGCCCGCCTTTTGTTCGTGATAATGCCCAAATGCGGTTGAACAGTGCGCTTTTCGGGAATTTTTTATTTTCGCCCGCCGGACAAAAAGTCTTTACGCAAGGCGAATTTTGTGCTAAAATATAAAAGATTTTATAGTGGAGTGATATGTCCACCTGCTCAGGAGAGTGCCATGACAAACAGCGAAAGGGAAAACAGCACATTTGCACAGCGGGTGCGTTCCGCCGCCGGACGCGGCGTGATCAGCCATGCCGTGATCTTATCCGGTACCGGTGACCGGATCGGTGCGGCCCGCTATCTTGCTGCGGCACAACTGTGTCAGGCAAGCGAAAAGCCCTGTATGCGCTGCAATATCTGCCGTAAAGTGATGGAAAATATCCACCCGGACGTGATTACCGTGCAGGACGGAGAGCGCAAAGAGCTGACGGTAGATACTGTGCGGGAATTGAAACAGGACGTCTATATCCGCCCCAATGAGGGCAGCCGTAAAATCTATCTGTTTGCCGACTGCTCCCAGTTGAACGAACGGGATCAGAACGTGCTGCTGAAGATTGTAGAGGACGGGCCGGCCTATGCCTCTTTCGTTTTCTGCGCCGAATCCGCTCACGACCTGCTGCCTACCATCCGTTCCCGCTGTGTACTCATGGATCTGCGGGAAGAAGACGACATCCTCATTACCGATGAGGTGATTGCTCTGTGCCGGGCCATTGGCAGCAGCAAGGCCGGCGCTTTGATGCAGTACATGGTGTCGCTGGAAAACAAAAAGCCAAAGAGGGAGGAATTGCAGGCCCTTTTGCAGGGTGCCTGGCAGCTTGCCGCCGAAGTGCTTTTACAGCGTGCCGGTAAAGCCGGGCAAATCGACTGTCAGGCGGGCGTCGAGGCGCTGTACAGTCTTTCGGACCGGCAGATACAGCAAATAACCGCAACGTTGGCTCAGTACGCCAAAGAATGTCACTACAATGTAGGCGTGGGACACATTCTCGGCGCCCTTCTCGCCATACTATCCGATATACAGGAGGTAAACCAATGACAACCGTAATTTCCGTCCGTTTTCGCAACGGCTGTAAAACCTACTATTTTGATCCCCGGGACTTGTTGATCCAGTCCGGTATGGACGTGATCGTGGAAACCGCGCAGGGTCCCGAATTCGTCCGGTGTGTGGAGGGGAACCATGCGGTGGAGGATACTGCTGTGGTGGAGCCTCTGCGAGCTGTGATGCGGATCGCTACCGATAACGACCGCCATACCGCCGCCTATAATCGAAGCCGGGAAAAGGAAGCCTTTGAGGTGTGCCAGAAGAAGATCGCCCAACATGGGCTGGAGATGAAACTGGTGCGGGCTGAATGCAGCTTTGACGGCAGCAAGATCCTCTTTTTCTTTACCGCCGATGGCCGTGTGGACTTCCGGGAACTGGTCAAGGATCTGGCCAGCGTATTTCGCAGCCGTATCGAGCTGCGGCAAATCGGCGTCCGTGATGAGGCCAAGCTGTTGGGCGGCCTGGGTATTTGCGGCAGGCCGTTTTGCTGCAGCGACTATCTGGACGATTTTCTGCCGGTCTCCATCAAAATGGCAAAGACCCAGAACCTCAGTCTCAACCCCACCAAAATCAGCGGTACCTGCGGCCGATTGATGTGCTGCCTGAATTATGAACAGGCTGCCTATGAAGACGCGCAATCCCGTCTGCCGAAGCCGGAGTCCTTCGTTCTGACACCGGACGGCCCCGGCAATGTAGCCGATGTCAATCCGCTGAAGGAAACCGTGACAGTCCATCTGGACAGCCATCCGGAATCCTCCGCCTGCTACCGCAGCTGCGAGATCTGTGTTCTACGCAATGGTAAGGGCAGCCGCGATGGCATCGCCATTCCCGATAAGCGGCCTGCCCGCTATGTGGCACCGGTGGAACAGATAGAACCTCCCGTTACCGAATGGGTCGCCGATCCGGCAGAAAACAGCACATCGGAAACAGCGGAGTCTTCCCGCCGTCATCACAGCCGCAGCTCTCGCAGAGGTCGCGGAAACAACGATACAACTGATGCAGTCCGGGCAGAAAAGGCTCCTTCCTCTCCTGCCAGTACCGGCGAAAAACAGTCGTCCTCTTCCCACCGCCATCGCAGAGGCGGTCAGCACGGAAACAAGGCAGAGGCAGTACCCCAGCCGCCAAAACCGGCAGAAACACCTGCTGATGAGGTGCGAAAAAAGCCGCGCCATCGGGGCGGCAGGCACCACAGCAAGCGGGGACAGAGCAGTGGCAAATCGGAGGCATGACCTATGGGCAAGTTTGACCGGGTATTGATTGCCTGCGATTTTGATAACACCCTGGTCTATACGGAAGACGCTTTGCACAACGGTGGGGAAATCCCCCCGGTTTCATCAGAGAATCGCCGCGCCATTGAATATTTTATGGCTGAGGGCGGCACCTTCTGTATGTCCACCGGACGTGCGCTGCCGGCATTCCGGCCCCTTGTTGTCGGGATTCCCATGAACGGCCCCTCCGTCCTTTTCAACGGCGCCGCTATCTACGACTTTTTTCAGGAGAGATATCTGTCTACCGCGTTTCTGCCGGAACAGATCCGGGAACATATCCATCAGCTGGAAGCACAGATGCCTCACATCACCTATGAGATCTACCATGACGACAACTCTATTTTTGCCGTCAATCCAAACGACATTACAGCCCGCCACCTGCATTTGACCCATTCTCCCACCGTAACGCTTTCCGGTATTGACGAGGCGCCATCTCCCATCAGCAAGCTGCTGTTTGAAGAGGAACCGACACGTTTGGAGCAGCTCCATTCCCTTTTACTGCGCCAACCCTGGATCGGAGACTATGAAGTGGTGGTTTCTGCCACTTCGCTTTTGGAGCTGACCGTCAAGGGCGCCAACAAAGGCGGCATGGTGCGGCGGCTTTGTGCCCTATTGGGCAAGGATCTGTCCCACACCTACTGCGTCGGTGATCACGCCAACGATATTCCCATGCTGCGCGCCGCCGCCATTCCCTTTGCTCCGGCCAATGCGATCGAGTCGGTGCGATCCCTGCCCGGTCTTCATCTGCTGCCGGATTGCCGCGACAATGCCGTGGCTGCCATGATACATGAGCTGGACACCCGATATTAAAAGGATTCTGCGGCACAGCAAAACGGCGCTCTGCCGTTTCCGCCTCGACCGTGTTCACAGTTTTTTTACTTGACTCAATTTAAAAATCACGGTAATATGAACGGTGATTTCTATTATGATAAGCGAGAAGATTTATGAAACAAAACACACAGAAACAATCGAAACGGATGCCGAAAGAGGAGTCTGACTCTCGGCATTCTCTTTCTGACAACTTAACAGAGTGGAAGTCGTTTCTGCGTGGCAAGCATGATAATCCTGCCCCGGGAAAGCGGACTGCTCCCTCTTTATTCCAGAACATTCGCGATTTGAAAAGCGATATGAATCGCCGATCCAAAGGCGGGCACCACCAGTTCCCCGAATCGGAGAGCACACTGCTTCAATTCTTCCTGTTTGTTGTGAGCGCGATCCCCTATCAGTTGGGACATTTGCAGGAAAAACTCTATTTCCGCCGCAAACGCCGTATTCATCTCCGCTCCTCCATCCGCAGCATCTTTGAGCACATTCGTCTGCACCCCGCCGTCTTTTTGAGCGGTGCATTGGCGGTAGCCGCGCTCTGTGCCCTGCTGTCGGTTTTTACCATCGGCGTGAATGTAAACTTTGCCGGTTATCGGCTTGGTACTGTATCCGGACGGCATACGGTACATGCTGCTGTTTCTGATATTGAGGAAATTACCCGAGAAACTTTGCACGACCTGGATTATACCGTAGATACCTCTTCTCTGGAGCTGGATGTACAGATCGTGCCCCGCCGCATCATGGAGACCCGCCAGGAGTTCGAGCAACAGCTTACCTCCCAGTTGGGCAAGGTGGAAAACGCCTATGTGCTGTATGTGAATGGCTCCCCCGTGGTCGCCACCACCTATGACGGTGCGCTGGAGGAGCTGCTGGAACAGCTCAAAATCGGCTATGTCACCCCCGATACGTTGGAGTGCTTTTTTGAAGAGGACGTGGAAATTCGTCAGGAGTATGTAGATGCTTCCTATGTGATGAACCTGGGCTATATCGCCGAGATCCTCAATGATACAAAAACCGCAGAGGTCACCTATACCGTTTCGGAGCGTGATGCACCCAGCTCCATCGCCGAAAAGTTCGGCATGAGTCTGGATGATCTGAAAGCTGCTAACCCCGGTTACAACTGGTCTGTTCTTCATGTGGGCGATATATTGACGATTTCCAACGCAGTGCCCTACTTGACTGTGGTAAACGTGGAGCGGCAGAATTATCTGCAGGATGTTCCTTACGATGTGGAGTATCAGGATAACGACACCATGTATCAAGGCGAGTACGCCGTCCTCTCTAAGGGTTCTTTCGGTAAGGCAGACGTCTGCGCCAACGTTTCCTATATGAACGGGCAGGAAACCAAACGAGAAATCGTGTCCAGTGTCACTTTGTTACAGCCTGTCACAGAGTTGCAGGAGCGCGGTACCAAAGAACGTCCCTCCTGGTTCCCCACCGGCAGCTTCGGCTGGCCTACCAACGGTGTCCTCACCTCTTACTTCGGCTACCGCAACACCGGCATCAGAGGCGCCAGTACCTACCATGAGGGTATCGACATTGCCAACGGCTATGGCACGCCCATCTACGCCTCAGACGGCGGTACGGTATCCTATTCCGGCTGGCAGGGCGGCTATGGCTATCTGGTGATCATCGACCACGGCAACGGCTACCAGACCTATTATGGGCATAACAGTTCTCTGCTGGTCTCTGTGGGCGAACACGTTTACAAGGGACAGCAGATTGCCAAAATGGGCTCTACCGGTGTCAGCAGCGGCAGTCACTGCGATTTCCGCATCAAGCTCTATGGCACCTTCCTCAACCCGCTGAACTACCTGTAAGTCCCTTGTATTCTTTCTGCGGCGTGTGGTATTCTGACGATAGATCGTATTAGGCAAGGAGATATTCGATGAAACACATAATTTCTCTCGCACTATGTGTCATGATGATGCTGTCGCTTGCTGTAAGCTCCTGCGCCAGTCCCCTGACCGGCGATAATGGTATCGGCATTTGGATCGCGGTGCTGATTGTCGCGGTCATTGTACTGATCGGCGTCATCATTATGCTGCTGAAAAAGAATAAAGGCCCAAAAGAATAATAATCATAAAAAGACCTGACTTTCGTCAGGTCTTTTTATGATTATTCGGATATTAAAACAGCGTTTCCTGATACGGCAGGTCATTTTGTCCGATCAGATTCATCTGCTGATTCTTTTCTGCTCCCAGCGCGTCTGCTATCGCCATCTTTCGGACGATGTTCTGCACAGTCATTTCCAGAGCAGTACCGGCGCTGTAATCGGCGGGGAAAATGAAGTCTACCCGTCCCTTTCGCAGCAGTTCTTCCACGCCGGGCCGATTGGAGTCCTGATAGACCGCGATGGCCTGGCCGCCATAGGCCTGCATCATCTTCATGCACGGTACATCGGAAAGTCCGTCACCAATATAAATCATGTTGGTGAATGGCACCCGCTTGCTGTCGTCCGGCATAGAGTCGTTCAGGGCGCGATCCTCTGCTACATCCAGCACGCCCTTGTTGATGCGATAAACAAACTGGGTCTTGTTGGTAAAGTTCACGTCCAGTTTTGGCCAGGACGCCAGACCCTCTTCATTATAGAAGAACTCGCAGGCATAGATCTCCCGAAATTCATGGCTGATCCCGCTGCCTTCAATAATTTCCTTTAAGCCGGAGGATAGCACATAATGCTCCACCGTCACGCCCAGGCTTTCACCAAACGCATTGATCCGGGAAAACCAGTCCCGTACACCGGGAAACAGTTCCATCGCATTGCCGCACTGCACCAGATATTCCCGATCCAGGCGAATGCTGCGCTTGCGGCATTCATGGATCATCGTATACATATATGCCAAAAGACCGTCCATGTGATTCTTTTGGCCAAAGCTGTTGGCGATCCCCCAAAATTCACCGGGGGTCATGCCCAAGGACGGGATAAATGTATAATCCTCCATATCCGTTGTGCATAGCGTTTTATCAAAATCGTACAGCAGGGCAACAATCGGCTTATTGGCCATATAGCTTCCTCCTTTGGTAAAAACAGCGGCTCTGTACGGAGCCGCTGTCCCTTTATTTTTCACTGCTGATACTATAATTCTTGCCGAATTTCAATTCGTCCAGGCTCAGCGTAAAATCGCTGGGGATTTCGCTGTTCTGCTCCGGTTCTTTCGGCTCCTCCGGTGCCGGCTGTACCGGCTCCTCTTCAAAGGCTTTCCGGATCTCAACATCTATATCTGTCATCGCAGGTTTTACCGTGTCCTCTCGCATCTGGGACACATCCATCTCCGGCAAAGCTTCCAAAAACGTTTTTTGTCTGCTGATCAGATCGTTAGAGCGCTTGATAAAATCGGCAAGATTCTCTTGTGCCATTGCCATCTTACGGCGCACCTGTTCCGTTTCGGCCTCCAGCTTTGCCCTCTCCACGGCCGCATCTTTGCGCGCATCAGCAAGCATACTTTCCTTTTCTGTCTGCGCTTCCTGTACCAGTTTTGCTGCCATTTTCTGGGCGGTAACCAAGGTCGCACGCATGGAGTCCTCGGTGCTGCGGTATTCTTCGATTTTCTCCGCCAGTACTTTCAGCTTTGCCTTGAGGGACACGTTGTCTTTGAACAGCGCCGTATAGTCCTCTGTCAGGCTGTCCAGAAATTCGTCAACAGCCGCCATTTGATAACCCTCGTTGAAACGAGCAGATTTGGGGAATGTTTTTTCAGAAACTTCTTGTGGTGTAAACATAGCATATCCCTCCGAATCGTTTTTTCTTTATAGGTACAGGCCGCTATTTTCCAGCTCATCAATCAGATCACCCATAATATCTACACTGTACGGCGTGATGATATAGGTGTTTGCAGCCACTTTCTTGATCTTCCCTTCGCCGGCATAGGCAACACCGGACAGAAAATCGATCAGGCGGCGCGCCACATCCTTGTTGGTGGATTCCAGGTTCATAACCACCGTGCGCTTTTCCCGCAGATGGTCTGCGATTTCACTGGCATTTTCAAAGCGTTCCGGCTTTACCAAAACAACCTTCAACGCAGCGGTGGCGTGAATGTTCACCACCTTGTTGTGGCGATCTTCTGCTATCTTGCGGTCTTCCTTGCGGTCATCAAACAGCGGACGGCTGCTTGTCTTTTCCTCTTCTTCCAGTTCGTCATCGTAGTCATAATCCTCATCATCATAAGGATGAATGATCTTCCTGATTTCATCCATGAAACCCATAAAAACGCCTCCCCGATTTATCTGTTATAATTGCGGGCGCCGAAAATCGCCGTTCCAATACGCACCATGTTGCTGCCGCAGCGAATCGCATCTTCATAATCGCCGGACATACCCATGGAAAGATATTTTAATCTATTATCATACATTTTTTGGTTGATGTCAATAAAAAGACCGTTCATTTTCTCGAAATACGGTGTGCTTCCGTGTTTTTCGGATGCAACGGGCGGTATTGTCATCAGGCCGCACACCCGAACGTGGGGCAGGGTTTCGGCATGAGACGCCGCCGAAAACAGATCTTCCGGGCAAAAACCGGACTTTGCTTCCTCGCCGCCGATGTTGATTTCCAACAGAATATCCTGCACCAAATTCTGCTTTTCCGCCTGCTTTTCAATTTCGTCCAACAGCTCGATGGAGCCCACCGACTGGATCAGCGCCACCTTGCCCACCACCTGCTTGACCTTGTTGCGCTGCAGATGCCCGATAAAATGCAGGGGTGCGCCGGCGTAAGCATTCTCTGCCAGTTTTTCCGTCATCTCCTGCACGCGGTTCTCTCCCAGCACATCGATACCGGCACGAATAGCCTCCTGACAGGCACACGCATCGTTCATTTTGCTGGCACCCACCAATACAATGTCCGCACCTGTCCGTCCCGACCGGCGTGCTGCACCGTCTATTTTTTCCCGGATCCCGGCAATGTTCTCAGAAATCGGCATTTTCTGCGCTTCCTTTCTCTTTGGATTTCTTATCTAATCACTTTCCCGTCATACAGTTCTCCGCTGGCGGCGATTACCTCGTCACCGATGCGGAGCACCCGGGTCCCTTCGCTGCCGTCAGCAGCTTTTACCAGAACGTAGTTATCATCGCCCTGATAGATCACCTTCACCGGCTTAAAGCGGGCAGTTACGCCCACCACACAGTAAACGCCGGCTGTGCCGTCCTCGCTGACGCGCAGTGCATTGGACGGCACCCGCAGTCCTTCATAGTCTCGGAGGATCAGTTCCGCTGCCTGGTGCCGCAGCGCCGTGGTCTGCGCCAAATACTTGTCGCAGCACAGAACCACAACGCATTTGCCGTTTTCTGCTTCGCCAATGCGTTCGATGGTCGCGGTGAGATCCAGATTCAGTCCCTTGGCAAAGCGAAGTCCCACCTGGGAGCGATTTTCCAAAAGTGCCGCGTTTTCCCGGCTGAGTATTCCGGCATAATACCAGCGGTCGCCGTAAATCAGCTTGCCCACATTGCTTGTATCCTCTTTCGGAGTCACCGCCTCCAACTGGTCTGCGCTCAAGTATTCCAGCTCATCCGGTGTGAGAACCGTCTCATAGCCATCACAAATTGCAGAGTAGGTGCCGGAGGCCGGCGCGCAGATCTTTTCCGCTTGAAAAAGGGATGCCCGACAGGCCTCCATCTGATACTGGGTGTCGGCAATAGCTGCCTCGATCTCCTCCTTTGAAGAATAGGTGTAGTCCCGCTTCATCACACCCGCTTTCAACTCCGAGAGCTTGTCCGCTATCATGGTGTAGTCTCCGTCTGAAATGTCCCGGCGCACTGCCAGCAGATCTTCATGGATGGTGCCGTCCAGCTTTAGCGCCGCATCCGGATCCAAATAGGATTCCAAAGCAAACTGCAGCTGCTGCTGCTGCAGTTCCAGCGCACCGATCTGTGCCACCGTATCCAAAGCCGCCGGATCGTCATAGGCAACAGCTATGATCTGCCCGATACCGACCTTGGCGCCTTCATCCTGTTCGTGGGACAGCGTTTTCGCTGAGGAAGAGAATGTCTCCTCCTGCCGTACCAGGTAACCGTTGACGGGAATGGTATCTTCGGCTGTCGCGGCATGCACCAGCGTGGTAGATATGGGGTCAGCCAGATAGTTCCGCAGCTGCACCCCGAAGTACAATACCGCGGCGACCAACACCGCAACGGACAGTATTTTGAAGATGGGCGTGGAAGATTTCATAAGATCTCCTTTTTAGGGTGCCGGCTCCTCCATCAGGGAAATGCTGCGCATCGGCACGATGGTGGAAATGGCGTGCTTGTAAATGATCTGCTGCTTGCCGTCAGAATCCAGTACCACAACAAAGCAGTCAAAGCCGCTGATCACGCCCCGCAGTTGGAAGCCGTTGACCAGAAACAGCGTTACCGGAATGTTCTCCTTGCGGGAGCGGGTCAGAAAAATGTCCTGTAAATTGTTCTTTTGCATATCGTCTGTACTCCTTTTTCTATGTACGGACGATCGTCTCGTCCGCCGTGGTTATCGTAATCCACGAGCGGTGAGATATTCTGTCGCATTTTGGAGCCCGGCGGAAAAATCCGGCTCTTTTTCCCAATAAATCCAATGAATATCCGGATTCCGCCTGAGCCATGTTAATTGGCGTTTGGCGTACTGCCGGGAGCGAAGCTTGACTTCCTCCACCGCTTCTTTTTCGGTAAGAAGTCCCTCGCTGACACCTAAAAATTGTTTGTATCCGATGGCCTGCAGGGCGGTGGCATCCCGCGGCAGGCCTGACGCCAACAGCTCCCGCACCTCCTGCAGCAGTCCCTGCTGTACCATGGCATCTACCCGCTTGTCAATCCTGTCCCGCAGAGCCTGCCGGTCGACAAAATCCAAGCCAATGTAAAGTGCCTCATATCTGGACGGTTTTTCCCGGGTTTTTGCGTTGTGCGCGGTAATGGTCTCACCGGTTTGGGCATAGACCTCCAAGGCCCGCAGAATGCGCTTTTCGTCCTTCAAATGCAGCTTTGCGGCGGCTTCGGGGTCGATTTGCCGCAACTCCTCTAATAAAACCGCCACGCCCTCGCTGTCCAGCCGTTTTTGGAGCATCAGCCTTGCTTTCTCCCCCTGTGAGCCGGGGGCAAATTCGTTTCCCCGTACCAGCGCATCCAACCACAGACCCGTTCCGCCCACCAGAACAGGCAGCTTGCCGCGCGCCAGAATGCTCTGCACGCAAGCGTCTGCCCGCTCCACATATTTGGCCACCGACCAGCTCTCTTTGGGGTCTGCCACGGCGATCATGTGGTGGGGGACGCCGTCCATCTCCTCCGGAGTGGGTGCCGCCGTGCCGATGGTCATACCGCGGTAGATCTGCATGGAATCCACGGACACCACCTCGCCGCCGAAGCGCTTGCAAAGCGCCACGCCCATTTTCGTTTTTCCCGTGGCCGTTGGGCCAACGACACAGAGAACGCGCACAAAATCACCACCTGTTGAAGATAATGCTACGTGCAGAATGCTGAATGACTTTTGTAGGGGCCGGCGTCCCCGACGGCCCGCGGGCGGACAACCCTTACGCTCTTTTGAACATCTTTTCGATCTCGTATTTGCTCAATTTATACTTTACCGGTCTGCCATGTGGGCAGTACTGGATTTCCCCCGACTGCACCTTTTCCACCAGCGCGGCAAGCTCCGCTTTATCGCTGACCATACCCGCCTTAATGGCGCTTTTACAGGCCATGGTGTGCAGCAGCTCGTCTCTTGCCGCCGCCGGGTCGGCTCGACCCAATACCAGCTTGTGGGCCAGTTCCTCTAAAGTCGCCGCCGTGTCCTCAACCCGAATATCCGCCGGCACTTCCCGCACCAATACCGTGCCGCCGCCAAAGTCCTCGCAGGCAAAGGCAAACTCCCGCAAAAGTTCCAGATGATTCAGTACCGCATCGTATTCGTCTCCATCCAGATCCACCGCCACGGGGGTCAAAAGAGTCTGTGCCATCAGCGGCTCACGGTTGGCTTTCAATTTATCGAAACGGATCCTCTCATGGGCGGCATGCTTGTCGATAAGCCACACGGTTTCGTTCTCGTCCTCGCAGATGATATAGGTTTTCAGCACCTCGCCGGCAATGCGCCACGGTGCTTCCCCTTTCGGCTCCATGGTCTCCTGCACGGACAGTTCCACCTGTACCGGTTTTTCCTCCACCGGCTCCGGCGGGGTGATGATATAGCTCTTTTTTGTATCCGGCGTAGGCGCGATAAAGGGTTTCTTCGGCTGCGGCGCCACGTCATGTACATATAGCGGCTGTGCCGCGGGCGCTGCCGTTTTCACCACAAAGCTGCCCACGGGCTTCTTCGGCTGTTCCACCGGCGCTTTCGCCTTGTACTCCTGCGCCGTCATGGTCTTAAAAAACGGCTTTTCCTCTTTCTTGGGGGCGGGTCGGTTCTCCGCGTCCAACGTGTCCAATACGGTATAGTACACCGCATCGAACACCGCCTTATCGGACACGAACTTCACCACCGTCTTGGCAGGGTGAACATTCACGTCCACCTGATTGGTGGGCAGGGTGATATGCAGCACACAGCCGGGGAACTTGCCCTTCATCAGCCGGTTTTTGTATGCCTCCTCCAGCGCCGCCGTCAAAAGCTGGGATTTGACAAAGCGTCCGTTGACGAAAAACACCTGCTTGCCGCGGCTGCCGTGACCGGCAAGGGGCTTGGTCACAAAGCCCTCAACTCTCACTTCACCGCCGCAGCCGGAGATGGGGACAAGCGACAGGGCGAAATCCCGCCCCATGGCGGCGTAAACGGCAGACAGCAGCTTGCCGTCACCGGGGGTGTGGAGAGCTTCCTGCCCGTCGCGGAGCAGTTTGAACGAAATATCCGGATGGCTCAGCGCCAGATGGGTAACGATGCCCGCCACGGCGGTAGCCTCAGCGCTGTCCTTTTTCATGAACTTCATGCGGGCCGGGGTGTTGTAGAACAGATCCCGGACGCAGATGGTGGTACCCTCGGGACAGCCGGTCGGCATCACTTCACCGGCTACGCCGCCGTCCAGATGGAGCATCGCGCCCTCGTTGGCGCCCTTCTCCCGGGAAAAAATGTCCACATGGCTCACCGCCGAAATCGCCGCCAGCGCTTCTCCGCGGAAACCCAGCGTCCCGATCGCGCCCAAGTCCTCGGCACAGCGGAGCTTGCTGGTGGCGTGGCGCAAAAAGGCCACGGGCATCTGCTCGGGCGCAATACCGCAGCCGTTGTCCGTGATACGCAGATAGGTCAAGCCGCCGTTTTCCAGCTCTGCCACTATGGCAGAAGCCCCGGCGTCAATGGCGTTTTCCAATAACTCCTTGGCCACGCTTGCCGGGCGTTCCACCACCTCGCCGGCGGCGATCAGCTCCGATACGTGCCTGTCCAGTTGTCTGATTTCGGGCATGGTCGTTTCCTCCCGTTCTCTTGGTGTATCGTAGGGGCGGATGCCCACATCCGCCCGTGGGTCGATATAGGCATCGACCCCCTACGGAGTTTTATTCCAGCTTCTTCCTCACTTCGTACAGCAGATTCAGCGCTTCCAGCGGGCTCAAAGTGTCCACCTGCGTCCGCCGCAGCTTGTCGATGACCTCGGCTTCGGCGATGGCTTCCAGAGATACCTGATCTTCCTCCGCTGCCACGGTGCGAGGTTTGCCCGCTTCCGTTTCCAGCTCCTGAAGAATGGCACGGGCATGGGCCACCACCTCACGGGGCAGTCCCGCCAGCTTCGCCACCTCGATGCCGTAGCTGCGGTCAGCGCCGCCGGGGATGATCTTCCGCAGGAAGATGATGTCCTCACCGCGGGTTTTCACGGCGATGTTGTAATTCTTCACGCCGGGGAGGGTGGCCTCCAAAGCCGTCAGTTCGTGATAATGGGTGGCAAACAGGGTCTTTGCTCCCAGCTTCCTGGGATCGGCACAGTATTCCAGCACCGCACGGGCAATGGACATCCCATCAAAGGTGCTTGTTCCGCGCCCGATCTCATCCAGAATCAGCAGGCTGTCCGCGGTGGCGCTGTGCAGAATGTCGCTGACCTCGGTCATCTCCACCATAAACGTGGACTGGCCTGCGGAAAGGTCATCACTTGCGCCGATGCGAGTAAAGATGCGATCCACCACGCCCAGGTGTGCAGCCCTTGCCGGGACGAAAGAGCCCACCTGCGCCATCAGCACGATGAGCGCCACCTGCCGCATGTAGGTAGATTTACCCGCCATGTTGGGCCCCGTGATAATAGCCACCCGGTCCTCTTTTTGCCCCATGTAGGTGTCGTTGGGCACGAACAGGGCGGTTTTCTGCATCTGCTCCACCACGGCGTGGCGGCCATCATGGATCTCGATCACGCCGCTGTCGTCCACCACGGGACAGCAGTAGTTGTTCTTCACCGCCACGGCGGCAAAGGAGTTGAGGGCGTCCACCTCCGCCACAGCGGCAGCGGTGGCTTGAATGCGGGCAGCCTGATTTGCCACAGTTTTCCGTAAGTTTTCAAAAATTTGGTATTCTATTGCCGAAACTCGTTCCGCCGCGGACAAAATATCGCCCTCCAGATTTTTCAGCTCCTGCGTGATATAGCGCTCGCCGTTTACCAGCGTCTGCTTGCGGATATAGGTTTGGGGCACCAGTTCCTTGAAAGAGTTGGACACCTCGATGTAGTACCCGAACACCTTGTTGTAGCCGATCTTCAGCGTACGGATCCCCGTGCGCTCTTTTTCGGCGGTCTCCATCCTGGCGATAATATCCTTGCCGCCGTGCAAAATCCCACGCAGGCGGTCCACCTCGGCGTCATAGCCCTCCCGGACAAATTCGCCCTCCCGGACGGAAAACGGCGGCTCGTCCACCAGCGTTTCACCGATCAGCGCGGCCAGATCGTTCAAATCATCCAGTTGCTCGTTCAGCTCTGCCAATCTCCCCTTGTGGAATCCGCTGAGCAACGCTTTCACCTGCGGCAGCTTTTCCATGGCGGTGCGTAGAGACACCAAGTCCCGCCCGCCGGCAGAGCCGTACACGATGCGCCCGATGAGGCGTTCCATGTCTGCAATTCCCGTCAGCGCCAGCGTCAGCTCCTGCTGTGCCACACTGTCCTCTACCAACGCGCTTACCGCGTTCAGGCGGCGGTTGATGGCGTTGCAGCTCAGCAGTGGCCGCTCCAGCCACGAACGCATCAATCGTCCGCCCATGGCTGTTTTCGTCTTGTCCAGCACCCACAAAAGGCTGCCCCGCTTCTCCTTGCCCCGCAAAGTCTCCGTCAGCTCCAGATTGCGGCGGGTGGCGAGGTCCAGCTCCATGAACTGTCCCTCGCGGTAGTATTCCAGGTCGTCCACATGGCTCAAATCGGTTTTCTGGGTCTCGTGGAGATATTCGATCAACGCGCCCAACGCCAGAATCGCCGCCGGATTGTCCTTGGGCAGACGCTGTGTCGCGTCCTCGCCGAACTGCTGCCGGATCAGCTTTTCACAGCTTTCAAACTTGAAGCTTGCCGCGCCCCGCTTTTCCACATGGCACTGTAACCGCTCCGTCAGAAACGTATGTAAATTCTCATCGAAAAACGCCTGCTCGTTCACCACCGTCTCGGCGGGAGTAAACCGTCCCAGTTCGTTGATGAGATGGATCAGACGCTCCCCGCCGGAAAACGCCGTGGCATGGGTGCGTCCCGTGGAGATATCGCAGGCGCAGAACGCCGCGTTATCGTCATCCAGATACACACCGGCGCAGAAATTGCTCCGTCCCTCGTCCAGACACGCGCTGTCGATGACCGTACCCGGCGTCACCACCCGGATGATGTCCCGCTTCACCAGTCCCTTGGCAAGGGCGGGGTCCTCCACCTGCTCGCAGATGGCCACCTTGTAGCCCTTGCCGATAAGCCGGGCGATATAGGCGTCTGACGCATGGTAGGGGATACCGCACATGGGAATTTTTTCTTCCAACGTCTTGGTCTTGTCCTTATCCCGGGAGGTCAGCGCCAGATCCAGCTCCCGCGATGCGGTTTTGGCATCGGCGCCGAACATCTCATAGAAGTCGCCCAGCCGGAAGAACAGAATGGAATCCGGGTGCTGCTCCTTGATCTCCATATATTGCTGCATCATGGGGGTCAACTCTGCCATTTTGAGTGCCTCCCTTTCTTCAAATTAAGAATGAAAAGTGAAAAATGAAAAATTATTGTTATTTTTCATTCTTGATTCTTCATTTTTCACTTGTTCGGAACCATCGTTCCGAACAATGCCCATGTATTGCTGTCGGTGATCTTCACCTCGCGGTACGTGCCCACGGTGGCTTTGTCGCCCACCAGATGCACCAGTCGTCCGCCCGCCGTTCTCGCGGAAAGGGGATAGCGGGCATCATCGGTTTCGCCGTCCACCAGACAGCGCAGCGTTTTGCCGATATACTTCTCATGGTGCCGTGCAGAGATCTCGTTCTGCACCTGACACAGCCGATCGAACCACACCTGCTTTTCCTCCCGGGACACCGGATCCGGCATTTTCGCCGCCGGCGTACCCGGGCGCGGGGAGAAGATGAACGTAAACAGCGCGTCAAATTCCACCTGCCGCACCAGGTCCACCGTCTCCATGGCCTCCTGCTCGGTCTCACCGGGGAAGCCGATGATCACGTCCGAGGTCAGCACCAGCTCCGGCATGACCTTGCGCGCATAGTTGATAAGTTCCAAATACTTTGCTTTATCATAGGGCCGATTCATGGCTTTCAGCACCCGATCACAGCCGGACTGCACCGGCAGGTGGAGCTGCTTCGCCACGTGCTTACACCTCGCCATGGTATCGAACAGCTTAAAGCTGGCGTCTTTCGGCTGGGACGACATGAAGCGAATGAGGTAATCCCCCTCGATCTCGTCAATGGCGCTGAGCAGATCGGCAAAATCGTATCCCGTTCCCAGATCTTTTCCGTAGGAGTTCACGTTCTGTCCCAACAGGGTGATCTCCTTGTATCCGGCTTCCGCCAACTCCCGCACTTCTGCCAAAATCTTCTCCGGCTCACGGGAGCGTTCTCTTCCTCTCACATAGGGGACAATACAGTACGAGCAGAAATTGTTGCACCCGTACATGATGCTGACCCACGCACGGGTACGACCCTCCCGCACCACCGGCATACCCTCGGCGATGCTGCCGTGTTCGTCCTCGACAGAGAACACCCGCCCCCGGCGGGTATAGACCTGATACAAAAGCTCCGGGAACTTCCACAATGCCTGCGGGCCGAACACCAAGTCCACGTGGCGGTAGGACTTTCGCACCTTTTCCGCCACCTCGGGCCGCTGCGCCATGCACCCGCACAGGCAGATGATCTGCTCCGGGTTGGCCTTTTTCGTATGGGTCAGCGCACCTAAATTGCCGTATACCCGCTTTTCCGCGTGGTCGCGGATGGCGCAGGTGTTCAGCACCACGATATCCGCTTCCTCCGCCTGATCGGTAAACGTACAGCCCATGGCCTCCAGCATGCCCATAATGTGCTGGCTGTCCGCCACGTTCTGCTGACAGCCGAAGGTGTCCACCATGGCCTTGGGCGTCATACCCCGCTGTTGATGGATCGCCGCTATTTTCTGTTCAAATTCCCGCTGGCGGGCAATCTCCTCTTCCGCCAGCATGACTTTCGTTCTCTCCACAGGATTTCCTCCCGATAATAAGCCTATTTTAACAAATACAGTATAGCACAAGTTTCGACAGATGACAAGCTGAAAGAAACGAAATGCCCCGCTGTCAAGAAACCGCCTTGCAAATTTTCCCCTCATGGAGTATGATAAACAAAATACTTTTTATGAGGTACGTTATGCTCTGGTATCTATTCATTCTGGCAGCGCTGATCGGCGGCGACCAGCTTTTGAAGCACTGGGTCACCACCCACCTTGCCCTTGGCGAAAGCGCCCCGTTTCTTCCCGGTATCGTCCGGCTGACCCGGCTGCACAACTACGGCGCGGCGTGGTCCAGCTTCTCCGGCAAGACCGCCGTATTGCTCGTCGTCACCACGGTGTTGATGGTGGCGGTAGTAGTGCTTTTGATGAAAAAGATCGTCCGCCACCCCTTGGGCGTCATCGCCGGCCTGCTCATCTTAGGCGGCGGCATCGGCAACTACATCGACCGCATCGCGCTGGGCTATGTGGTGGATATGTTCGACCTGCAATTCATGCACTACCCCATCTTCAATCTCGCCGACTGCTTCGTGGTGGTGGGCGCGATTCTGGGCGCGGTGTATTACTTATGGCTGTACGAAAAATACGACAAGAGGGAGAAACCCCATGCAACGAGCGCTGACGGCGACAACTGAACAAGCAGGTGAGCGCATCGACAGCTTCCTCGCCGCTGAGATCGACGGCCTGACCCGCAGCGCCGCGGCACGTCTCTTGGAGCAGGGAAACATCACCGTAAACGGCACACCCCTCGCCAAAAACTACCGTCTGCGCGGCGACGAAACCATAGCGGTGGAGCAGCCCGACCCGGTGGAAACCGCTGTCACGGCGCAGGATATCCCCCTCGATGTGGTGTATGAGGACGGAGACGTTATCGTGGTGAATAAACCCGTGGGCTTGGTGGTTCATCCTGCCCCCGGTCACCCGGACGGTACGCTGGTCAACGCCCTGCTGCATCACTGCGGCGACAGCCTATCCGGTGTGGGCGGGGAAAAGCGCCCCGGCATCGTCCACCGCATCGACCGGGACACCAGCGGTCTCATCATCGCCGCCAAAAATGACGCCGCCCATCTGGGTCTCTCCGCCCAGCTCAGCGACCACACCCTTGCCCGCACCTATGAATGTCTGGTGGTGGGCAACCTCCGGGAGGACAGCGGCACGGTGGATGCCCCCATCGCCCGCCACCCCAACGACCGCAAGAAGATGGCGGTGGTGGCAAACGGACGCCCTGCCGTGACCCATTGGGAGGTCATTGCCCGCTATCCGGGCGTCACCCACGTCCGCTGCCGTCTGGAGACCGGACGCACCCACCAGATCCGCGTCCACATGGCCCACATCAACCACCCGATTCTGGGCGATACCGTCTACGGCAGCAAAAGGGCAGTCCCGGGTCTCACAGGCCAGTGTCTCCACGCCACGGGCTTACAGTTTATCCACCCCCGTACCGGGGAAATGATCTCCCTAACCTGTGATCTGCCAGACGAATTTCAGGCCAAACTGCGAAAATTAAAAAATGCTGAATGAATGCTTTTCGTAGGGGACGGCGTCCTCGACGACCCGCATTTCGTTGACCACGGCGGGACGTCGAGGACGCCGTCCCCTACAAAGTCTATCGGAAATTTTCGCAAATTTCGTAGGGGCGGACGACTCTGTCCGCCTTTCGTTTTTCACCGAATCCGTTGGTGAAAATAGGTCTTGCTATCTCCCTTGGTATTCTGTATAATATTATTTGGTGAAAAAAGCGAAAAGCTATTTTAACGATAAGAAAATGAGGAGGAAAACCTATCATGTCCCACAAGATCCTTGTCATCAATCCCGGCTCCACTTCCACCAAGATCGGCGTCTATGAAGACGAGAAGCTGCTCTTCGATAAGACTCTGCGTCACCCCGCCGAAGAGATTGCCAAGTTTGAGTCCATTCCCGCTCAGAAAGAGTGGCGCAAGCAGCTGGTGATGGACGCTCTGGCTGAAAATAACTTCGATGCCAAGCAGCTCACCGCTGTTTCCGGCCGCGGCGGTCTGGTCGCACCTCTGCACGGCGGCACCTACGCTGTTACCGATAAGATGGCCGCCGACTGCATCAAGGGTGTGCAGGGTCAGCACGCCTGCAATCTGGGTGGTCTGATCTCCCGCGAGATCGGTGACGAGCTGGGCATTCCCTCCTTTGTGGTGGATCCCCCCGCTGTGGACGAGCTGTGCGCCGTGGCACGTTATTCCGGCCATCCCGCAGTTCCCCGTCTGAGCAAGTTCCACGCTCTGAATCAGAAAGCCGTTGCCAAGCGCTATGCCAAGGAGCACGGCGTTCCCTATGAATCCCTGAACCTGATCGTCTGCCACATGGGCGGCGGTATCTCCGTGGGCGCCCACGTTCAGGGCAACGTCATCGACACCGAGAATGCGCTGGACGGCGAAGGTCCTTTCTCTCCCGAACGTGCCGGCAGCCTGCCCTCCGGCGGTCTGGTCGATCTGTGCTTCGGCGGCAAGTACACCGAGGCCGAGATCCGCAAGATGCTCACCGGCCGCGGCGGTCTGGTGGCATACGTCGGCTCTACCGATATGCGCGACATCATCAAGAATGCGGAAACCGATCCCAAGACCGCCGAGGTCGTGGATGCGTTCCACTATCAGATCGGCAAGGAGATCGGCTCCATGGCTGCTGCCATGAAGGGCAAAGTCGATCAGATTATCCTCACCGGCGGTATCGCCTACGGCAAGGAGACCGTGGCTGCTCTGACCGAGATGATCGGCTGGATCGCTCCCATCACCGTCTATCCCGGTGAAGATGAGCTGCTGTCCCTGAGTCAGGGCGCTCTGCGTGTCTTGAACGGCGAAGAGGAACTGCAGGTCTATTAAGAGACAAACAAAAGAATTCCCGTCCGAAAGGGCGGGAATTCTTTTGTTCTCTTTCACTGTGTCAGCAACACATAACTGCCGCTTTGGGGCTTTTGATACCCCATCTGCACCACCCGGGTGGTGCGGTCATAATCCTCTGGCAGGGCGCTCAGCAGCGCCGTGGCTTCCACATCGGGGGCAATGTAGACGCGATCAAAGCAGGCGGCAATCATCTCCGGGGACAGACCGATTTCCTCCATTTTGTCACTGCGGATCACAATGCTCAGTACCATGTTCTCCGGCAGGGCGCTGCGCAGGCTCTGGGCAAAGCTCTGCATAACCGCTACCTTGTCCAGATCTTGCTGCATGGCAATGGCCTCTGTTCTGCCGTTCCAGGGATAGCTGAAATCGTCCAGCAGGATCTCGTCAAAGCCCAGCTCCGCATACTCCTTGCACAGGGCGGTAATATAGCCCAGTACATCGGGGTTGGTGGGATCCAGCCAGGTCCACTGGTCTCCATCGTACCAGAATCCGCCGGACTCCAGCAAAAACGCCGCCTCATGATGGGCCCGCACAAAATAGCTGTCGCACAGCGCATACATGTGGGCAACGGTATAGCGCCCATCTGCCAGCAGGGTCTGCAGATTTGCCATCGTATCGGCCTTTTCCACATAGACCTCTTCCGGCACCTCCACCGCTGTGGTATAGGTGATACCGCCGTTGTTTCGCTTGACATCGATCAGTATGGCCTCATCTGTTCCCTGCGGATCTATCTCAGGTTTCCACTTCAGCGTGCCGTCCGGCAGCTGTTTGGCATGTAGTTCATCGACTGGCAGCCACTTTTCCGGCGGTTCTACATATTCGATGTTTACCTCGTCCTCCGCCAGCGTGGTATCCTCTTTTTCGCGCTTAGGCAGCTGTAGCCGGGCATGTCCTGTATCATCATAGATGACGTAGTTCTGTACCACCAGATAGCCGACTGCGCCCAGAATCACCAACACCAGGGCAATGGCAGCGATGATTTTCTTCGTATTGCCGCGTCCACGATAGGTGTGATATCCTTTCGTTGCCATACAAGCCGCTCCTCACTTAAAAATTACGGTTCGATCGCGTCCAGAAGCGCCACGCGCCGTGCATGGCGTCCTCCCTCAAATTCGGTGTTCAGGAATACCTCCACCATCTTCTTTGCCACATTGGGGCCGATCATACCGGCGCCCATCGCCAGCACATTGGCGTCATTATGGCGGCGGGTCATCTCCGCGCTGAGCACATCGGGACAGTGGGCGCAGCGAATACCCTTGACCTTGTTGGCAGCAATGGAAATACCGATGCCGGTGGTGCAGATGACAATGCCCTTGTCGCATTCGCCGCTTGCCACCAGACGCGCCACCTTCTCGCCGAATACGGGATAATCCACGCTGTCGGTGTTAAAGCACCCTATGTCCTCATAGTCGATGTCGTTTTCTTCCATCCAGATCAGGATATCCTGCTTCAACAGGTATCCGCCGTGATCGCAGCCGATCGCAATTTTCATGGTTTCTCTCCTTTACAATTTCTTCCACTCCGGTTTTAACTTCGTAAACGTCGTAAAATACTTGAATCCGCACTCTTTCAGCAGCTCCTGCCGTTCCCGGATCACGCAGCCCACGAATTCGGCGCTGTGTGCATCGCTGCCCAGCGTGATGACCTCGCCGCCCATGTCATGATAGAGCTGCAAGATCTCTCTGTACGGCAGCGGCTCTCCGCCCCGGTTGGTGTTGCACTCGATGCCGATCCCCTTGGGAATGATGATTTTGAAGATCTCCGCCAGCCGATCCATATGTCCGTCATAGGTCAGCCCCGCATGGTAATTCTCGTTGATATACCGCAGGGGCAGGGTAATATGTCCCAGAATACTGCTCTTTCCCCAGCGCGCCACCGTCTCCACCTCGTCCAGATAGTCGTCGATGACCTTGCTGTAAAACGCCGCGTCTCCTGATTCGATGTAGTACAGGTCTTTGTTGTCCTCCTTTGACCCGGACAGATGCACCGACCCGATGATAAAGTCCAGCGGCGGTGCCATGGACAGCAGGTGGTCGGCGTTGGCGGTGGAGAGCTGCATATCGCCCAGTTCACAGCCCAGCTTGACGGTGATCCGATCCCCGTACAGCTCACAGGCCTCGTCGTACTGCGCCTTGACCTTGTCCCAGTCGAAGTCATCCTTCAGCTTGGAGATATCGCTCCAGTAATAGGTATCCACGTGGTCGGTGATGCAGATCTCCTGCAACCCCTTTTCCACGGCGGCGCGTACCATCTCCTTCATCGGCAGCTTGCCATCGGGAGAGCAGTTGGAGTGGGTATGATAATCCGCTAAATACATGGTCTCACTTCTTCTTTCCGAAAAAGCTCTTGCGCTTTTCGTAGTTGTTCTCGCCCAATGTCTCGCTGAACTTCCGGAGCGCTTCTTTCTGCTCCTTGTTCAGCCCTTTGGGGGTTTCAATAGACACGGTCACGTACTGATCGCCGCGGCCGCGGCCATTGAGTACCGGAATGCCCTTGCCCCGCAGGCGAAATACGGTTCCGCTCTGGGTTCCCTCAGGAATGGCATATTTTACCTTGCCGTCAATAGTGGGGATCTCCAATTCCGCACCCAATACCGCCTGAGCAAAGGTAATGGGTGCTTCACAGAATACCGCAGTGCCCTCCCTGCGGAACAATTCGTGGGGGCGAATCATCACGGTGAGCAGCAGGTCGCCCTTGGGTCCACCGTTCTTGCCTGTATGCCCCTGTCCCCGCAGGGAGATGGTCTGCCCATTATCAATACCGGCAGGAATATTGATCTTGATCGTCTTGCGCTGGCGCATCTGGCCGCTGCCGCGGCAGTCCGGGCAGGGTTGGTGGATGATCTTGCCCTTTCCGTGACACTTGCCGCAGGGTGCTTGAGACTGCATCACGCCGAAAGGCGTGCGCTGTGCCTGATTGACCACGCCAGTACCACGGCAGTCCGGGCATATCTCCGGTGTGGTACCGGGTGCGCTGCCACTGCCGTGGCAGGTGTCACAGACCTCGCTGCGCTCCAGCGTGACCTCTTTTTCGCAGCCGAATGCCGCCTCTTCAAAGCCCACCGTTACGCTCATGCGAATATTGTCACCCCGCTGGGGCGCATTGGGGTTGCGGCGTCCGCCGCCAAATCCACCCCCGAAAAAGCTGCCGAAAATATCGCCCAGATCGCCGAAGTCAAAACCCGCTGCGCCGTCACCCCAGCCGGGACCGCCCGCCCCATAGCTGGGATCCACGCCGGCAAAGCCAAACTGATCATACCGCGCCTTTTTCTGGGGATCAGACAGCACCTCGTTGGCCTCGTTGACCTCCTTGAACTTCTCCTCAGCCTCTTTGTCGCCGGGGTTCATGTCCGGGTGGTATTTACGCGCCAGTTTTTTATAGGCTTTTTTGATCTCGTCCTCCGAGGCACCTTTGGAGATGCCGAGGACCTCATAATAATCTCTTTTTTCCTGTGCCATACGCTTTCTCCAAATGAAGAATTAAAAATGAAAAATGAAAAATTGCAGGGTTGTCAAAATAAATTTCGGCAATTATTTTTCATTCTTCATTCTTCACTTTTCACTTCTCATAACACCACAAACAGGGAGAGGTGTTCCTCTCCCTTATTTGTGATGTTTTTTCTTACTTATTCTCGTCCTCGTCTACGACCTTGTAGTCGGCGTCATAGTACTCGCCGCCCTGGGCGCCGCCTGCGCTGCCGCAGTCACCACCGCAGTTGTTGGGGTCGCAACCCTGGGCACCGCCCTGGGGAGCCTGCTGATACAGCTTCTCGCTCATTTTATAGAACAGCTGGGTCAGCTCCTCGGTGGCAGCCTTAATGGCTTCGGTATCCTCGCCCTTCAGGGTCTCCTTCAGCTTGTCGATACCGGCCTGAATGGGTGCCTTCTCGCTCTCGGGGATCTTATCGCCCACTTCGCCCAAAGTCTTTTCGGCCTGATAGACCATCTGGTCGGCCTGGTTGCGGACTTCCACCTTTTCCTTGACCTTGGCGTCCTCAGCGGCAAACTGCTCAGCTTCCTTGACGGCCTTTTCGATGTCCTCCTTGCTCATGTTGGAGGAGGAGGTGATGGTGATATGCTGGGCGTTGCCGGTACCCAGGTCCTTGGCGCTGACATTCACGATGCCGTTGGCATCGATGTCGAAGGTCACCTCGATCTGGGGCACACCCCGGCGAGCCGGTGCGATGCCGTCCAGGTGGAAACGACCCAGGCTCTTGTTGGCGGCGGCCATCTCCCGCTCGCCCTGCAGCACGTTGACCTCCACAGAGGTCTGGTTGTCGGCAGCAGTGGAGAAGATCTGGCTTTTCTTCACGGGAATGGTGGTGTTGCGCTCGATCAGACGGGTGCAGACGCCGCCCATGGTCTCGATACCCAGAGACAGGGGGGTCACGTCCAGCAACAGCAGACCCTTGACATCGCCGGTGAGAACGCCGGCCTGCAGGGCAGCACCCATAGCCACGCACTCATCGGGGTTGATACCCTTGAAGGGGTCACTGCCGGTAAAGTTTTTCACAGCATCCACCACAGCAGGGATACGGCTGGAGCCGCCCACCATCAGCACCTTGGAAAGGTCGCTGGGCTTCAGTCCTGCATCAGACATGGCCTGACGCACGGGACCCATGGTGGCATCCACCAGATGGCCGGTCAGCTCGTTGAACTTGGCGCGGGAAATGGTAACGTCCAGATGCTTGGGGCCGGTGGCGTCAGCGGTGATATAGGGCAGGTTCACGTTGGAGGACATCACGCCGCTAAGCTCAATTTTGGCCTTTTCAGCAGCCTCTTTCAGGCGCTGCATGGCAACCTTATCGCCGGAGAGGTCGATACCCTCAGCTTTCTTAAACTCGGAAACCAGATACTTCATGACGCACTCATCGAAGTCATCGCCGCCCAGACGGTTGTTACCGGCGGTGGCCAGCACCTCGATGACGCCGTCGTCGATCTCCAGAATGGACACATCGAAGGTACCGCCGCCCAGGTCGTAGACCATGATCTTCTGTGCCTGTTCCTTATCCACACCGTAGGCAAGTGCTGCGGCAGTAGGCTCGTTGATGATGCGCTTAACGTCCAGACCCGCGATCTTGCCGGCGTCCTTGGTAGCCTGACGCTGGGCATCGGTGAAGTAAGCGGGCACAGTGATGACCGCCTCGGTGACGGTACTGCCCAGATAGGCCTCGGCGTCTGCTTTCAGCTTCTGCAGCACCATAGCGCTGATCTCCTGAGGGGTGTACTTCTTGTCATCAATGGAAACTTTATAATCGCTGCCCATCTCGCGCTTGATGGAGGAGATGGTGCGGTCAGGGTTGGTGATGGCCTGACGCTTGGCTACCTGGCCCACCATACGCTCGCCGGTCTTGGAGAACGCCACCACGGACGGGGTGGTGCGGTTGCCCTCGGCGTTGGCGATAACAACGGCCTCGCCGCCTTCCATCACGGCCACGCAGGAATTGGTAGTACCCAGATCGATACCGATAACTTTAGACATAATGATTGCCTCCTAAATGATTATATAAATTTTGTTTGTAACCTATGTCAATTTGCCACCTTTACCATGGCAAAACGAATGACCTTGTCGTTCAGCGTGAAGCCCTTCTGGAATACTTCCACGATGGTGTTTTCCCCAACGTTTTCGTCCTCCACGTGCATCACGGCGTTGTGCTTTTCCGGATCAAAGGGCTGACCCTCCGCTTCGATCTCGCTGACGCCCAGCTTCTCCAAAACTGTCATAAACTGCTTGGCGATCAGCTCCATGCCCTGTTTGTGGCTGTCGGCCTCTTCAAACTGGGCAATACCCCGCAGAAGATTGTCGTATATATCCAGAAACGGTTTGATGGTGTCCACTTTGGCATCGGTGTAGATGCCCTCTTTTTCCTTGGTGGTGCGTTTGCGATAGTTGTCGTATTCTGCCGCCAGGCGCAGATACTTGTCGTTATTTTCGGAGACCAGCTTGGCCAGCTGCTCCATCTGCTCCATCTGCTCGCGGCTTACGGTAACCGTTTCTTCCACCGTTTCTTCTGGGGTCTCTTCCACGGGAGTTTCCGCTTTGACTTCTTCCTTTACTTCGTCCTTCTTTTTCTTTTCGCTCATTTGTTCTGTGTTTCCTCCTCAAATGGTAATTCCCGTTTGCCGAACATTTTGGTCAGGCTCTCGGCAAAATAGCTCAGTCGTGCCGCCACAGTGGCGTAGTCCATGCGGGTAGGACCTACTACGCCGATGAGACCCCGCATGCCGTCCCCGATGTCATAGGACGCCATCACCACGCTGCTCTCCTTGAGGGCATCGCTGACGTTCTCCGGCCCGATCAGAATCTGCATCTGGGCGTCATCGGCGGGCACCGGCAGATTTTCCTTGTTGTCCACCATGAAGCTCATCAGCCCCTGCGCCTTATCAATGTCCCGGAATTCTGGGAAGTTCAGCAGTTGACTGGCGCCGCTGGTGAACACCTTGGTCTCCTGCTCGTCCTGTAAAAGACCGCCGGCGTATTCCACCACTTTGTTCAGCAGCAAAAACCACTCCGGGCTCACCTGTTCGGAAAGGCTCATCAGCTTGCCGTTCATCTTCCCGGTGTCGATCCCGGTAAAGTGGGTATTCAGCAAGTGGCTCATATCCGGCAGCTTTTCTGCCTCAATCGGCAGTTCCAGCGACAGGAGCTGGCTTTTTACCCGGCTGTCGGACAGCATGACCACAGCAATAAAACTGCCTTTGTCCACACCGATCAGCTCAAAACGCCGCACCGTCAGCGCACTGCGGTGACCCGCCACCGTATAGGTGGGGTAGTCCACAAACCGCTGCACCATCTGGCCGGCCTTGGCGATGACCTGCTCGCTCTGCTTCAATTCGCCCCGCAGGGAGCTGGTGATCTTTTCCTGTTCCTCCGGGGAAAGGCTGCGCTGCTCCATCAATTCGTTGACATACAGGCGATAGCCAGAAGCAGAGGGGATCCGGCCGGCAGAGGTGTGGGGCTGTTCCAGATAGCCCATCTCGCTTAAGTCCGCCAGCTCATTGCGAACGGTAGCCGAACTGATCTTGCCGGGCATGGCCTCGGCGATGGTCTTGGATCCCAACGGTTCTGCCGTGGCAATATAGCTCTCCACTACGATCTTCAGTATTTGTTTTTTCCTTTCGGTCAATTCCATACCAAATCTCCGTTTTAGCACTCTTTTCTCTTGAGTGCTAAACGCAGTTTACCACCGGCTCCTTATCTTGTCAATAGCCGGCATTTTAATTATTTGTGAACAAAAAAAGAAACGCCCACCGGCGTTTCTTTTTTGTTCCGTCTGCTTTCCGCCTTATTTTTCGTCAATGGTACGCACAAAGCGCATACCGTTTTTCTGCATATGAACGTCCAGCAGGACTCGGTCACCCCGGATATAGCTGCAGGTGTACTCATAAATACGGCCGTCCTCCGTACGGGTACGGCGCTGGTGGTAAAAGGCACAGCTGCCGGGCTCTACACCCAGATGCTCCGCTTCTTCTCTGCCCAGCGTCACGGCGGCATAGCTCTCATCTGCCGAGGCGGGAATAATGCCCACATGGTACAAAAGGCTATAAAAGCTGTGGGTCTGCAGCAGCTCCCGGGTCAGGTTGGGATAGATATACTGCGGATAATAGCTTTTTTCCAAAATCAGAGGTCTGCCGTCCACATTGCGAATGCGGGTAAAGCAGTACATCAGCGTCCCCACCTGCAGCTCCATGGTTTCGCAGACCGCCGGCGGCGGCGTGGTGATATGGAAGTCGATCAGGGTACTGCTGGGGGATTTGCCCAGAGAGGTGACCTCCGTGGTAAAGGAATAGGGAACACCCCGGCGATTGGCACTGGGATCGGACACATAGGTGCCGCGTCCCCGTTTTCGCACCACCAGACCCTCATCCTCCAACGCGCCGATGGCCTGGCGGACGGTATTGCGGCTGATCTCCAGTGCCCGGCACAGCTCTGCCTCGCTGGGCAGAAGATCGCCGACCTTCAGACTGCCGGCAGAAATATTCCGTTTGATGATCCCCACCAGCTGGGTATACAGAGGGATCTCGCTGCTTAAGGATAGTTTTTGGTTTAAAATCGGATTGTTTTCCATGGGAACTTTCCTTTTCTCTTCAGGTTGTACCTATTGTACCATACGTTTTGGAATAATGGTAGTCTTTTTTCTGCCTGCGGAAAAATATTTTATCCCGTGCACCTTACAGACGCACCGCTTTTGACCCTTTGTAGCGGCGGACGGCTTTTCTTGCCTTGCAGGGAGAACGGTCAAACCCGTTCCGCCCATTTCCATTTTGAATAGAACAAGAGCCGCCAAAAGGCGGCTCTTGTTCTGGAACAAAAAAGAAGGAAAATAGGAAAACAAGCACTCTTGCGATTGCCTATTTTTTACTTGTGATCCACATGGTACATATGCTCAGCCAGGCAGAGCATCTTGTCGGAATAGCCGAACTCGTTGTCGTACCAGGACACGACCTTGACGAACTTGTCGTTCAGGGCAATGCCAGCCTTGGCATCGAAGATGGAGGTGCGGGTATCGCTCAGGAAATCGGAGGAAACAACGTCCTCATCGGTGTAACCCAGAACGCCCTTCAGCTCACCCTCGGAGGCTTCCTTCATGGCCTTGCAGATCTCCTCATAGGTGGCAGGGTTTTTCAGGTTGGCGGTCAGATCCACCACGGACACGTCCAGGGTGGGAACGCGCATGGACATGCCGGTCAGCTTGCCGTTCAGATCGGGCAGGACCTTGCCCACAGCCTTGGCGGCACCGGTGGAGCTGGGGATGATGTTGCCGCAGGCGGCACGGCCGCCGCGCCAGTCCTTCAAAGACACGCCGTCCAGGATCTTCTGGGTGGGGGTCACGGAGTGGACGGTGGTCATCAGGCCGCTCTCAATACCGAACTTGTCGTTCAGAACCTTGGCAATGGGAGCCAGGCAGTTGGTGGTGCAGGAGGCGTTGGACACGAAGGTCATGTCGGGGGTGTACTTATCCAGATTCACGCCGCAGACAAACAGCGGGGTATCGTCCTTGGCGGGAGCGCCCATGATGACGTGCTTGGCGCCGGCCTTGATGTGGCCGCCGGCAGCTTCCTTGGTCAGCATGGTGCCGGTGCACTCGCAGACGATCTCAGCGCCGACCTTGCCCCAGCCTAGATTGGCGGGATCCTTCTCGCAGAAGCAGGGGATCGCCTTGCCGTTGACAATGATATGGCTTTCATCATAGCTGATGTCGCCGTCAAACTTGCAGTGCATGGTGTCGTACTTCAGCAGATAGGCCAGATAATCGGGGGAGCACAGGTCGTTGATGCCAACGATCTCCACTTCCGGGTGATGCAGGCTGTTGCGGAAAACCATGCGGCCGATACGGCCAAAACCATTGATACCAATTTTAATGCTCATAATCAAAACATCCTCTCTAATGGAATATATCAAACGTATGGTACATTTAAGATTATATGCAGTTTTCGGGAAAATTGCAAGGGGTTTCCAAAAATTTTTTATCTCGACCAAAATCGACAAACTTCTTGTTTTTTTATACGGTGTTTGGTATGATGTGGAAAAGCAGGCGGTACTTTCCTGGATTAGCAGGACGGCCGCCGCGAAAAGCTGTCAGCAGGAGAGGAGGGCAAGACGGTGAAAGAATGGTCAAAAGAAGAGTTGTACCTCTTGGGACAGGTCTTGCCCCGGGTGGCGCAGCAGCTCCGCATGCCGCTGAACAACCTGGCCTTAAGCGCGCAGCAGCTGGCTGCCCACACCGACGAGACCCAGAGCGGACAGCGTGCCGGTTCTGTTTTACAGCAGAGCTATTTCCGGATGCTTCGTCTGGTCAATAACCTGGACTTTGCCCCACAGCTTTTGGAAAACACCCCCTTTCATAAGGAAAACGTGGATGTGGTGGCGTGGCTGGGCAATCTGTGCCTGCAGGCGGAGGGTCTTTTCGCCGAAAAGGGTGTCGCCCTGCGCTATGACTGTGCGCTGGCCTATCACATTGCTGCGCTGCACAAGGAATATATGGAGCGTCTGGTGTGGAACCTGTTGAATAATGCCTTGAAATTTACCCCTGCCGGCGGCACAGTAACGGTCACCTTGAAAACCGCAGGCGATCAGCTCTTTTTGACCGTTGCCGATACGGGCTGCGGTATTTCCGCCCGGCAGATGGAAACCGTGTTTGACCGCTGGCTGAACCGGGCAGAAAATGACCCCGCCGCCTATGGCCTGGGGCTGGGACTGCCCCTTTGCCGCCGGATTGCAGAGGGCCACGGCGGACGGCTTCTTTTGACCTCTCAAGAGGGCTGCGGCACCACCGTGACCGTGTCGCTGCCGGATAGCACGGTACGAAACGATGCCGTACACGATGTGCCGGTGGATTTTGAGGGCGGCTTTTCCCACGTGCTGGTGGAGCTGAGTGACGGTCTGCCCTACACCGCATTTACCCCGGAAGCGTTGGATCTTTAATTGCCCCGACCTTTGTCGGGGTAATTTTCTGTATGCCGCATATCAAGTATGTGTCCCTTCGGGATTTTGATACGGGAAGTGATGGATGATATGGAGAAAAATCGCATATTGGTGGCTCTTTCCGGCGGCGTAGACAGCTCTGCCGCTGCCGTATTGCTGCAACATGCAGGGTATTCTTGTGACGGCGCCACCTTAGCGCTCTGCGGGGAAAGCGAACCTGCGGCAGCGCGGGCCATTGCCGCCCATCTCGGTATGGATTTCTTTGTTTTTGACGAACGGGAACGCTTCTGTGCCGAAGTACAGGAGCCTTTTGTTTCCGAATACTGCGCCGGTCGGACGCCCAATCCCTGTATCTTCTGCAATCACGCCTTGAAGTTCGGCGCCTTTCTCGACCGGGCATTTGCGCTGGGTTACAGCTATATCGCCACCGGGCACTACGCCCGGGTAGACTGTGCAAACGGCATTTACCGTCTGCTGCGGGGTGCAGATCGGCGCAAGGATCAAAGCTATTTTCTCTACCAACTGACCCAGCATCAATTACAGCATCTGCTGCTGCCGGTGGGGGAATATGACAAGCCCGCTATCCGGGAAATTGCCCGGCGTGCAGGTCTTAAAAGCGCGGATCGGTCTGACAGCCAGGATATCTGCTTTATTCCGGACGGCGATTATGTGGCGTTTTTGCAGCAGCGCGGTGTCAAATTGGAGCCGGGCAGTTTTATTGATGAGAGCGGCAGGGTTTTGGGACAGCATCGGGGTCTGCCCTGTTACACCATCGGACAGGGCAGCGGTCTGGGGATCTCTCTGGGGCGGCATGTCTATGTCCTGAAGAAAAACGCCGCAGACAACACCATTACGCTGGGTAACGATGCCTCTTTATACAGCACAGCCCTGACTGCCGCCGGGATGAACTGGATCATGGGCACACCGAATGGCTCTTTCCGCTGCAGCGCCAAGACCCGTTACAGCCAAACAGACACACCTTGCACCGTTACACCCTTGAGCGATAACCGCATTCGGATAGATTTCGACACGCCTCAGCGGGCGATTACTGCCGGACAGGCGGTGGTGCTGTACGATGACGACGTGGTACTGGGCGGCGGTACGATCGAATAAAAATGTGCTTCAAACGAGCAGCCCGTTTCTCATCGGGCTGCTCGCTTCCATAGATTCCCATCGGCGGATCTGTCACATTTTTCTTGTCAATTCTCTCCTTATCGTGTATACTGCTTTTAGGAAAACCCCATGTGGGTTTTTCCTGCCTTTTCTGAAAAGGCAGGACTTTTATTCTTGTCCGTAAAAAGGAGACGCTCTTATGAAAAAGCTTGTCGCTCTCTTACTGTGCCTGGCCATACTGCTGTCCCTGGGCAGCGTTGCCGCGGCTTCCCCGAAAGTTTCCCTGACAGACGCGGCACTTCTCACCGCCGCCGCCATCACTATGACAAAGCTGGTGAAAAACCACCTCTTGCCCGCCGTGGACCGTTATGTCAACGGCATCAACTATGTCGCCTTGGGTGATTCTACTACCGTAGGGTTCTATCTCGGTGACTATACATATTCCCATCAACACAACGGTAAATATCCCGTCTCCGGTGAGTTTAGTGAGTACGCCTTGTTTATGGATTATCTCACAAAGAAGTATTCCAAAGTTACCGGCACAGACCTCACCATGACCGGTATGCGGCCCATTTTTCTCCGCGGCATCTTAAGTGATTGTGAATTCCAAAAGATTGCCAACAGATCTGAAGCCATCTTTGATGAGGGGTTTGCCAGTCATATCGGATTTACCGATGGTGAGTATAAAGACGGCGGCGAATATTGTAACGCTGATGTTGCTGCAAGCTTGAACATACAGAATGCCTATAATGGTTTGAGCGGTAATGCCGACAGTATGCGTGAAATATTTACCACGGCGCTGAAAAATGCGAATATCATTTCCTATGATATGCTCATGATCGACACCAGCATAAATACCCTCGCCGCTTTCTCTTCTATGAACAGCACAGAGGCTACGAATAAATTTGCCACATTGATGAAAGAGGAAAACTATTCTGGGGTTGCTCTCGGTGCCAATGCGTTGCGGCTTGCTCTGCAGCCTCTCCTGGCCCAATCGGCACTTTCCGCAGGTCTTATTACGGTGAACAACGTAATTGATGCCCTGCTTTTTATCTATGCTGATCTTGTCATCAATTTCTCCAAAAATATGGAGTGGATCTATAAGAACAACAAAAACAACCCCACCGTGATTGTCGTCATGCCCACGAACTATTTCCCCAAGGTCGATGTACAAATCGGCGGTGCAACTATCAGCCTTACCCGTTTGATGGATTGCCTGCTTGATGCCGTCAATGCCTATTTGATCAAGGGCTGTCCCTATGCCGACAGGTATGTTCTGGCTGACAGCTCCAATGCAAACGAAACCTGCATTGCCGCCTACGGTCAGGGCGTATTTAATACAGACCACGCTGAATATCCCGATTATGCCAATCTCTGGTACGTTACTGAGAACTATTTGATGAATCAGAAATTGGCGGAATTGACTGCGCCAACCACCTTCGCCGGCTTAACTGCCGCAGAGCAATCTCAAGTCAAGGCAAATTTTGCTGCCGCCTGTGATTCAGTCTATAACCCGAAGAATCACCTCTTGATAAATCTTAGTGACATCGGGCTCACAATTAGCGATAATCCCAACAACGCTCTTTTTGACGGCATAGATCGAACCTTTTATAAAACTGCATCACATACAGATATTATAAATTATAGCCAAGATGATAATCCCGTCACCGGAGCAGATCAATGTGCTTTGGTTCTTGCATTGGGTGACATATTATTGATGGGTATCCATCCCTCCGCACAGTGCTGTGTAAATAAGGCAGATGCCATCACCGCCGCCTATGAATCCAGCCGCCCTGCCCGCAGCTTCTACTGCACCCGCCTGACCGACTTTGCCCGGAACTCCGTGGGTGCCGTGCTGGGCAGCCAGAAGAGTCAGGCCGCCGTTTCAAAGACGCTGAGCAGATGGTTCACCCCCATTGTGGATCTCAGCGGTCTGCTGAAAAAAGCCGGCTAAACCAAATAAGCGATAAAAAAGAGAGCCTTTCGGCTCTCTTTTTTATCGCTTCAGCACCGTTCCCGCGTTTACACCCGTTGGCTTTCCCTCTTGCAGGGCGATTTTACCACCCACCAGCACGTAGTGCATTCCCTCTGCCGGGCGGCACGGATCGGTATAAGTGGCTCTTTCGTGAATTCTGACCGGGTCGAACACGCACAGGTCGGCATCCATTCCCACGGCAATTTTCCCTTTGCCCGACAGGCGCAATGCCTCTGCCGGAGCAGACGTCATCTTCTGCACCGCCTGCTCCAGAGTCAGCACCTTCTTGTCCTGTACAAAGCGCTGGATCAGCCGGGGAAACGCACCGTAGACCCGGGGATGGGGCAATCCGGCGGTGGGATATGTGGCATCGGAAATCAAGCTGCTCAAATCGCTGTGCAAAATGGTTTCTATGTCCGCCTCGGATGCCATAAAATCGATCATGGTGATCTGCCCCTGTTCCTGTACCAGCAGGTCGCAGCAGATCTCCAGTGGGTCGCACTGCCGCTCTTCGGCGATCTGCGCTATGCTTTTTCCCTGATAGCGCCGGTTTTCCGGCAGATGGAGGGACGTAAGATAGATCCCGTCCCAGCCGGCAAGGGCAGCGATGTTGTCAAATCCCCGGCCGCATTCGATCCGCTGCCGCAGTTCCCGCCGGGCAGCGGGATCCCGCAGCCGCCCAATGGTTTGTGCCGGACCGCCTTCCAGAAAGTCAGGCGGCAGAATATGCAGCAGTTGGGTGGAACCGGCAGTATAGGGGTAGACATCACAGCTGACATCCACGCCGCTTTGCCGTGCCTGCTCCATCATCTCCAGCGCTTTTGGTATCTTATTGCCCCAGTTCTGCCGTCCCATGGCTTTGAGATGACTGATGTGGAGCGGGCAGCGCAGCGCTGCGGCCACCGTAAGCATTTCCCCCACGCTGTCACATACGCCGCTGCCCTCCTGCCGCAGATGGACGGTCAAAGGGATCTCCGTGTGGGCAAGAGGTGCCAACACACGAATCAGCTCATCGGTGGTATAAAAGCACTCCGGCGCATAGCCCATGCCAAGGGACACACCCAGCGCACCATCGGCAAGCGCCTGTTCCATGCGGCGGTGGATCTCCGCATAATGGCTGTCAGTCAAATGTAGCAGCTCATATCCCGCCGCCGATGCGCGCAGCGTACCACCGCCCACCAGCATGGCCTGGTGGATCGGGGCGGCAGGCAGGGCATCAAGATACTGCCGCAGCGTTTCATTGGGCAATTCCGGCGGCAGCTCCCCGGTGACAGGTATCAGATACCGCCGGATTTCTTCGCCATGGGCGGGAGTAAACGGCGCCGCACTCAAGCCGCAGTTGCCGTTCACCACAGTCGTCAGCCCCTGGCAGAGTTCCGCCGTTCCGTAGCCGGGACGAACGGCTGCACCATCCCCGTGGCGGTGAATGTCAATGAATCCGGGGGTGATCGCCATCCCGCTGCAATCCAGTACGGTATCGGCCCGCAGCCCCTCCAGATTTCCAACAGCACAGATCCTGCCGCCGGCAACGGCAACATCTGCGGCAAAGCCGTCTCTGCCGCTGCCGTCTATCACAAGGCCGCCTCGCAAAATTATGGTCTCCATAGCCATGCTCCTTTTAAGAAAGCAACGTGAGAAAGCAAACGCTTTCTCACGCTGTTGTCTTCAGCAGAGATAAAATCGTGGTAAAGCCGTTTTTCGGTCCACAGTAGATGGCATCATTTCCGCCCAGAGTCATATACGTACCTTCCTCGGCTTCCATCTCGTCGCCGATGGTCAGCACCAGTTCAGATTCTGTTCCCACACTGTTCAGGTATTTTACGGTTACCGTGGTGGCTCCCTCGCCCAAGCCGCACAGGTCGCGGACACCGTTTGCCGGGAAATAATCCACACAGCGTTTCAGTTCCACGGCGGCAAGCTCCTTTAGCACCTTTCCGGCCGTATCGCTGACATCTTTGCCATTGGTCTTCCAAATGCCGCCAGATTGCAGCAGATAGGTGTTGTTTTCCTCGCTTTGGGAAATGCTGATAAAGGTCACGATGTCCTCTGTCAGCTCCGGCAACGCAGGCAGAATTGCCATATCATAGATATTTTTTGCCAGAAGCGACATAAATTCATCGGGAATCAGGAAGATGTCGCTGCTGTCCGCAAGGCGCATATACCATCGGCCGTCCTCTTTCTGCTCGCCGAAATAAAGTGTCCGGCTGCCTTCCTCTCCGGAAACGGTCAGATAACGGGCAGAGTCCAGAAGTCCGTAGGCAGATAAATCGCCGCCGCCTTTTTCGGGATCCAGGCTCAGCAGCTTGGGCAGCTCCTCCATGATCCGGGTAATGGTACTGTCATCCAGAGGGAAGTCGGGCCCATCTATCCAGGTCCACTTGTTGCTGTAAGAAAAGCGCAGAGTGGTATGGCCGTTATTGTACGTCAGCGAGGTGGCTGCCGTTACCGGTAGGGGCTCCGGCACATCTTCCACATGCTTCTTGCCGCAGCCGACCGGCGGCAAAAGGCAGAGCACACATAAAAACAGTGTCAAGATGCGTTTCATGGGAAATCTCCTTTGCTCTTGGTTTTACAGGGCTGCGGCGCCGATGATGCCGGCATCGTTGCCCAGCATGGCGCATTGGATCTCGGGAATGGCGCCCTCGTGCTGGCCAAAGCAGTGATCTGCCACATAGCGCCGGATCGGCTGCAGGATACGCTCCCCCTGCCTGCTGATACCGCCGCCGATCAAAATTTTCTCCGGAGCCAGCGTGTTGACAATATCCGTCAGACCTGCCGCCACATAATCGCACCAGCGGGCTATAACCTGCTGGGCAACCACGTCACCGCGATCAGCACAATTAAAAATGTCAATGCCCATCATATTTTTTACACCAGCCAGCAGGGAATCGGGGTGTTCGGCCGCCGCCTGTTTTCCCTGGCGGATCAGCGCTGTTGCAGAGGCATAGGCCTCCCAACAGCCGTTTCTGCCGCAGCTGCACGGTTCACCGTCCAGCACCAGGAGGGCGTGTCCCATCTCTGCGCCGGCTGTACGCATACCGGCATAGATCTTGCCATCGATAATAATGCCGCCGCCTACGCCGGTTCCCAAGGTGATGAGCACCATGTTGCGGCAATCCAATGCCGCACCTGCCACCGTCTCCGCCAGTGCCGCCACATTGGCATCGTTGGAGATCCGTACGGGAATACCGAAATGTCTTTGCAGCATTTCGCAGATGGGAACATGAAACCACCCCAGATTATAAGCCCGTACCACCACGCCCCGGTCGCTGTCGCAGTTGCCGGGGGAGCCGATACCGATAGAGGTACAATCCGCCGCTGTCAGTTTCGCCGCCGAAAGCACCTGCTCCACCGCCGAAATCATGTCCGCGATCACGTCCACATAGGGTCTGGCCGCATCTGTGGGCACAGAGATCGCAGATATAATGTGATGCTGTTCGTCCACGATGCCAACGGCAATATTTGTTCCGCCTAAATCAATACCAATACGATACATAGGTCTGCTCCTATCTGTGAAAGCAGGGCGGGCTTTTGCCCGCCCTGTTGTTTAGTTTTTAGAAATGAGAGATAAAGTCCGTGTTTACCGAGACCGTGCGGCTGACCTCATTGGACTTGATACACGCAAAAATAGCACGCATCGTGGTCAGAGCTTCCCGGCCGCTGGTTTCCGGTTCCCGATCCTGGATCAGCGCATCCACAAATTCGTCAATCACGCCGGAGCCGTTGGTGGTCTGCTCGAAATTATAGGCCGTGCTGTTGCCCTTTTGATCGCGAACAATAATGGGATAATCGTCATCGCTGTAAAGCAGCATGATGCCCTTGGTGCCATACAGGCAGGTGGACTGGCACTCGTGGCCGTAGATGGTCCAGCTGGCCGCCATGGTACCCACCGCGCCGCCGGACATCCGCAGAATACACAGGGCGTTATCGTCCACGCCGATCAGGCTGCCGCTTTCGTCCCGCTTGTTCAGCGTCAGCACCTTGGCGGTGGTCTCGATGACCTTCTGTCCTGTCAGATACTGGATCAGGTCGATCTTGTGGATACCCTTGTCAGACAAGGCACCCATGGCCGCCTTGTTCTTATCGAAGAACCAGGTGCCCTCTACGCTCCAACCCTCCGGGCCGGAATCGCCCAGCACGGTACGGAACGTGATCACATCGCCGATGATGCCGCTGTCCAGCAGTTCTTTGGCGCGCCGATGCACCGGGTCAAACCGAATGTTGTGTCCCACCATCAGGTGCTTGCCGTTGTTCTCCGCCGCCGCCACCATGGACTCGCATTCCGCCAGGGTAACCGCCATGGGCTTCTCCACCAGCACATGTTTGCCGGAGTAGAGAGCTGCCGTTGCGATTTCCGCATGGCTGCGGTTTTCCACGCACACGCTGACTGCATCGATCTCCGGATTTTTCAGCAGGTCAAAATAGGAGTCGTATGCGGTACCGCCGTACTTCTCCGCCATATCTTTGGCGCGCTGCGGATTTTTGTCATAATAGCCCACCAGCTCCACATTGGGATTTGCCTGATACTCCGGCAGATGACGCACCTGCGCAATTTTGCCGCAGCCGATAACACCGATCCGAATCATAGGTTGGTTCCTCCTGTTGTTGTCTTTCCCCTATCAGGTTATTATCACAAGGATATCATACCACAAGAACTGCCTGTCGGGAAGTCTTTTTTTTACAAAAATGCAATTATTTTAACAATGTTGCTGCCGTAACGGCACAACCGTTGCATAAAAGCAGCTCCAGGGAAGTCTTTTCCGGCAGAGTAAAACGGCTCAGCGTCAGTAGCGGGCCTTTCCCCGTCAGTTTAAACAGGGCCTCTTTTGCCGTCCAGCACTCCCAAAACCGCTGAAAACAGCCGGCATCACCGTAGCGAATATACTGCTGCTCCGTTTCCGAGCAGACCCGGGCGATGAATTTCTCCTGCACGACTCGGATCACTTCCACGTCCACGCCCACGGGCCTGTCGGCAATGGCGCATACCGCCCAGGCACCGCTGTGGCTCATGCTGACATATATCGGATCGCCCTCGACACAGGGTTTGTCATTCTCGTCTACGGTCAGCATCACCTGTTTCGGTGCGATACCCAGTTTTTCGCCAAGCGCCCTGCGTGCCAGCAATTCTGCCGCCACAGTGCGCTTGCGATCGTCCTCTCCGGCGATTTCGTTCACCCGTTTCTGCCGCGCCGGACTCATCTGGGCAAGCGCCCCTCGATAGGTTTCCTCGTCCATCTGCTTGATATCATACCAAAAGAGCTCCATCTGTATGCCTCCCTTTGTTCTCTTGTATTTTTAAATTGTAGCATAAAACGGAATTCTCTGCAACTGTTGGATTTTGTCCTGCCTCAAATAAAAAAAGCACCCTCTCGGGGTGCTTTTTTATTTGGAAAGGAAATCATATATTAATAGAAAATCTTCCTATGGTTGCAAATGCAAGGGTGCGGTTTCAAACGGACCTCTTCGGTTTCAAATCAGTGGGTACGGTTGCAAAGCATACTTTTTCGAAAAGCTGACCATTATTGAGAGAACAAACTGAAATTTCTTCTCCGATTAATCCGAATTTTTCGCTACAAATACTTCTTTGCTTCACGAACACTCAACTTGTTCATCTCTTCGGAATGAAGCTGAAGAAAGTCTCTTACCCAACGAGCGTCAGTCTTGGAGTATTCGCGCAAACTCCAGCCTATTGCCTTATTGATGAAGAATTCCTTTGAACCGAGATTGTTCAGTATCACGGTTTCCAATATCTTCGTGTTTGTCTGTTCTTTATATCTCAATTGATAATTGATCGCTACTCTTCTAAGCCAAATGTTATCCGATGTTGACCATTCAAGCATCGTTTTTTCCAGTGTGGGATTTTTTCTTACAATTTCACCTATACTGAAATCAATTTCATCAACCGTGTCCCACCAACTTTTGGTAACAATCAGATTTTTTAATTCGCTCAAATCGTCCTCTGTAAGCTTCTTCGTATGTTTTGAAAGATATATCAACCCCACATACTGCGCCTCACGATATGGCTTTTCCCAGCAAAAACGAACGAAATCCCAGTCTATCGATATATCTGTATTCCGTTTCAAATATGGAGACACAATCTCCTTCCTCTTAGGTTTGGGAATCCCGAGAAACGTAAAATTGTTCTTCATATAAGCCGCCATCTTTTCGGCTTGGTCTGAATCGGCGGCAGCTTCCAGTTGATTAAATAATTCTTCTTTCCACATAGCAGATCCTCCGCAAATTCATAATTTGTCTCTCTTTTGCTTATTATACCACGGCGATGCAAGTCATGACATAACGAGGATTCAAAATCCACATTTACAACGAAAAAAAGGCAACAGATTTTCTATCAAAATCTGCTACCTTTTTTGGTGGACCTGAAGGGATTCTCCACGGCCGAACGCGACAATTATCAATTGTCGCTCCCAAAAATTCTGCGCCTGCGCCTTGCATTTTTGGAGGCCGACTTCGAATCCCACCCTATTCCAAATAAAAAAGCACCCTCTCGGGGTGCTTTTTTATTTGGTGGACCTGAAGGGATTCGAACCCTCGACCTCTCGGATGCGAACCGAACGCTCTCCCAGCTGAGCTACAAGCCCAAAAACCTTTCTTATTATACATGACTTTCCGAAAAATGCAAGTGGTATTCTGTCTCGTCTTGCTTTTCCTGAAAAAATACGCTAAACTGATCGGGTAAACAGGAGAAGGAGATGCCTATGAAAAACTACAAGCTGACCATCGCCTATGACGGTACCCGGTTTTTCGGCTGGGAGCATCAGCCGGACAAGGACACCATTCAGGGCAAGCTGGAATCCGTATTGAGCCAGCTCAACGGTTCTCCGGTGGAAGTGATCGGTGCAGGCCGCACCGATGCCGGGGTTCATGCCCGGGCAATGGTGGCCAGCGTCCTCTTGGAAACCGCATGCAGCGACACGGAGATCCGGGATTACTGCAACCGTTATCTGCCTGACGCCATTGCCGTCCGAGAGGTCAGGGAATGTTCGCCCCAGTTCCACGCCCGGTATAAGGCCACCGGCAAAACCTACCGCTATACCTGTTTCGATGGGGCGGTAAAACCGGTCTTTGACCGGCGCTATCTGACCCTGCTGGATCACCCCGTAGACGAAAAAGCCATGATGCAGGCGGCCCAATATTTGATCGGCGAGCACGATTTCCGTTCCTTTTGCGGCAATCCGAAGATGAAAAAATCCACCGTGCGTACGGTGGACAGCATCACCGTTGAACGCCGAAAGGATCGGGTGATCTTTACCGTTCACGGCAACGGTTTCCTGCAAAATATGGTACGCATTCTGGTGGGCACCCTGCTGGAGGTGGGCCGGGGCTTCTGGAAGCCCGAACAGGTGCGGGAGATTTTAGACTCCTGTGACCGCAAACAGGCCGGCCCCACCGCTCCGCCGGAAGGTCTGTGCCTGATGAAGGTGGATTACGAATAAGAGAGAGGACGTCTGTCCTCTCTCTTATTTTACATCATATTGTGGATGTCCTTCAGTAAATCTTCCAGATTCATTGTTTCGTTGTCTGCCTCTTTTTCCGATATCTGTTTCGGCACTTGTTCTTCCTCTATCGGCTCATGATAAATCGGCAGAGGTTCCGGCTCCCGGCTTACGGAAACAGGCTCCGGTTTCGTGGCGGCTTCCTCATACGCAGTACCCGGCTCTTCTTCGTCATATTCATCATATTCTTCATCGCCGCCGTGCAGCCGTCCCACCAGGAGACCCAGCACAAACAGCAGGCCGAATACTACAAACAGTACAATTCCCGCGACCAAAACAGAGGAGACTTCACCCACCAGCGGCAGGGTGAATACCATGGGCAGGGTAAAGGCGGCCGGAGCCGTTTCCTCCTGCTCCGGCAGGACATCCTCCTGATCGCCGTACTCGATCCGGGGAATACCGCCGGTATAGGCAGGCATGCGGTAAACATGGACGGTATAGGTCTGGGTCGTGGTGCCGTCCTCTGCCGTGCAGATCACTGTCAGATCCGTCACGCCGTCTGTGGTCAGGTTCTTTTCGCTGCCTGCCACTTTCAGCGCCTTTTCGTCATTCGCCACGCCGCTCAGCTTGACCTCTTTGGTCTCGTGGGAGACGTAGGCGATATATTCTGTCACCTTGGGATTGAATGCCGGAGAAAGGGTGGCGCCCTCCAGCTCCAGCGCCGAAAGAGTCGCATCCTTGCCGGGTTTATAATTGGGATCCTGCTGGCGGGTCACCGCAATCGTATAGGTCTTGGCGGCGCCATTGGCCGCCTTGACTGTCAGCGTAACGGTATTCTCTCCCACCACAAAGCCGCCGTTGCCGCTGATGTTCACGGTCTGTCCCTGGTCATCCCGGAAGTAATCCAGGTTCAGCTTTTCCACAGCATAGGGCACGGTACAGGTATAGTAGGTGGTATTTTTGCTGAAAGCGGGGGAAAGGGTGGCATTGGTGACAGTAATGCCCTTCAGGTCGCAGTTGTTGCTGAGGGGGGCGCTGACCTTGCCGCTCCAGGACGCCGTATCCAGCGGAATGTCTTTTTCGCCGTCTGTCACAATGATGTTGCCGAAGCTGGCTGTCAGATCGCCGGAGGCCGGTGCGTCAGACGCCACCTTCAGGGTGACGGTCAGAATGGCACCGCCGGTGCTGGCTGTGGTGCCGTAAGCGCTGAAGTTGGTGCCGTTGACTTCCATGCTCCAGCCGCTGACCGAGCAGCTGTAATTGGTAAAGCTCAGATTGCTGCCATAGCTCAGCGTACCGCTCAGGCCGTAGATGCTGCTGTCGTTGACAGACAGCGTCAGGGTCACGGTGTTGCCGGGCTGGATACTGCTGCTGCCGCTCAAGGAGGCGGACGCCGCCATCGCCGACTGGGTCAGCGCAAGGAACAGCACCCCGACAAACACCAGCGTCAGCAGCGTATGTAACACTTTCTTTTTCATGTTATCTCTCCTATCTGCCTCTTAGCTCAGACTCCGCTTGCCCACGGTGACCTGCGCCGCCTGTACCACATCGGTAATGGTGATACTGCCGTCACCGTTCAAGTCTCCCGCTTTGGCAAACGCACCGCTCAGGGCGTTCTTTCCCACCACATGGGACTGCAATTTCACCACGTCTGTAATGGTCAGCTTTCCATCGCCGTTGACATCGCCGGTGACCACCACTGTTACCGTGGTGCCGGCGGAGGTCGCGGTCATGCCGGTGGCAAGGTTGCCGCCGGTAACCGAGGACCCATCGCTGTTATAAACCTTATAGCCGCTGTCTGTCAGCGCGGAAACTCCGGTATTCGGCACCAAACCCTTTAGATAGCCGCTATCCGTCTCTGTACCGCCCGATGTGCCATCGGACTTGGTAAAGACCGGCGTATAGGTGATATTCTCGGTACCCATATAGGTCTCGTCGCTGACAAACTTATTGCCTGCCCCGTCCTGCCAATAGCTGAAGCTGTATGTATAGCTGCCGTCAGCAGCCTTGACCGGGTTGGTCGGTGCGGTAATCAGCTCACCCTCCGCCAACTGCAGTGTTTTGAGTGTGGCGCCGTTTTCTTTCAGGAATGTAACAGTATAGACTGCGCCGTATTTGGCGATCAAAGTGTGGTTCTTTGCCGCAACAGGCGTGGACGCGTTGATTTCCGTGCCGTCCTCCAGGAACCAGCCCACGAAGCCGCTCTTATCGATTTCGGGCAATTCTCCGTACACATCGCCCAGTTTATAAGTGCGGGTAATATTGCTGCCGCCGCCCTTGGCATCAAAGGTGACAGTAAAGGTTTCGTCATCGCCCACGTTACCGGTGTTGGCCGCAACGCTGAATTTGCTCCGTGCCAGTTCCGTAGTCTCGCCGCCGGCTGTGGCGGTGATCACCAGCGTATAATCCCCTTTGGAAAGGCTGCTGAACGTACACTTGCTGTCCAGATTCCACAGGTCGTACCAGTTGGCATTGGGGGCGGCAGACGCGGTAAATCCTGTCCCGGAGCCGGTCACCTTTACCGTTATGTTGGTAATATTCTTGGCGCTGGTAATCACACCTCGAATGGGGAACGAGGAGCTTTTTGCCACCAGCTGATTGGTCACATTCTTTTCACAGCCGGGATAGAACAGCCCGATCCCCTGCACCTTCGCCTGGGCGCTGAACTGCCACGGCGTTGCTTTTGCGGCAGAGCTGACGGTAATCAGTTCTCCGCTTTCGTTCGCCGCCAGATATCCGCCTGTACCCCGGTTTTTCAGGGTGTTTCCCTCGATTTTCCACATCTGGTTGTTGCCGGCATCGGCACTTGCCGGGGCCACAACACCGCCTTTGTCCGTCAAACGCTTGTCCCCTGCGTTCAAGGTCACATAGCCGCTTTCAAAGTTGGTCAGGGTAAACAGGTCGGCGCTGCTGGCCGGGCCAAGCATGCCTCCCACAATTCCCTGGCTTTGATTGTTGTGGCTGCGGATCTGATAGACGCCGTTGGGCATCGTCCATCCCTGGTTCTGATACAGCATCACCACAGCATCGGCGGGCTCATTGACGTGCAGACGGCGGTAAACGCTGATCTGCACATCGCCGGAGTTGGCGGAAAAATACGCCATGCTCTTGCCGTTCACGCCGTACTTACTGGCAACAGAACCGGACATTTTCTTGGCGGCAGCTACTGCATCCAGCTTGCTGCACTCCGCATAGATGGCGTTGATCAACGTCTCCTCGCTCTGGTTTTTGAATCCTCCCAGACCATTGATAGCGTTGGTGATCACTTTTGTGGCGCCGGATACGCCGTTCTGGACGCTGCGGCTCCAAAATACGTTTTTCAGGGCAATGCTGTAATTATCCAGGCTCAATGCCGGATACTGCGCCTGAATATTGGCGATCAGTTTGTTGTAGTTGGTCTCCCGCCAATAGGCCTTTTGCGCTTCGAAAAACTCCTCCGGCCATGTTTCGGCGATTCGTTTCCATTTGGCATTAAAGTTGCTGCCATAGCCCGGCGAATATTGGCCAAAGCGGTTATACTCATAGGCCATGGTCAGCACTTCACCCATCTGCCAGTAAAGAGAAAGCGGGGTGTGTCCCTTCAGCCATTTGGCGAATTCATAGGGCGTGCCGGCATTGCTGGCAAACATATAAACGCCGTAGGACGTACCGCCGGAATCGCCGGACATCGTAGAGATATAGCCGGGCTGCGCTTTTTCCTTGCCCACCGAGCCGGTCTCATAATACTGGCTCAGGTCGCCAAGCTCCGCATCTCTCCAGTTATAGCTGGCGGCCACCACCAGCGTTGCCAGCAGCGCCAGCACCAGAAGGAGCGCAACTCCTCTCTTCATTTTTCTCATATCGGCATCACCCTATCCTCTGTGAGGTCTGTCAAAAGTCACACGCGGCGCATTTTCGCCGCTTGATTTACATAATAATTCAAGGCCAGTATAGCATTTTCCCATTTGCTTGTCCATACAAAAAGCGCAAAAAATTGATGAAACTTCTGTCTTTATCCACAACATTTGGTTTTTTTGGCAAATTTTGTCAGCACATTTTGCCCTCAATTTTCTGTCCGGAACCTCAAAAAGAGCGGCATGCAGCCGCTCTTTTTGTTCCTTGTTATCGGGTGCTTTCGGCAAAGTGGTTATCCACCAGCGCGTCAAAGTCCACCCAGTTCGCCTTTTCCAGCACACCCGCCTCGGTCATAATGGTCTCCAGTCGCTCCAGCGCAGCTTGCTCCATGGTCAGCGGGGTATTCCACGCATCAATGGCGCGGTGCCGGGCGGTAACGGTTTCCAGCACATCCAGATCGGTGTCGGGGAACTGCGCCAGCATGGCCTGGGCCACCTCCCGGTCGGTGTGGGTCTCAATAAACGCCATGGCCCGGTGCAGCGCCCGGCAGAATGCCTCGATCACTTCAGGGTTGCTTTCCAGATAACTCTGGGCGGCAAAATACGCGGTATAGGGTACTTCGCCGCTTTCGGTACCGATAGAGCAGAGGATATGACCCTGTCCTGCCAGCTCCACCTCCGTAGCGGTGGGTTCAAACAGCGCCACATAGTCTCCCTGCCCGCCGGTAAAGGCGCCCGCCATCATATTGAACTGCACGGAGGTGTCCACCACCGTGTCCACACCCGGCATTACACCGTTTTGCTTCATCACATACTCCAGTGTCATCTCCGGCATACCGCCGGCCCGGCCGCCGATGACGGTTTTCCCCTTCAGGTTTTCCCATCGGAACTCCTCATCGGTACGCCCCACCAGGAAGGAACCGTCCCGCCGGGTAAGCTGGGCAAAGACCCGCGGATAGTCCTCCTTGCCTTGTGCGTAGATATACACACAGCTCTCGGGACCGGCCAGACCGATGTCGCTCTGTCCGGTGACCACTGCGGTCATCACCTTATCCGCACCGCCGCCGTTGGTCAGCTCGATGTCCAGACCCTCGTCCGCAAAGTACCCCAGTTCCATAGCCAGATACTGAGGCGCATAGAACACGGAGTGGGTCACTTCGTTCAGCCGCACTTTGGTCAGCGTATGTCCTGCTCCGGTATTGCCGCAGCCGCATAACAGCAGCGCCGTCAGCATACCGGCGCAGAGAAATGCCAGAATCTTTTTCATTGTTTTACCCCCATAGTCGTTTTAGTCCTTTTTCCGCCAACAGCACCAGTTGGTACATCACCACTGCCGCCACCGCCAGCAGCAGTACGCTGGTCATCACCAGATCCATGTTGAACACCTGGGACCCATAGACGATGAGATAGCCCAGTCCTGCCCGGGACACCAGAAACTCTCCCATGATGACTCCCACCCACGAAAGGCCCACGTTCACCTTCAGCGTGCTGAGCAGGGTGCCGAAGTTGGCGGGGAACACCAACAGCCAGAGGATCTGCCTTTTTGATGCGCCCAGGGTCTGCATCAGCCGCAGCTTTTCCTGTTCCGTGCTGCGGAAGCCCTCATACATATTGAGAATGGTCACGATCAGCGAGATGGCCAGGGTCATGATAATGATGGCGCCCTCACCGGCACCCATCCACACGATGAAAATGGGGCCCAGCGCGGTTTTCGGCAGGGCGTTCAGCACCACCAGATAGGGGTCCAGCACCCGGCTGAAGGTGGGCCACCACCACATGGCTACGGCAACCAGGGTGCCAAGAACCGTCCCGGCGGTAAAGCCTGCCACCGTTTCCAGGCAGCTTACTGCCACATGCCGCAGTAAGCTGCCGTCTCGGCACAGTCCCAGAAAGGTACCCCAGATCCGGCTGGGACTGCTGACGAGAAAGCCGTCGCTCCATCCCACCCGGCAGCTCAGCTCCCATAGGGCAAACAGCCCCACCAGCACCGCGATCTGCCATGTGCGGATCTGCCTTTTTTTGCGGCGCAGTCCCTCCAGATATCGCCGGCGTACGCCGTAAGATTCAGGCATGGATATCCAACTCCCTCCAGATTTGATCGAAATAACCGGAAAACACCGGATTTTCCCGTCGCTGCAGGGGCGGCAGTTCCCGCAATTCTCCCACGTCCACCACCGTTTTCACCGTTGCCGGCCGCCGAGACAGTACAATGACCCGATCGGACATGCTCACCGCCTCGGAGATGTCATGGGTCACCAGCAAGGCGGTTTTCTCCTGCTCCCGCAGGATTCTCCAGATGTGATCCGTTACCTGCAGGCGCGTCTGGTAGTCCAGGGCGGAAAAAGGCTCATCGAGAAGCAGCAGCCGGGGATCGGTGGCCAGTGTCCGGATCAGCGCACAGCGCTGACGCATCCCGCCGGAGAGCTGGGCAGGGTGTTTATCGGCAAAGGCCGCCAGGCCATACCGTTCCAGCAGACTCTCCACCCGTTCGATGTGTTCAGGATCTCTGTCCCCCCGGATCCGCAGGCCCAGCAGCACGTTGCGGCGAATGGTCTCCCACTCGAAAAGCTGATCCTGCTGGGGCATCAGTCCGATGTGGGGCGAAGTCCCGGTGATGGGCTCCCCGCAGATCTCTGCCGTCCCGCCGGTAATGGGCTCCAATCCTGCGATCACGCTCAAAAGTGTACTTTTCCCGCAGCCTGACGGCCCCACCAGACTGACAAACTCTCCCTCTTCCAGGTCAAAGGACACGTCCTTTACCGCCTCCACCTCCGACTCGGGCGACTGATACACCACGGCGGCATGGTGAAGCGAAACCATCTTGCCCATGTTGACCTCCCTTATCTTTTTTGTTCTACGGAGAATTGCTCTCCTGCGTTATTCTATGTATCAACCGCCAAACGGTGCGTTGACACCGGGAAAGAGACTCATTATAATAAAAGCAGAGAAAACGAGGTGGAAACCATGAACATCTATTTTTGCGGCTCCATTCGCGGCGGACGGCAGGATGCCGCGCTGTACCACGATATGATCGCCTTTTTGAAGCAATACGGCCCGGTGCTCACCGAGCATGTGGGTGACCCGCATCTCACCGAACAGGGCAATGACGGCACCGCAGTCCACATCTGGCAGCGAGATACCGCATGGCTCAGGCAGAGCGACATCGTCATCGCCGAATGCTCCACGCCGTCTCTGGGCGTGGGCTATGAGCTGGCGTTTGCCGAAGCCATCGGCAAACCGGTCCATGTGTTCTACGGCAAGGAGGACGGCCGCCTGTCCGCCATGCTGGCGGGAGATCCCCATTTCGGTATCCACCTGTACCGGACTCGGGACGAACTGTTTGATACCCTCAAGTCTATCATGGAGGAGGCGTAAGCCGTGAAATTAGAACTGTTTCCCGCCTATGAGCGAAAGGAAGAGCTGCGCCCCTTATACAAGGAGTACGCCGAAATGCTGGTGGCGTGCTATCCGGACTTTGCCCCGTCCCTGACTCAGCAGAACTATGACGAGGAGCTGGATCACCTGTACGACAAGTACGGCTTTCCCACCGGCGCTATCTATGTCCTCCACGCCGATGGTAAGGTGGCAGGCTGCATCGGCCTTAAGCCCGTGGATGATACCTATTGTGAGCTGAAGCGTCTCTACATCCGCCCCGAATTCCGGGGACATGATCTGGGCCGCCTGCTGGTGCAGCAGGTCATTGACGATGCCCGGGACATCGGCTATCAATATCTGCGGCTGGACACTCTGCCCCCGCTGAAAACCGCCATCAGGCTCTATCGGGAGATGGGCTTTACCGACATCGACTGCTACTATGACTGTCTCGTTCCCGGAACTATCTTTTTAGAGTACAAGCTGTAAAGGAGACCACCATGGAAAAAATTGCTCTTGTTACCGGCTCCAGCCGCGGTATCGGACGGGCCATCGCCCGGGCGCTTGCCGCAGATGGTTACGCCGTGTGTGTGAATTATCGGGTCCGCAAGGACTGTGCCGACTCTCTTGTTGCCGAACTGACCGCCCAAGGCCGCCGTGCCATCGCCGTACAGGCGGACGTAGCAGATCGGCAGCAGGTGAACGCCATGGTGAAAACCGTGGAGGACACCTTCGGTCCCGTATCGCTTCTGGTGAATAACGCCGGTGTGGCGGGTCAGTGCCTGTTCCAGGAGGTCACGGACGAAATGTGGAATCGCTACTTCGGCGTCAACGTCAATGGCAGCTTCCACACCATTCAGGCGGTGCTGCCCCACATGCTCCACGAGCACGAGGGCTGTATCGTCAACGTGTCCTCCATGTGGGGTCTGCGGGGTGCAAGCTGTGAGGTGACGTACAGCGCCACCAAGGCCGCCCTTATCGGCCTGACCCGGTCTCTCGCCATGGAACTGGCCCCCACCCATATCCGGGTCAACTGCGTTGCCCCCGGGGTCATCAAAACCGATATGCTGGACGCTCTGCCGCCTGAAGTTTTGCCCCAGCTTGCCGAGGAGACCCCTCTGCGCCGTCTGGGTATGCCGGAGGACATCGCCGCGGCGGTGCGGTATCTGGCAAGCGATGCCGCCGGCTTCGTCACCGGCCAGGTCCTGACCGTAGACGGCGGCTTTATCCTGTAAACTTTCCAAAATAACAAAAGACCTGCTGATATCACCATCAGCAGGTCAACTTTTTTCACTTTTCACATCGGTATCGGCAGACCGTGCATCATCACCCGCCCGAAGCAGGTCAGACTGCGTCCGCTGCCCCGGGGAAATACCACGTCCAGATCGGCGCGTTTCCGGTTCAGGGAAAACAGATACACGATCCCCAGCGGGTCGCGGTAATACTGCTTGCACAGCATATCGCCGTCCACGCAGAAGATGCCCACGTCTCCGCTTTGCAGCGGGTCGTGGTTGACATACACCACGCTGCCGTCGGCAATATACGGCGCCATGGAGTCGCCCTGGATCCGCACAGCCAGCTCTGCCCCCTGGGGTACCGCGCCGGTGACCTCGATCAGCTCATAGTCCTCCAAAAACGCAGGTGCCGCAAAGCCCGCCGCGGCAGGGGAGGCGTACAGCGGGATCGTCCGCTTTTGCGCCGCAGGGCGCTGTCCCTCCAGCTCCTCCCGGAAATTTCCCAGCGCCTCTACCAACGAGCTCACCGTCTGCCGCGCCGAAAGAGGCAAGCGGCGGTACTTTTCCACCAGACCCCGCTCCTCGTCGGAGCAGGTAAAGGTGTGGCGAAAGCTGCCGCTGTATAAATAGTTGGGATCAATCTGCAGGGCATCGAAAAGCTGTAACAGCACGTCCTCTTTGGGGGTACTGATCCCCGTTTCATAGTTGCCGATGGCACTGCGGGAAACGCCCAGTCTGTCCGCCAGTTCGTTGCGGCTGATGTGCAGCTCCTCCCGTCGTTTCCGCAGTTGTTCGCCGAAACTCATGTGTTCGACCCCCTTCGACAGATTTCGTCTTTTTCTGCCCCTATCATACCCAAAAGCTTGGCGCTTGTCAAGCACATTTAACAAGAAACTTGTTATTTTGCTGTTGACACGCCAGTATTCTTGTGATATATTGGTCATGCTCTCAAGAAACTTGTTATCCAAAAGTCTATCCACCGCCCACGCTTTTCAGACCGTCTTACCGCAAAAAAATGACGTCCAAACGGCATAAGCTGTTCGGACGTCATTGGTGGGGGATGGTGGATTCGCGAGCCGCGGACTAAAAAACATGCCCCCGGCATGTTTTTTGCGACCTGCGGGTCGCCGTCCTGTTCGAATCCAATCCCCACAGCAAAAAACCGAGCCACGCCACACGGCGCAACTCGGTTTTTGGTGGGGGATGGTGGATTCGAACCACCGAAGGCGTTGCCAGCAGATTTACAGTCTGTCCCCTTTGGCCACTCGGGAAATCCCCCATATTCGATTGGAGCTGGTGGACGGATTCGCTTTCCTGCGGAAAAGCCACGGCGGTTGCAACGTGCCACCGGCACGTTGCCAAGTGCCGCCTTTCGAATCCGCTCGAAAGGTTTCGCTTCACTTGGAGCTGGTGGACGGATTCGAACCCCCGACCTGCTGATTACAAATCAGCTGCTCTACCAGCTGAGCTACACCAGCATTTAACCAGCGAACAGGAGTATATTAGCAGATTAAATGTGCTTTGTCAACCTAAATTTCGCCTGCGGAACGCATTTTTTTCTTTTTTTACAAAGGAGGGAACCTTATGACCCTATTGGAATTATCACAGGAATATGAAAACAGCGCCGACTTGATCGCCGCACGGCTGCGAACCTTGCGGGAAAGCTACCGCAGTACCACAGATGAAGCCGAGCGGGAAAGACTCCATCGCCGCATTTTGGATCTTTCTCCGCTTTTACAGCAGTGCCGCGATCTCCAGCGCCTGACGGCACGCTACTACGACAGGAGTTATCATTGCGATGAAAAATACTGCTTATGATTTACTGGATCTGGTCAGCCTGCAGCAGTGGCAGAAATCCTCTGCTGAGGATAACCATCAGCGCATACAGCGCCTGCTGCGATATCTTCCCGTTGCCATGAAAGAAGATCTCACGCCACGGCAGCAGCAGCTTCTGCAAATGTTCTATTATGACGGCAAGACCGTAACGGATATTGCCCGGGAGCTGTCTATCAACAAGTCCACCGTGTCCCGCACCCTGCACCGGGCACGGGATCGTCTGCGAAAATCGCTGCGGTATGCCCTGTAAATGCGAGGCAGTATTCCGATAATTCTCCGGCTGTATCCCCCAAATAAGAAGAATTTTTACATTTTCCCCTGCTTCTTTTTTATTTAGCCTTGTATGCTGCAAAAAACTGTGGTAAGATACTCTTAATATAATAGGATGGTTGATTCTATGTATTTCGGTAGTGTAAAATTTTTCAAAAATATAATTTTGGTTTTCGTCATTCTTGCTGTCGGTACGGCCAGCGCGTTTGCCCTCTATTATCATCACCAGCTTACGCTGCTCCGTGCTTCCGAAGAAAGCCCTTCCGTTGATCAGGTCTATCCCGCTGTGGACTCCGATCCCACAGAATACCAGTCCCTCTACCCCGATTTCTATGCACCGCAGCCCTATCACGCAACCCGCCGCCAAAGCGGAAACGTCTACCTGACCTTTGACGGTGCTTTTTCCTCCCATACCTCGGAGATCCTGGCAATTTTAGAGGAAAAGGGTGTCAAAGCCACGTTTTTCCTTTCCGGCTCTGCCGATACGGTGGATGCCAAACTTCTCAACGATATTGCAGCCGCCGGACACACCATTGGTATGGGCTCCTGTTCCGGAGATCTTCAATCGCTTTATAGCTCTATCCCCGCGTTTTTGGCTGATTTTGAACAGCAGTTTACCTATATCAAGCAGACTACCGGTATTACCCCCTCTGTTTTCCGTTTTCCCGGCGGCAGTGTAAACAGCTATAACGCTGAATACTATCAGCCCTTGATCGCCGAAATGATCCGCCGCGGCTTTGTTCCCTATGACTGGAATATCGATTTGGCCGATATGAACGGCAGCTATGCCACCCAGACCGTTCTGGACACCGCCTTCGAGCGTCTGGCCTCTATGGATCGTGCTGTTTTGGTGCTGCGGTCAAATGCCTCTGCGGTAGAGATACTTTCTCCGCTGATTGATAAGCTGGCAGAACAGGGATTTGCCTGCATGCCTCTGAAAAACGATGTGAAACCCATCCTCTTTGCTTACCCACAATAAATTTGCCGTAAAAAGGAGAGCTCCCCATGAGTAAGATTGATAACTTTAAACAAGCAGCCTATGATATCTTTGGTATCGGCTCCGAACCGGAGGAAGATATCGCTTCCGCGCCTGTTGCTGAAGATATCCCGTCCGATCCCGTTATCAAAACCGAGACGGTCAGTTCCACAGAGATTATTTCCGCATCTCGCCCCCAAGGTGTTGCCTCCAACGGCGCCCCCTATGTTCTGGTTCCCGCCACTTACCTTGCTCCCGGCACCGTGATGGAAGGTGTTCTACGCAGTAAGGGCGATGTGGAGATCGCCGGCACGTTTAAGGGAGACGTCATCTCCGAGGGTGATGTGACCCTGCATACCAATTTTGAGGGTAACGTAACCGCCAACAATCTCTCCCTGATAGATTGCTGCGTCACCGGCGATTGTGTTGCGAACACTCTGGTCAAGTTGGATTCCACTTCCAAAATTATCGGTAATGTTATCTCTTCGGAGTTGTTCTGCGCCGGTAGTGTTGATGGCGAGATCACCGTGAAGGGTAATTCCTCCTTTAGTGCCACCGCTGTGGTGGAGGCCAATATCTCCGCCGGCAGTATCGCGCTGGAACGGGGCGCAAAAATCTCCGGTCAGTTGAGTATCAAGGGCTGATCTCACGCCTGCTTCGCGCAAAACGCTCCCCGCCATTGACGGGGAGCGTTTTTTTGAGTTCTCGATGCTGCCCACTGTGTTTCAAAAACAAAACACCACCCTGTTGGGTGGTGTTTTGTTTTTGGAGCGGGCGCCGACGAGGCTCGCTCGGCGACTTCCGTCGCCGACACGCACTCGACCTGCCAAACAGTCCACCGGACTGTTTGGCTCACACCTGCGGTGTGACCGGTCTTTTCGAGCCTCGCTTCCCTTAAATTCCAAAACAAAAGGGACACCCGAAAGGGTGTCCCTTTTGTTTTGGAGCGGGCGACGAGGCTCGAACTCGCTACCTCGACCTTGGCAAGGTCGCGCTCTACCAGATGAGCTACGCCCGCAGAACAGGGTTGATTATATCGTATAAACTCCCGTTTGTCAACCCTGTTTTTTTACTTTTTTATCCTGCAAGCAGAATTTCAATAATACCCACGTCTGTATCGTTCGGGTAGTAGTTCACCTGCCATGTGGCAGTAATCTGCTGCTCCTGCCGCACCTGTTCCACGATCTGCGCCACTTCCTCCGTCTGCCCCTGGAAATAGCCCACCTGGATCACCAGCTCCTCTACCTCATTTTCCACCGCCGCTGTCAGCAGATTGTGCAGTGCCGCAATGCTGTTGCCGCGGACGATCCCTGCCATCTGCTCGGCACTGCGCCGATACCCGATGCTCACCTCGATCAGCCCGCTGTCTTCTCCCACGGTGTAGGTAATATAGTCCACCGCATAAGCGCCTATGGGTGTTTCAAGTTGGGTCTCTCGTGTGGCCTGCTCCATCGCCGCGTCCCGATCCGGTTCCGTGTCGGGCAGCGCCAGGCGGATCTTGCCCTGCTCCTTGTGTCCTGTCACCAACAGCAGCAGGTCGTTGACCAAATCCTGATAGCTTTCGGCTCGCAAAACGGAGCGGTCCTGGCTCTCGTAATAGGTGGCACTATGGGCTTGCGTACTGCTGTACTCTCGGTTAAAAAACGAACAGCCGGTCAGCAGCAGTACGCTTGCCGTCAATATGCCAAAAAGTTTCCGTTTCATTGCCGTTACTTCCTCTAATTTCCCTTTATGGCAAAAATTCCATCTGCTTTTCATCGCTGTCCTCATCCTTCACCACCGCACCGGCCGCGGGAATGGTTCTGGTGCGATACCGTCCGAAGTTGGTGATGCCGGTGTTTTCCACCCGCTCTACCCGTTCCAGACGGTACTTTGTCTTCAGCGTCATCACCGCAACGCCCTGGGTATTTCTAGTGGTTTTCGGTGTTAAAAATGCTGTATTTGTCAGTAAACAGCGGTTTTCTGTGCTGAAAAGTGCCAGTTCTGCATCTGCTATCAAGTGGAACATGGCCACCAGCGGCGACTTATCGCTGTATGCACCGGTCAGCTTCCGGCGGTTGGACGTAGTGGCATAGGACAGCAGCGGCACCTTGGCCGCCTTACCGTTTTCAAAGAAGAACACCACGCTGCCGCTGTAATCCCCGGGAAGTACCATGA
>CALCRH010000035.1 GCA_937894515.1 uncultured Clostridia bacterium | reverse complement strand
TTAGTGGTAAACTTTTTCAGTGTCACTCTGGTCAACTATTACAGTAGCATTCACACTTCCTTCAGTTTCATAGCTTTGAGCTCTTCTACAACGGCCTTTGCCTTCTCTCTGGACGCCTTTTTGCTCTCCTGGGCATGAATTGCCTTGAGCATCTTGGCCACGATCTTAACTTTGGATTTCGGTACAGCACTGAATACATTGCGGTAGAAATGAACGACGCAGCGTTGATATTTTGCTTCAGGGAATACTTCTCCTACGGCTTCCAGCATACCCATGCACTTATCGCCAACGATGAGTTTGACGCCGTCCAGACCGCGCCCTTTGAGCCATTGGAAGAAGCTGACCCAACTGGCTTTGTCCTCTTTCATGCCCTCGGCAGCGCCCAAAACCTCGCGGTAGCCGTCCTCATTGACTGCGATTGCCACCAAAACGGAGACATTTTCGTATTCTCCACCCCAGTTTCGGCGCAGATAGATGCCGTCCACATAGACATACGGATACTTTCCGCCTTGCAGGGGGCGATTCCGCCAATCTTCAATATGGACGTAGGCTTTCTTGTTCAACTCGCTGATTGTAGAGGGAGAGACCTTAGTACCCCACAGTGCTTCGGTGATGTCCTCTACGCGACGCACCGAGACACCGGCGAGATACATCTCGATGAGTGCTTCCTCCACGCTGCTTTCTCTGCGACGATACCTCTCAATGATGGCGGTTTCAAAAGGAATCCCCTTGAGCCGCGGCATATGCAACGTAACATCGCCGGAGGTCGTGGTGAGGTTGCGGTCATAGTGGCCGCTACGGTAGCCCTGTCGGGCTTCGTTACGCTCATAGCGCGCCGCCTGGGTGAGCGACTCCGCCTCTTTCTCCAGCAGCTCGTTCAGTGTCTCCTCGACGCTACCGCGGACCAGTTCCTTTAACTGCCCCTTGATAATTTCCTCGTTAAACTGTACAATCTTTTCAGACATGGTTTGCTTTCTCCTTTCAGAATGGTGTGTCGCAACTTCATTCTAACAGAGTTTGCAAACCATGTCTTTCTATTTTTTCAATTTGCGCAATTTATTGTACCTTATCAATTCCAATGGATGCAGATGGTTTGCTTCTTTGTCCGTGTTCCGGGAACCTTCTCCGGCTGGAAGACTTCGATTTTTTCTACGAAGGAGCGGATCAGTTCCGCTGTCAGTTCTGGAATCTCCGTATAGGTCTTCACCAGCTTGATGAAAGAATCCACATTCAGTCGTTGCTCTTTTGCCGCATCAAGGAACTCTTGCAATTCCGTAACCCTTTGCTCAAGCTGGCTTTGTTCTGCCTCATAGGTTGCTGACATCCGGCTGAACCGTTCATCGGAAATCTTGCCGTCGAGGTTGTCCTCATAAAGCCTTTGAACAATCGTGTCGAGTTTTGCAATTCGCGCCATTGCCTGTTCCAGCTCTTTATGGCTGTCGCGGAGCTGACGGTTGAGTTCTTTTTCATTTTGCTTCGTGACCATCTGAACGAATTCGTCCTCATGCTCACGGGCGTAAGCGGTAACTCGTCTTATTTCATGAAGCAGTATTTCTTCGACCTGAACATTGTGGATTTGGTGCGAAGTGCACCCACCCTTGATCTTGCGGTAGGTCGCACAGACAAAATGTTCCTGTTCGTGCGTCCATCCTCTCGCCCTGACCTGATAAAGCTTTGCTCCGCAGTCGGCGCAGAAGAGCATCCCTGAAAGCACCGGCATTTCACCCATCGGGGTAAGCCTTCTCCTGCCGTCACGGATGCGCTGAACAATATCAAAGGTTTCCTGGTCGATAATTGCCTCATGAGTCCCCTCGAACACCGCCCACTCGGAGGGATCGTTCCATACGGTCTTCTTGCACTTGAAAGACTTCTTTCTCGTTACCGGCAGTCCATAAGTTCTGTGATATGCCATTGCAAGCAGATCAGCGGATGCTTTGGATGTAGAATACGGAGAAGAAGTATGTATCGGAGTGTCCTCATGGAAGAACAGATCAGGTCTGTCAAGCGGAAGGTCGCCATATACTTCATCCGTACCAACTTGATGGAAACGCTCTACCCCATATTTGCGGCAAGGGTTGACAACGGATAATACACCATTGGTTTGTCGTATACCGGTAACAGCTGTTTACTTGTTACCATTGTGAGCGGGTAAAGGCGTGTTCCTGCACCGCCCGCCAGGATAATTCCTTTCGTTTCATATTACCTTCCATTGATAATCAATACATAGTTTCAATGTCATTATGAAAATTCGGATAATGCCTTGCGAACAAAGCATAAGCAGTCAGTCAATCTGAATCAACCTCTCTTTTTTGATGCTTGGTTTAAGTTTTGCAATGAATTGCCTCGTTTTCTTTGTGACATAATACAATCTGTATAGTCGATGCTTGATACAAAATTTGGTAAATCTATTAGTACGTTCTCCCAGTTTGTCAATTAACTCTATTAATAATGACATTCGTTCGCAATTGCTTATAAAATCCGCAAATCGAGAATAATTATCTGCTGTCTGAACACTGAATTGAATACACCATAAAATAAAAGAACAGCAAGGAACGCTCAGGAAATCATCATTTTTTTCGATAATTTTTTCATTTATAATTCTGAGAATTATTTGAAAATTATGAATTGTATTATCATTTTTGCTATGTAAAAGGGAGTGTGAATACTGATAATAGGTGTACCAAATTTCAGGCGAAATCACAAATGACGTACCTTTGATTGCCACAGAAAACATAAACAACATATCCTCATAAAAGGAAACATCTTCGTTGAATCGAACCTGTTCCAAAGCTTCTCTGCGAAACAGCTTCCCCCATACACTGCTAAACAAATAACCGTTGATGCCATCCCTTGGACCGTCCGAAGCAGTAAGTAAACGGCTGCAAATGTTTATCCCCTGAAGGAACGCAGTGTCTCCCACATAGCATAACAAACGGTCATACCCATCGAACTGATACCTACATCCTCCGACCGCAACATCCACACCCGTTGCTTTTATTACATTTAACGCTTCTTCTATGTATGTCGGAGTGACCTCGTCATCTGCATCGACAAATGCTATAAATTCCCCTTTGGCAAGTCTCAAGCCTTCATTTCTGGCAGCTGAAGGTCCAACCCTATCTATTTCACTAATTCTGATGAAATCTCCATAAATTGTCTTCCGTACCATATTTACATAGTCCTGTGTATTTCCGTTCAGAACAAGAAGAATCTCAAGATTTTCAAAAGTTTGTGCAACAATACTTGCTACACATCGTTTGAGCAAATCAATATTCGTTTTGTAAACCGGCACAATGATCGAAATCAGAGGAGTGTTCATCTTTATTCCCTTTTCCTTTTTCTCGGTTTTTTCTGATGATGGTATAGGCCGTTATTACTCAAAACCGGTTGACTGTCATAATCACCTTATCAATCTGTTCATCCGTCATGCCGTAGAAAATCGGAAGCGATAATTCTGTCGATGCCAGCTCCTCGGCAATGGGAAAATCTCCCCGTCGGTATCCAAGATGCCTGTAGCATGCCTGCAGATGAGGCGGGATCGGATAATGGATTCCAGTTCCGATGCCTTGGGCCTCAAGATATGCTTTCAGCGCATTGCGTTCGTTACATCTAACGGCAAAAATATGCCAAACGTGGTCAACATCATCCGATACATACGGCAGAATGATCTTCGGATTATGAATTCCTTCCAGATACCGCTTTGCCACTCTTTTTCGTTCTTGAAGAAGTCTATCAAAGCGCTTCAGCTTTACACTGAGCAATGTGGCTTGTATTTCATCCAGTCTGGAATTAATACCAATATATTTATTTTCGTATTTCTTCTCTGAACCATAGTTGCGTATTGCCCTCACCTTGGCGGCAAGTTCTTCATCATCGGTCACAACTGCGCCCCCGTCACCAAGTGCACCAAGATTCTTGGTTGGATAGAAGCTGAATCCGGAGGCAATACCAAAGCTTCCCGTCATCTTTCCATGATAAGTTGCCCCGTGAGATTGTGCACAATCCTCGATAACATATAAATGGTTCTTACCTGCGACATCCATAATTTCTTGCATATCGCAAGGCTGACCGTAGAGGTGTACCGGGAGGATTGTTCTTGTCCTCTGCGTAATTCTGCTTATGATATTTGAAGCATCGATGTTGGCGGTACGAATATCCGGTTCGGCAAAAATCGGCGTTGCACCAACCCTTGTAACAGCAAGAACCGTTGCGATGTATGTATTCGACGGAACAATTACCTCATCGCCGGAGCCAATGCCAAGCGCCATGAGGATCAGCGTAAGGGCATCCAGACCGTTTCCTGTGCCGATACAGTATTTACTGCCGCAATAATCTGCGAACTCTCTTTCAAATTCATCGCATCGCTTTCCCATAATGTAGAAGCTGTCATCCACAACAGCGCTGAAAGCTTCTATATATTCATTGCGTAATTCTTTGTCAAGGAGCATGGTGGACATGCACGGTATCATTTCGTTCATCATATACGATAATACTCCCTGAATTCCTGATAATTACGGATATAGTCATTTTCGTCATACGGTTGATCGGCAACCGCCATTAAGACCGCATCGTTTGAAAAGTCAAACATTTCCCGCCACAGATTGCACGGAACATACAGTCCCTCATCGGGACGATCAAGTAAGATCACTTCTTTTTGATGCCCGTCGTCCAGCAGTATCTTGCAACTGCCGGAAGTGCAGACAAGAAATTCATTTCCAATCTTATGAGCATGACATCCGCGGTGCGCTTCCGAGGTCGTGCCAAACATATAAAAAACTCTTACGGGGCTGAATGACAGCACATCCCGCTCAAGCACGACCAGAGAACCTCTTTCATCGCCGTGTATTTCAAACTTTACTTTTTTCGCGTCAAGCATCTTTTCTTTTTCCTTTACGTTATTCTCGTTTTTAATCCGGCGCAAAAAAGCGAACGACAACATCCTTGTCCCGCGGCACGTTTTTCAGGCAGTGATCGTAGTCCTTTGCAAGATGCCCTATATCCCAAGCTGTATATCCATCCTTACTGAGTTCATACACAAGCGGCTTGGATGTTGGTCCCAAGATGAAGCACAGCGTTTTGCTTTTCGGATAAGTCCTCGCTTTTTCAAGCAATGCGTCAAATTCGTCAAAAGCATTTCGGGGCAAGGACCAAACATACTCGCACGAGGAAGCAAGTTCAAACACATTGTGCGTAAGACCGTCCAATATGCCCTTTCCGGCAAAAACAACCATATCTCTTCCGTGAAAGAGTTGTCGGATATCGTTCAGATATTTTTCACGGTCAAAGCTCTGATAATTGATGTACATCTGGTTGAAAGAAGCGGTTATGTATTCTCTTTCCGGATTTATATGCCGCATCAGCGTCCGCTTGAATTCCGGCGCCCACAGATAATTATGCCTACGAATATGCTCCGGAGCATCATGGAATCCATGAAAATAATCGTATTCTACTCCAACGTACAAATCCATTCGATCATCGGACAAAATATGTTGCAGATAATCGGCAAGTCTTTTGTCATATTTTTGAAATTCTATCGGTTTTCCCGCAATCAGCGTTAGCTCACCGTCTCCGATCCTGACAATGCTTTTCGGCGAAGCAAGAATCTTTTCCCATGATTCGCCGCCGCTCAGTACGTTGATCGAATCGTCCTGCTTAAATACCATATTGGTTTGCATCAAGTCCTCCGTATGTCGGATGGCGCGGTAGATCAGAGACAATTCGTTCTCCTCGTTTGCCAAATCGTGCGTTCCCAAATAATAGATATTTTTCGCCATTCGCTTAACGGCACGCAGTAATCTCATCACAATACTCTCCAAAACCTCCTAAAATAAATCAACGGCAGTTTTATGCCTTTTATACTCAATTCACGCAATAAAACCAAAGATATTTTCAACATTTCCGCAAGGTAAGTAAAAAAATCTTTTTTCCTTTTGAACGCTCCGTCTGTTATCTTAATAAATACCGTATACATTAAATCGGCAGTATCGTAGGCGTATTTATCATAACCCCGAGCTTTAAAAAAACGATATCTGTCTTGAAGCGCATAGAGAAAATCCATTTTTTTCAAAGAAGTATAGTCTATGGTATTTGTGAGACTGCCGGTGCGCTGCGTGTACATATACAGACATTTGTCAGAGACAGACGCGCGGTCAATGCTGTCAAATAAACGGTGAATCACAAACTCGTCTTCATAAACACGGTTTTCGGGATATTTTATCTTCTTCAGAATATCGGCTTTATATAACTTATTCCATGCGACCGAATAAAACCAATATCCGCTGACATTCGTATTTATCAATCCCAGCAATTCAACGTTGTTCAGAATCCCGTTTTTCAGAGGACAATATGCCATCAGATCTTTTCTTGTTTCGTTGCCACTTTCATCCACATACTGAAACGAACATATAGCCAGATCCGTATGATCTTTCAAAATTAACTCAAGTAAATACCTCGCCATACGCGAATCTATGTAATCATCGGAATCCACAAGCATTATATATTCCCCGGTTGCCGCGGAAATTCCCGCGTTTCTGGCAGAAGAAAGCCCTCCGTTTGGTTTATGAATCACCTTGATCCGCTCATCTTTATCTGCCAACTCATCACATATCTGAGAGCATCCGTCCGTTGATCCGTCATCTACCAATATTATCTCTAAATTGCTGTAATTCTGGCATATGACGCTCATAATGCAGCGATACAAAAATTTTTCGACATTGTAAATCGGAACAACCACAGAAATCAAGGCGTCTGTATTCATCTATTTTTGCTCCATTCTTTTATGTACATTTTTGCAATTTCCCGGCAATTATGATATTCTTCGACGAATGTTCTGCCGGCAAGTCCGATTTTTTTGAAAGTCTCCTTTGCACAAATCAGCTTGTCCAATTCCGACGCAATTTGACGTGCATCCGGTGTAATGTTGATGATCGGGCATAAATGACCGTTAAAACTTGCTTGGATTTCAGGTGCATTGCCGCTCAGCACAATCTTTCCCATAGCCATTGAAATGATTGCCGACATTCCGTAATTGTATGATTTGCACTGATCCACATATATGTTACATTCCTTCAGCTTTTCTATGAACTCATCATAGGGAAGTTGATGGGTGGTAACGATTTCAACTGAATCCCCGTATTTTTCCTTTATAATATCAAACGCTTCCAGGATATAGTCCGATCCCTTATTCCCCGGGAAACTGACTCCGTGATATATGATTATTTTGCCGTTAACGGTATTGTCCGCGTATTTTATCGAATCGGTATTGATCGGCAGCGGAATAAGTTTCCTCAAACTTTGAAAAGCAATAAACGGAATCTCTGTTTCATACGGATTTACCGGTATAAGTATCCTGGCATGTTCTATTGTGTATCTGTATGCTTCGTTTTCTGTTACAGACCGTGCATTTGATTCATCAAACCTTTGATACTGTTCGGGGTTGTCATCAAAAGAGGCATATCTGAACATACCGTATTTCCATGCTTTGTACAAATAGCAGTCTGCACCGGGAATGGTTACATACAAACGGTTGTGACTCAGAAATCTGAAGAATCGGTATATGCGTTTTCTGTGCCGATAATCGAACAAATCGGCACTCATAATATGGATCACATCAAACCGATGCTTGACACACAATCGAAAATAATAGAGCATAATATGATACGGCTGTAAAAATCTGTCATAGACAGCACGCATTTTTTGATTGCTTATGCTTACATTGGGGGTCATCGGCAAATCTGACCCCGGTATTTTTTTCCAGTAGTCTCCATTCGATGTCAGGATTACCGTATGTCCCAACTGTTCCAAACCGTCTTTCAGGTTTTTGTGAACCATGCTGTAATCTCCGACTAATAGAATTTTCATCTTTTAAATCCCCTTTTAATACATAGAAAGAAACTATGCCGCAGCAAGAATAACCGGAAAACCGCTTTTTCTTTCAGCGTAAGTAAACGATACATCTTTCTGAAGGTATGCCGATCTGATTTCATAATGGTCAGAAGTTTGCCGTAAACGTATTTATCAATTGCCTTGACCCCATACTTATGCAAATAATGCATCGCAATTATATGAGCCGGAAAAAACTGATTATACCAATCTCCCCATGTGTCCCATGAACGGCTAAGAGAACCGGGTCTGCTTGTAATCACATCAAGGCAATAAGGCAGGACATCCAACGAGCCGCACAGATGCCCCATTTTTACTGCAAAAAGTAAATCCTCTCCGTGATATCTTTCATCAAATCGAATCCGATTGTTTTCGATAAAAGAGCGTTTTATCAGTCTTCCGCACACCGAATAATGCCTGTATCGCAGGCTTTGATCATTGTGATTTTTGCTATACTGTTCCAGTATATCTTCATAGGCATAATCCGAAGCGGGCATATTGATATCGTCGGACATAACGACCCGATAGCGAAAAAACAGAATGTCTTCCGCTCTGTCTGCACAGACGTCGAATATTTCATCTGTTTCATTCGAGAAAAAATCATCAGCATCTGTAAATACGATCCATTTTCCCGAAGCGTTATCCAATCCTTTGTTTCTGGCAGCACCCGGACCGGAGTGTTTGTCCGTAGAACAAAATATGATCCTTCGGTCAGCAAACTCCGCCTTGAACTGTTCTGCACATATCGCAAAATTCTCACTGCAATCATCTGCCACGATGATTTCGACATCATCCCTTTGCGGGACGGATCGAAGGCAACGGAGCAGAAGATCTGGAATAGAATAATGAGGAATGATTATGCTGTAATTTACCGTATCCATTATATCATCAGACTCCATTTGTTATATAACACCGTATTCCCTTTGAAGCCTTCCTTGAACATAATCAGACCTTTGTCCAATTCGGTTCCGCGATTCAACATCGAAGTACCAAAATCCAGCCAATCTTTGTCTTTATAGTGTTCAATGAGTTTTTGTATGCAAAAATGCAAAGCCCGTTTCTCGCGACCGTCTTCGTTTGCAGCCATATACTGCGTGTGAACCGTATCGTTATACAGATAAACCACCGTCCCTGCCACCATAGTGCTTTCATCGAACACCCCGAACAGCCGGATGTTTTCCGGAAATCTGTTTCGCAGCAAAAGAAGCTCGGACAAGCTGTGGACCGGTGTGGTTTGATGATATTTATCCAGCACATAAGACAATAACTGATGATATTGCTTCCAATCAGAGTCTTCCACGCCACACTTAAAAGACAGCTTCGATTGTGTAGCACATCTGCAACTCCATTTTTCACCGTAATTAGGAACATAGCCGTTTATTTCTGTGATGATGGACGGTTCGGATTTTAATAGTTTTGCCCCATGATAAATCAAAGCAAAAACATCCTGTTCGGCAGGAGTATTCTGCAGCAAAAGCGGAACGGGCTTAAAACGCACCTCGGAAATTTCTTCTGCCTTGCAATATTCTTTCAGTGCATCGACACAATCCATCATATCTGATTGATGCGTATGGGTTCCCATAATAAAACCGCCAAAAGTCAGTCCATCGTGGGAAGATAGAATTTTTGTCATTTCAGCGGAGTTATCATGCTTTTCAGTTTTTTCATTACAAGGGAGCAGTGCGATCAGCTTTTTCCCTTTATAGAAAAGCAAGGAATGATCCTGAAAACGGTCGCTGTGATAATCCATGTAATCGCGGTAAAACAGAAAAACTCCGTTTATGGAATTTTTGCAAAATGTATCCCACTCGGTTTTCATTTTTGCTGTATAACGAATTATGCGAATCATTTTTATATTTCCTTTCGCTTTCAAGGGCAGGAATCAAGTTCAGTCAGTTTATGACCTTCGACACGGAACCACCTGTTGCAAAATTGCAGTGTATTCGGACGGTGAGATACCATAATGATAGTTTTGTCTTTTGCAAAATTTTCAAATGATTTTATGATCTCCTGCTCGGTCTTTCTGTCGAGAGACGCCGTGGATTCATCAAATATCAAAACGGAAGGATTCCCCACAAGTGCACGGGCGATTCCGATCCTCTGTCGCTGACCGCCTGAAAGTCTCATTCCCTGTGCTCCGATTTTTGTTTCCAGCCCTTTCGGAAGCTCTTCAATGAATGTTCTTAGTTCCGACGCATTTACAGCATAAGTGAGTTCATCCTCGGTTATGTTTCTTCCGAATGTGATATTATCCCGAATCGTGGAATCCAAAAGATTCGTGTCCTGCGGAACATAACCGACCTCCAAAATGCTATCGTCCGAAAGGGGCTTACCATCTATGTAAACCTGCCCTTTTTGAGGGTGGAGTAATCCGATAATCAGATTGATCAAGGTCGTTTTTCCGCTTCCGGTTTCACCAACAATACCTATGCGTTCCCCGCAATGAATTATGATATCAATATTCTCTACTGTTTCACAAGCCGAATTTTCATAGTGAAATGACACATTTCTCAACTGTATAGAATTGTGTACAGATCTTGTTTTATAGTTCATTTCTCTTCTTGCTTTTTCATCTTTTTCGGATTTCAACAGGAAATAAACCCTGTCAAGGCTTGGTTTATAGAACGTTATTGATTGTAAACCGGCATACATTGCATTCACGCTCGGTATAACTCTTGTTGCCGAAAGATAAAAAGCAGATAATTTGCCTAGACTTCCGAGAATGTCAGTCCCGGATGTGAGAGAAAACAGAACAAAGAACAAAATCGCCCATACGCTGATCAAATTCGTGAGTACACCGGGAATAATCGCATATTTTATTTTTCTCTCATCTGCTTTTACATTCCGCTTGCCGAAATAACTAAATGAATCAAAAACGCCATTATTCCGCAGAAAAACATCATTTTCTTTTTTCAGCAAAAAAGATTCACCGATAATCTTTTCATACGCTTCCCATGTTTCGTTGGCATCCTCTCCCGCATTTTTGACCTTGTCCCTGAATATCCTGTTGAGCAGATAATAAAGCACTGCGATTCCTGTTCCAAAACCAAGCGCAAGACGTATATCCACAAGAAGCATAAAAATGCCTAGCAAAAGAGCAGTCAGAAAATGTATCATCACGGTGAGTGCGGACCTTATCAGTTCAAATGTCCAAGTAACATGAACTGTGACACTGTTGATTTCCTCCGTTATGTTCCGATAAAGATATCTTTCATAATCTTCCCGGATAAGCCTGCTCATAACACACTGAGCCATTTGAAAACGGTTTCTGTTCACAAAATTCGTTTGTTTCAGCTGAATAACATAGGTGAGTATATATTTTATTCCGAATGCGACAATCAAAACAGCTGTCAGAAATATTAACAGTTCGTTTTGCTTCGTAATGTGTAAGATATTTGAGATCATCGTTCCAATTTCTCCGGCAATAAACCCTTTCGGGTCTGTCAGCACTGCAAAATATGGAATAATGATTGAAACGCCTAAAGTTTCAATAAGTGACGAAGCCAGCATCAGCAAAAACAATCCTATAATGGATTTTTTCTGTTTTGCCGTCAATACATCCGATAATTTGTATATCACAGCAAATTTTTCTTTAACCATAAATTCCACACTTCTCCATTATCCGAAGCAGCAATTGCTCCGGGTATAAAATCATTAACGCTCTTCTCTTGACCATAGAATCGTTTTTTTGTTTAATTTCATAACCTTGAATCTTCATACGAATATTTCTGGTATGTATCCATCGCCAAAATAGAGCAATATCGTATTCATCTGCTGCAAGCTTGAATGCTTCGTCTTCCGATTTCAGCATGATCAGTTCAGCATTGGAAAAGCAATTATCGTGATACTTGTGAATGTATAATTTACCGTCACAATGGACAAATTTCCGTTTCTCTGCCAGCATTCCCATCCACATATAATAATCATCTGCTCCATTGATCTTCATAATTCTGTTTCTCCAGCAAGAAGGCAGACTGTCTCGCTTTATAAGACAATGACAGGGAGGACCAATTATATTGCCACAGTAAGAAAATCTATTCAAAGAATACTGTTCTATTTTAGCCAGCATTTCTATCGCAACTATTCCATGCTTACTCGGCCTTTCCAGAAACCAATCTGATACGGCTATATCCGCGTCCTGAACAGAATTATACAATTTCCAGATTGCGTCATCGGATATCATGTCATCCTGGTCAAGGAACAGCAAATACTTTCCGTGAGAATGCTCTACGCCGTGCAACCTGGCACGCTGAATGCCAAGATTCTCTTCATTGCAAACAAATACAACCGCAAAGTTCGCATTACGGGCTTCCGAATAATCGGGCACGTCATCAGGAGAATCATTCACAAGTACCAATTCAACATTGATCTGTCGTGCCGACTCAATGTTTTTCCCAACCATTTGCAACAGATTGCTTATATACTTTGCTCCATGAAACAAAGGGACGATGACAGAAACGTCAACATTATCATAGTTCTTTACCGACATTTATGTCCTCCGCAATATACGTTGGTATGCTTCATTGAGTGGATAGTATAACTTAGGCATATATCTCATCACAAACAATTTCATACCCTTTTTCCCGTTAAATCTCATGTTTGACATTGAGACACACTTAATCGCTTCTTTTCGTATCCTATAAATCTCGTCCTTTACATAATTGCATTCCTGCTTATTCATAACCCTGCCATAATGATGCTTATGAAAGAGATATTCAAGGCTGAACCATGCATCAATCAATCTGCTGATATATCTTTTGTCGGAAAAGGAATAGAAATGCCCGATATAATCGGCAACCGAATTATAAGCCTTAATCTGATCAAGATAATTGTTTACCGACCAGGTTTGTGTAATGCTTCCGGGTCTTATAATATGATGATAAAGGACTCTTCGGCAATTAGCCAATTTATTGCAGCGTCCAATGACTTCAAACGCAAACAGATTGTCTTCATAAACCATACCTTCAACAAACGGTGTTTGCTGAAGCAACTCTCGTTTATATAGCTTACATGTTGCACATACCGGAATATCCCCTGCGCAAAGCAAATCCATTGCCTCATTCATACAACAAACTTCGGGAACATTACTGGGAACAGAAGATGCTTTATTATCCGTTCTGTCCAAATATGCAACAGCGATATCAGCATCATTTACCCGTAAATCCTCATATAGACAAGATATATAGTTTCCCTCAACAACATCATCCGAATCAATAAATGTGATATATTCCCCGCGTGAAAGAGCAACGCCTTTGTTTCTGGCAGCGCTTAATCCACGGTGTTCCTGCGTTTCACAACTAATTCTATGATCTTTCGTTTCCCATTCGGCACATTTTGTAAGGGAATCATCGGTAGAACCATCGTTAATTATTAGAATTTCGATATTCGTATACTCCTGGTTAACGATTGATTCTAAACATGCATCCAAATATTCTAGAGTATTGTATACTGGCACAATTACAGTAATTAATCTTCCGTCTTTATTTCTTTCAAATTGTTCTATTGGGCTTTCTGAATAAGCAGTATTACGCTTTTTATCCATATTCATTTTACTTCCTTCTGTAAGCCATATCCTTGTTCCTATCAAGAGAATCAATGCCAATAACGATACGACTTTGACAGTTCATGTAAAGGAAATCTCCTTTTTCGTTTGTATTCTCAATAAAAAGCAACATGGGATAACTTTTCTTTGCGATTTTCAAGTGTTTTTCTCACTCAATCATCCACAGTCTCCATAATATCTTCTACCTTAACATCAAGCGCCTCGCAGACCTTTATCAAAACATCAGTAGTGATATTTGCGTCTTTCCCGAGTTTGGCAACAGATGCAGCACTGATTCCGGCTTTTTCTTTGAGCTGCATTTTATTCATGTCCTTGTCGATCAGCAATTTCCACAGTTTCTTATAGCTGATATGCATATCCATTCCTCCTTCAATTATCGGAAAACCAGTCATCCTGGCTTTTCATTTTTGGCGCATACCTCAATTGCAATTCCTCCGTATATTTCCGCATGGCTTTGTATTCTTTCATAAGCGGAAGTTCATCGGATTCCATATATGTTTTCATCGATTTCCTATAAGGGCTATCAAAGACATAAGCAGGTTCTATTTCCCATGATTCGCCGTCTATTTCCGGTTCTCCGTATTCTTCAATATAATCCTCGGTCAGATTGACGGAATTCAACTCGCAGAGTTTGGTAGCGGCATACCTGACACCGTTTCGCATTTCAACCTTACCGGTATATATATGTACCCATTGCTTCTTATCCATATCTGCGCAGGGCGGCCAGTCGAGCCTGTCCAACTGCCCGTTATATCTGAGCAGGTTTTCGTTGACAACGAAGTCATAAAAGAACTCTTCTGGATTTGTCTCATTATAATCTTCGGTTTCGCCTTGCTGTGAATATATTACAGGGTATATTTCTTGAAGAAATGTCCAGTATCCGTTGCTTTCATCGCATCTTTTCCATAAATCCATGAGATACGGCAGGAATATATACCGGTCAATCTTGTCCGGAATCATATCATACAGCATATCAAACGCCCGGTCCGTGTATGATCTGTCATTATGATTTTCAAAGATACGGGCAGTCTTGACCAGCGTATCGTCCATCTGTACAGAGAAGAAACGAGCGCAGAAGTACTCCTGGAACGAGCGGTGAATAAAGTAAATGTATTCGCCCTCCCTATACATGATACACAGGTTGTCGGTTATATCCAGCAAAAACTGCTTTGATGTCAGCGGGCTGTTCTTCAAGCCGTTAGCTGCAAGAACCTTATCCATGTAGGATATAAAGGACTGCTCTGTAAATTCATAGACCTCATCCTTATATGTCCTTGCACAGAACTCCGCATAGTATTTTGCAAAGTCCTCCGGTTCAAGCCCCGTGTGCATGGGACGGACATAAGAACCCTCGGATGAATCGTGTTTCCGAGCCATGATATCATAAGCCTGACTGTAAAATACGTGCCTCTTTTGCGGTATATTTCCGTTTGTCGTGTAAGTCATCAGCATAATCGTCAGTAAGAGCGGATTGCTTGCAAATTGCTGATGTGACTTAAAAAGATTTTTATCCAGATCACCCCGGAACTTGGCCTTGGCTTCCGCATCGTGGTAGGGAAGCTTGTCTATCATTTCCAGCGCTTTCTCTTTGTCGAAAGGCCGCATATTCAAAACCGTAAAACGTGGAAACGACAGAAACGTTGAAGTCGGTCTGGATGACAAAATATATGTGTTCTCCGGATACTGCTTGATCATCGCTTCAAGCGCAGTCTCAAACCTGCTGCGTACAGACGAAACAACCTCATCAAGACCGTCGAGAAGCAGGATACATTTCCCGCCTTTCAATAGTTTTGTTATGTCCTCTTGCGGAACCCCTCGGTCGAACTCAGCTACGATCCTATATATAAATTCTGTCAGGTCTTGAATGCTTTCATCGTATTTACGGAGCGGCAGAAGGATAGGCGGCAGTCCACTCTCATTTAAGTCAGTAACTGACGAAAAGAACAAATGCTTCATCAGCATGGACTTTCCTATGCCGCCGGTTCCGGAAACGATGATAAATCTCGATATTTCGCTCAAAGAAGCTATTGTGGCATTTGAAATTGTTTGTTCCCGGTATACTTTCGGCAGAAATCTATTATATAGGTCATTGCATACATAGACACTATAAAACGGGAACGGATTATCCGCGCTTAGCGGAGTCTTTACGTTATTATAATGCTCGGATGCCTTCGATATATAATTGTCAAAAACGCCTGTTTGAGCGTCTGCATCGTCACAATTGAGATATAATATATTTCCGTCAACAAAAGCCCCTAAATCCGAAGCAACACCGTCATTGCCAAGAATGAGAGCGGTCGAGGCGTCTAAATCAATATCATCATGATCTTCAGCACCCTTCGGGGTGCGTTTTTTGTTTGTGCAAGCTGCAGCAGTGATGATCGACACAAGCAATTCAGATAACTTTTCCCCGGCATTGTGGGCATCTATATCCGGTATGTATTGTTCAAAGGAATTACAGAGATTAAGCACCACATCATCGGAGAAAGGCTTCAGATACTCTTCAAAGCCTGTTTTATCAATATATGCGTTGATTTTCCGTGCCAGTTTCGTGATTTCGGTATTGCCGTTGTAATAAGCCTTGAAGGTTGGCTCCTTATATCCGGATAGAATCTCGGAACCCGCCTCCGTAACAACGGCGTCAAGAACACTTTTTGTGAAAGCAGAAGTACTGTTACCGGCTCCGATAGCTGAGAACAGTAACTGTATAAATTCAGAAAATGTCATGATTCTATCCTCCCGTATCCAAGCCTATCCTATCGTATCCGCAGATAACCGGTCGTACCAAGTCGATTTTATATAATGGGGACGAGCCTTTAGGAAAGGCATTTCGCCGTGAATTGGGCGGCGGTGCCACAGGCGGAAAAGCTCAATATACAAACTTAATAATAGTATAGCGGAAAATTGTGAACTTTTCAAGACTGATTGGGGATTTCATTACTGCGATTGTGAAATTAATTTCGATTATCATTAGGATGAAATAATGTTTGCAGAAATTAAGTTTAAATTTCTGCAAACAGGGGAGCCAAACGAGTTGATTTTTCTCCGTATAGTGAGGAAACTATTTCCGGCAATTTGGATTTCTGCTCTCTTTCTGGAATTGAAGAAAGAATAATTCATTCTTTTCATAAATAGGAGCCCCAAACAGCTTGAGTTTTCTCAGTATAGTGAGGACGACATTTTTCAAAGCGTAAATCGTCAAAACGGCACTCTCATGACCGTGGATTAATGAAGGGGGTTCGCTTTTTCGGTTAGTAGTAGAAGGATTCATTCGTCAGAATTAAGAGAAGCGTCCTTTTCAAGCGGTTTCCAAGGCTACAAAGTAGAACGTGTTTTCGACCTTATGGCAATCTCATCTCCATTGATCCGTTTTTTCAAGATTTTTTCGGCAGATACCCTGAAAAATCGGCAAAAAATGTCCGTACTGTGAGGGGCAACTTCACACCGTCCGGCGCACGACGTAAAAAGGCACCTCGGCACAAGCGGATTAGCTACCCGCGAGTGCCGGGAGGAATGTTCACCAACTGTGCTGGGGAGTCATGCCCCCAACGCCCAGGTCGCGGGAGGCAGACCTTAAAGCCTCACTCGGTTGGCGACCAGACGTGGTCTCAGCTTGAAGCCATCCGATGAGTCCCTCTTTCACACCGGTCAGACTTATTCGAGCTGACTGACCATCACCGCATTAGGAGGATGCATCTGTGATGGTCAAAGCAAACCTAAATTCTATCACACTGGGTTTCTTTTTCATGGAACTCCTCATGCGGTTTTCAGAGCCGCAGGAGGGCTCATTCTATGAAAAACACAGAAACCCCGAAAACCCGTCTTAACTACAACAGCGAGCCCCCTGAAGGACAACGAAGTCCTCGTCTTGATGCCTTACTTTGAAGAGGATCGCATCAACATCACAAATCCGGATTCCATCGTAACAGTGCAGACCGCCGGTGGTCCCGTAGACGCCGTTCTGAAAGCCGTGCCGAAGGAATTTGCATCAGTCGCAAGGTCGCAGTTCAACAGCTATGCGAGGGATGAAAAGCCCGTCTTTTACGGTCGCTACCTGATTCCGCAACTGGATGGAAGCAAGAAACCCTGTCCGAAGAAGAATGGCAATAACCACCCCGACTGTGCCCATTGTCCGCATCGTGGCGAATATGAGCGTGAAATGCCCCGATTCGTTTCCTTTGATGAACTGGAGGACGAGTACGGATATTGTCCTGCCAGTTCACCTTCTCCGGAAGAAATCTATATGAAAGAAGAAGCAGAGAGAGAATCTGTGGCAAGGGTCAAATCCATGTTGGACAAGCTCCTCGACGCTTCTCCGAAGCACTGTCTGGCTCTTACCCTGATGGTTCAGAATGTGCAGGGTGAAGCGTTCTATGAAGCGATGCAGTTGGGGCATGATGCCGCAACCCGCACTATGAATCAGATCCGTGAATATGTGAAAGAAAACGGCCTGAACCGCTTTGATGGCTTTAAGGCAAGCCGCTCCTCGAAGGATTCCTACTACCGTGAAGAAGAGCAGAAACAGCTTGATACTGTTCTGGACATTCTGATGGGAATGGCAAAATAAGTACACAGGCTCGGCGGTGCCGTGATTCGCTCCGGCACCACCCCTTAGAAAGGCAAAAAGCGACCGCATTTAGGATTATTCGTCCCAAATGCGACCGCTTTTTGCTTGCACCGTTTGAAGGAGTCACTCAAAAACTTGTTTTTCGCAAATCCCTAAGTGAAGCCCAACTTGGGCGTTCTTTTTTTGTTTATAAATCCACTACTGTGGCCTCATGTCCGGTGTAGGGCAGGAATATTGTCTTGAGATCGGCGGTTTTCAGCCGCAGGCTGGAGGTATTGCGGCAGGGATGACAGCCAAACCACTCGCTCTCCCACACGCTGCGCTCCACACACAGCTGTACCAGATGATCATGGTCGTTCATCAGTGCGAGAATGGACGCCGAGCCGGGCTGCACGCGAAGAAGCCCCGCCATATCCGCAGGAGAGGCAAAGCTCAACCGGCTGGAGCCGATCTGCTTGGAGAAGTCCTTGGTGGAAAAGGGCTTGTCCCCGGGCATACACAGCAGATAAAATGCACTCTTGTTGCGAGGTGTCAGCACCAGATTCTTGCAGATGTCCACGCCCAGCTTTTCGCCGATGGCAACACAGTCCTCCATGGTCTCAGCGGTATCGTGATCTACACGGGTAAAGGGAATGTGCAGCTTTTGGAGCACCTCATAGGTGTGCATTTCCACCGGGCTGCGCTCTTCCTCGGGCAAAGTATCATAAATAGCGGAAATATTCATTTCATTTTTCTCTTTCTAACAGTTTTTCGCCGGCACGGTAGATGTCACCGGCGCCCACGGTTAAAATCAGATCACCGGGCTGTGCCAGCTCCGCCAGCGTATCGGCGACCTGCTCCAACGTGGAGCAATAGACGCTGTCGGGGATCTTCGCCGTCAGGTCACGGGAGGATATGCCGATGTCGTTTTTCTCCCGGGCGGCATAGATCTCCGCCGCGATGGTGATATCCGGCGTTTGCAGCTCCCGCACAAAGTCATCAAACAGTGCAGCCGTGCGGGTATAGGTGTGGGGTTGGAACGCGCAGATCAGGCGCTGATGGGGCACACTACCTGCCGCCTGCAGCAGGGCGCGGAGTTCATCGGGATGATGGGCGTAGTCGTCATAGATCTTGGCACCGTGATACTCGCCCTTGTACTCAAACCGCCGGGCGGCCCCGCCAAAGGTAGCCAAACCTTCGGCCACAGCCGTGCCGGGAATGCCCAGCAGATAAGCGCTGGCCGCCGCCGCCAAAGCATTGGACACATTGTGTTTGCCGGGAACATGGAGAGAAACGTGGGTATATCTTTGTCCGCCGATCATCACATCGAAATCACCGCAGCCATCAAAGAACGACACGTTGGCGGCATAGCAGTCGGCGTTTTCGCTCTTGACGCTGAACCAGAATACCTTGCGGGGGAATTCGTGCAGAGTCTCCGTTGTACCGGCATCGTCAAGATTTGCCACCACATAGCCGTCCTCCGGTGTCAACTCCGCAAAGGTGCGGAAGCTGTGTTCGATGTCCTGCAAATCCTTGAAAAAATCCAGATGATCGGCGCAGACGTTCAAAATCACCGCCACGGTGGGGAAGAAATTCAGGAACGAGTTGCAGTATTCACAGCTTTCCAGAATAATGGTATCACCCTTGCCCACACGATAGCCTTTCCCCAAAAGGGGCAGGGTGCCGCCGATCATGACCGTGGGGTCCTTCCGGGCCGCCATAAAGATGTGGGTAGCCATGGAGGTCGTGCTGGTTTTGCCGTGGGTGCCGGCAATGCACAACGCATTTTGATAGGCCTTCATGATAGCGCCCCAGGCCTGTGCCCGCTCATATACAGGAATGCCCCGGGCGATAGCACCGGCGATTTCCGGGTTGCTGTCGTGAATGGCGGCGGTACGGATCACCAGATCGCAGTCGTGAAGGTTTTCCGCGCTTTGGCCGATAGCAACAGCAATACCCACCTCACGCAGATGTCTGACGGTGGTACTATCCGTCATGTCGCTGCCCTGTACGATGAGGCCCTGACCCTGCAAAACCTCTGCCAGCGCGCACATGCTGACGCCGCCAATGCCCGCCAAATGCACACGGGTACCGGGTTTGAGATAGGTCATAATATCTATGTTTTGATGCATCATATAGCTGCCTCCCTTGGGAGTGACTTGTAATTTTTCTAACTGTTGATTATAATACGAATACGAGGAAAGTGCAACCACGATTGCGGGAAGTTTTTGGGGAAGGAGGCAGTACCATGGCAATTCCGGAAAATGTTCATGAAATTCTGTACACGTTGGAGCGTCATGGACACGAGGCCTATCTGGTCGGCGGCTGCGTTCGGGATCTGCTGCTGGGCAAAGACCCTTTTGATTGGGATGTTACCACCTCTGCCCTACCCCAGGAAGTATTGGCCGTTTTTCCCCATTCCATTCCTACCGGCTTACAGCACGGCACGGTGACGGTAAAGGACAGCGGCGGGTGTTACGAGGTAACCACCTTCCGCACCGATGGCAGTTATGCCGACCACCGGCACCCCGATGCGGTACGGTTTACCACTACCTTGCAGAAGGATCTGGCGCGCCGTGATTTCACCGTCAACGCCATGGCCATGGATCGGCAGGGTAAGTTGTACGATTTCTATGACGGACAGGATGATCTGCGGGCCGGCATTCTGCGGTGTGTAGGGGAACCGGAACAGCGCTTTGGAGAGGATGCCCTGCGTATTATGCGCGCTCTGCGCTTTTCAGCGACTTTGGGGTTTACCATTGACCCTGAAACGGCAAAGAGCCTGCGTGCCCACCGTCAGGATTTGTCTCAAATCGCCGTAGAGCGCATTTACACCGAGATGACAAAGCTGCTTTGCGGTAAAAATGCCGCCGATGTGCTGCTGCAATATCCAGACGTGATTGGCGTATTCCTGCCGGAAATTTTGCCCTGTGTGGGTCTGGATCAGCATAACCCGCACCATTGCTACGATGTATGGGGGCATATCGCCCACAGCGTGGCGGCTATCGAGCCAACGCCGGTTTTGCGCTGGGCCATGCTGCTCCACGATCTGGGCAAGGGCAGTACTTTTTCTCTGGATGAGCAGGGCATCGGCCATTTCTACGGTCACGGGAAAGCCGGCATTGCCTTGGCAGAAACCATCACCACCCGCCTGCGGTTTTCCGGGGAAATACGCCAGCAGGTCCTTCAACTGGTGGATTGGCATGACCGGGATGTTCCCCGGACAGAAAAGAGCATCCGGCGATGCCTGTATCACTTAGGTGCAGACGGTGTGCGCCGACTAATTGCCGTCAAGCGGGCAGACAACGCCGCCCAGCATCCCGATTATCAGGGGCGCAGTGTGGAAATGGACCGGGCGGAACAGATTTTGCAGGAGATTTTAGATGCAGATGCCTGTTTCTCCCTGAAGCAGTTGGCGGTAAACGGAAACGATCTGATGGCTTTGGGTTTTCGCGGAAAAGCGGTGGGCGAAACGCTGGAGTTCCTGCTTCAGCAGGTCATAGACGGTGCTTTGCCCAACGAAAAAAACGCTCTGCTGCAAGTTCTCAATTTTTAGTAGACTCCTATGTAAAAATCCCCGTTCAGATGAACGGGGATTTTTATATAGGTTTATTTGTACAGGTAGCTGTACTTGTCGCGGATGGTGACGATGAACACCTCCAGCTCGGCAGGCAGGTCGGTGTCGGCGGTCAGGTCGTAATCCTGAATATCCTTGTCCATGCGGACTTTCATGTGGTCATCGTCCACGAACAGCACACCGGCGTTGGCGCTGTCTTCCATGTCCTCCAAGGTCTGGAACAGGGTGAACTTGTCGTGGCAGGGCTCGGAGGCGTACGGGCAGAACTGGGTGCAGTTGCCGCACTCGTTGCACATCTTGTCCACGTGCAGCACCTGATGGCTGCCGTCATCGAGGACGATAGCCACATTGGCGCGGTTGGGACAGGAGTCCACGCAATTCTCGCACACGGTGGAGCATTGCAAGCAGCGGTCGCCCTCGCAGCAGGCGCTATTGCTCATCTTCAGCACGCCCTTCTTGGCGATGGCGTCGGCGGAGGTGACGTAGGCCTCGGCGGGAATGTCGTAGGTATGGTAGGTACCCAACACCTCTGCGGCAAAGGCAGCGGCATCGGCGATGCCCTCCACCACGGTGGCGGGACCGCGCTTGGCGTCGCCGGCGGCGTACACGCCGGCGATGTTGGTCTTGAACGCAGGGCGGCCCTTCTTGTCCAGCTCGATGCCATTGGCAGCAAAGAGGGCGTCGTCCACCTGCTCGCCCACGGCGGATATCACCAGATCGCAGGGGATGTCGAAATACTCACCGGTGGGAACAGGAGAGCGACGGCCGGAGGCATCCGCTTCACCCAATGCCATCTTCTCGCAGGTCAGAACGTGGTCGCCCTGCCTGACGGGAGCCGCCAGCTCGGCAAAGCTGACGCCGTCCGCAATGGCGAGAGCCAGCTCGTGCTCGTCGGCGGGCATGAACTTCTTGGTGCGGCGGTAGACGATGGTGACGTGCTCGGCGCCGCTGCGCTTGGCAAGGCGGGCGGCATCCATGGCGGTGTTGCCGGCGCCAACCACGGCTACGTTGCCGTGAACGCCGATGAATCCGGCCTTGACGCCCTTCATCCACTGAATGGCGCCCGCCACATCGCCGGGGATATCCAGCTTGCCGGGCTTCCATGCGCCCACGGCGAAGAGAATGTGGGTGTAACCGGCGGCTTTCAGCTCGTCAACTGACGGAGCGGGTGCGCCGCATTTGACCTCCACGCCGTACTTTTCCATCATGGCAATGTCCTTTTCGATGGTCTCATTGGCGATACGGAACGCGGGGATCACGTGGCGGGGCACACCGCCCAAACAGGCTTCGCGCTCGAAGATCGTCACCGCCACACCGGCTCGGGCAAGGAAGTTGGCCGCGGCGATACCGGTGGGGCCACCGCCGATGATGGCGGCTTTCTTACCGGCAATTTTTTCTACTGGCTTGATAGCGGCCATCAGGGCATTGTAGCCGTTCTTGGCGGCCACCAGCTTGGTGTCGCGGATATGGACGGACTCATCGTAGAAGTTGCGGCTGCACTTCTGCTGGCAGCGGTGGGCGCAGATGGTACCGGTGATAAACGGCAGGGGGTTCTTCTCGGTAATGAGCTTTAGTGCCGGACCGTACAGGCCCTTGCGCACCAGCTCCATGTACTCGGGAATGTCCTGTTCGATGGGACAGCCGCCCTGACAGGGAGCGGTAAAGCAATCCGTCCAAGGCACCTGCTTCTCGCTCTTGCGGCTGGGCAGAGGTTTGATGGGTTTAACGTGGTGATAGTCGGTATGGGAAGCGGTGGACATGGCGCAGATGGCCTCGGTGTTGGTGCCGGAAAATGCCTTGTAGGGCAGAGCTTCCACCTTATTGACCATCTGGAGCAGGCGGTTATAGCCGCCGGGCTTCAAAATGGTGGTGGCCACGGTGATGGGCCAGATGCCGGCAGCAAACAGCTTGTCGCAGTTGAAGTATTCCGCACCGCCGGCGAAAGAGATGCGCATCTTGCCCCGGAACTGGCGGGAGATGCGGTGGCACATCTCAATGGTCAGCGGGAACAGCGCCCGGCCGGACATATACATCTCGTTATTGGGCAGCTCGCCCCGGGTGGTGTCCACGGGGAAGGTGTTGCTGAGCTTCAAACCGAACTCCAAGCCGTTCTTGTCCGCAAGCGCCTGCAAACGCTCGAACATGGGGACGGCGTCCGCCCATTGCAGATCCTCGTTGAAGTGGTGCTCGTCGAACACGATGTAGTCGTAGCCCATGCTGTCGAGGGTGCGGCGGGCGGTCTCATAGCCCAGAATGGTGGGGTTGCACTTGACGAAGGTGTGCAGGTGCTTTTCGGAAATCAAATAGGACGCGATGCGCTCGATCTCATCGGGCGGGCAGCCGTGGAGGGTGGACACGGTGACGCTGCGGCTGACCCGGGGAGAGATGGCGTCAATATAGTCGCTCTCGGCGGGGAACAGGTCTTTGAGGACGGTCTTGCACTCGCCGAAGATGGCGGTCTTGTTGGCGTCCATCATGCCGTCCAGATAGGTGTTGACCTTGTCACCCTTGATGCCCTCCAGGTCATAGCCAACGGACATATTGAACACGAATCCGTCGGGGTCGCCCAGACCGTAGACCTTGGAGATGACCTTCAGGGCGCACCACGCCTTGATGTACTCGTCCATAGCCTGCGGGACGGTCAGCTCGGTGGACCACTCCTGGTTGTAGCCCTCGTCATTGGCGAGAATGCAGGGACGGGGCACGCAGTTGGCCAGTTCCTGACCGTCCATCTTCTGTACGGTCTTGACCTCGAAGAAACGGGCGCCGGCGAAGTAGGCGGCGATGATGTTCTGAGCAAGCTGGCTGTTGGGACCGGCGGCGGGACCGAAGGGGGTCTCGATGCGCTCACCGAAGATGGGCAGGCTCTTGCCGGCAGCCTTATAACACTTGTGGACGCCGAAGATCTCGCCGCTATTGGCGTACTCGGTGACCACCCAGTTCATCAAAGATTTGAACGGAATGGGATACATTTTTTCAGACATGAGAGGTACTCCTTTCGATTAATAGGTTCTATGATTCAAACTCCCCCAGAATTTCTTGGCATATTCCAGAATGTGGGCGTTTTCGGCTTCCTCGTCGATGCCCACCAGCTCGCGATCCTTCATCAGGATCTTGCCGCCTGCGATGGTGGTTTGGCACTGGCGACCCGTCATGCCGAAGATCATGTGGCCGTCAATATTCTCATCGCTGAACGGGGTGAACGGCTTATAATCCATGACGATGATGTCAGCGGCGGCACCGGCTTTCAGCACGCCCAACTGGTCGGGGAAGTACTTGGCGCCGATCTTGGCGTTGTTCTTGAACAGCATATCGGTGACCTCGCACCATGCCACGTTGGGCAGGCAGTTCTGACTGCGCTGGGAACAGAGGGCGACCTTCAGCGACTCCAGCATATCGTTGGTATAGGCATCGGTACCCATACCAAGCAGAATGCTCCGCTTGTAGAGCTGCAAAACCGGGCAGATGCCGATGGCGTTGCCCATGTTGGACTCGGGGTTGTTGACCACCATGGTGTTAGTCTCGCGGATGATGTCCATCTCGGCGGTGTTCACGTGGATGCAGTGACCCAAAATGGTCTTGTCGCCCAGAATGCCATGATCCTGCAACCGCTGGACGGGGCGGCGGCCGTAGTTCTGCAAGCTGTCGTACACGTCATTCATGCCCTCGGATACGTGGATGTGATAGCCGGTGCGTCCGTTGTTGGCGGCCACCATGCGGTCAAAGGTCTTGTCGGAGATGGTGAACAGGGCGTGTCCGCCGAACATGGCCGCCAGCATGGGATCCTTTTCCTTTTCGCAGTAGCTGATCCAGTCGGCGTTCTCCTGAATGGCCTGCAGGCACTTCTCCTCGCCGTCACGGTCGGAGACCTCGTAGCACAGGCAGGAGCGGATGCCGAATTTCTTGGCGCTCTCACCGATCTGGAACAGGGAGCCGGGAATTTCGGCATAGGCGGCATGATGGTCGAAGATGGTGGTAACGCCCTGCTTGATGCAGTCCATGTAGAGGGCGTCGGCGGAGGCGCGGCTGCCCTCCAGCGTCAGCTTGCGGTCCATGGCCCACCAGGTGCCGTCCAGCACCTCGTAGAAGTTGGTGGGGTTGTTGCCCACGATGCTAAGGCCGCGGGCAAGCGCCGAATAGATGTGGGTATGGGCGTTGATGAACGCGGGCATGATGACGCCGCCCTTGGCGTCTATGATCTCAGCATTGGCGTATTTGGTACGGAGGGCGGCCTCCTCGCCTACCTCCACGATTTTGGTACCTTCAAAGGCGACAGCACCGTGTTCATAGTAGCCCTTTCCCTCGCTGTCGCGGGTGATGAGCCGTCCGTTGGTCACTAAATACATACGACATTCCTCCTGTCAGTTTTTCCCAGATGAACTATCACGCGGTAAAACAAAAAGTGCCCCAGACCTGTTCGGTCTGAAACACTCGAGCGCAAAGCCGGAGTGATAGTTGCAGCCCGTGCGCGAAGCACTTCCTTACAGCTACCAATCTTGGATTGTTGGTTATATTTTATAGGAAAACCGGCAAAAATGCAACAGGAAATTGTGAAAAATTTTGTAAAATATAGGGGAACACTCGTAGGGGCGGATGCCCACATCCGCCCGCAAAATCGGAAAGACGGGTCGATGTGGGCATCGACCCCTACGGTATAACAAGAGCGTTGCGGAAATATTGTAGGGGACGGCCTCCGGACATCCCGAAAATGCGGGTCGTCGAGGACGCCGACCCCTACGATATAGCAAGAGCGTTGCGGAAATATTGTAGGGGACGGCCTCCGGACGTCCCGAAAATGCGGGTCGTCGAGGACGCCGACCCCTACGAAAAAAGAGAGACCCGAAGGTCTCTCTTTTTTATTCCGTTAGATGGGTTCTAAATTAGAACTCCTTCTTCTTGCCGATCACAACGGCGGAACCGGTGACGCTCATCAGAGCCAGGCCGGCGTACAGAGCGATACCAGCATCGAAGGTCTTGGCAGACTCCACCTCAGCGGTGGAGACATACAGGTGCTTCACACTCAGAGCCTTGACATAAGCCTGCTCGTCCTTGTCCAGCAGGTTCCAGTAATAACCGGTACCCTCAGCCCAGTCGCCGGTAAAGGTCATGGAGTCCCAATCGAACTCAACGGTGTGCTTGCCCAGGAACTTGGTCTCGAAGGAGGACTTCAGGGTGTTGGTGATGTCAGCGAAGTTGCCCTCACCGAACTTCTCAACAGCGTCCTTCTCGCAGCCGACGACGAAAGCAAACTCGGCCTTGCAGGTCTCGCAGGAAACCTTGGAGATAGCGCCATCGGTCACTTCAACAGCGTACTTGTGAGCCACGGTGCCGTAATCGGTATCCTCAACAGCGTTGACCAGGGTCACCAGCTTGCCATCCACAACGGCCAGAGCCTTGACGGAGGTACCCATCTTGGCGACTTCGCGGAAGATGTTGAAGGTCAGGGACTCGTTGTGAGCAGCAGCCTCGGTACCATCACCGTACCAAGGATCGGAAGTAGCGTTCGGATCAGGAATACCCAGCTTCTCGCAGACCTTGGCGATCACTTCGGCCTTGGCATCATAGAACAGGTTGCCCAGAACGTTGCCTGCATTGGTCTTAAAGGGAGCGGATTTTTCGACATCGTTCAGCTCCAGGCCTTCATACTTATTCAAGTAAGTAGTGGTAGCCAGAGTGTACTCGAAGTTGCCCTGGATGGCCTCGACCAGCTGCTCATACAGATCGACAATGGCAGCTTTGGGGGTCCAATCCTTAACAGCTTTCTGAATATCGGCCAGCTCGTTCACCTTGGGAATATCAGAACCGGTAGCACCAAAGTAGCTCTGTTTGGCAAACTCGTAAACATTATTGAAAGAGAGCTCCAACACGTTAGCCAGAGCAGCCCAGTCGAGCTTGTCGGGATTCGCCAGGTAATTCACTTCTTTGTCGTTCTTACCCATCAGAATCTGCAGAGCAGTAACAGCACCGTCACCAGCCTTGGTGGTCAGGAAGTGCTTGACAGCGGCTTCCCAGTCAGCCTTAGTGAAGGTGAAGTTCTCGATCATGTCCTGAGCGTGCTCTTTGATAGCAGTGTTCAGAACGGTGCCCAGATTGAAGGAATCAGCAGCCTTCAGCATTTTGCCGTTGTAGTCATACAGAGCCACGCCATCGGCAGCCCAGATCTCGCCGCACTTGGCATCAGCCTTGGCAACGGTAGCAACGGGCTTGGCCTCGCCGGTGTAGTAACCGGTGACAGTGTTCTTCAGATAGGTGACTTCTTCACCATTGACGAACACCAGGTCATAGTCAGCGGCGGTAGCAACGGCATAGTTACCCAGCATGGGGATTTCCTTGCCATTGACGGTCAGAACCAGGTTGTAAACAGCGACGTTCTTCTCGCCGGCGTCCTTGACCTGCTTCATGGTGATGTTCTCCAGCTTGATCTTGCTGTCAGCATTGGCTGCCACATAACCGGTATCAGCAGCGAAAGCGACAGTTGCCAGAGACAGCGCCAGCACCAGTGCCAGCACCAGAGCAACAATCTTCTTCATTTGTTTTTCCTCCATAAAGATTTTTTGTATTGGCTTTTTACAGCCTATTACAGTTACGGATTATAGCAAAGGGAATCGGGAGCGTCAAGCTGTTACGGTAAACTGTATCCAAATTGTAACTTTTGTAACAATCTTTGTTACAGGAATACGCGGGACGTCGAGGACGCCGTCCCCTACACATAATATTCATCAGCTTGCCACTTTATCGGGTTTTCGTCTATATATTGCCAGATGCGCAAATAATCCGCTTCGTTGCGGATAATGTGGTCATAATATGAGCGCTGCCAGAGGCTTGTACCCGATTCACGGTTTGTAAACCGCTTTAGTGTGGATATTAGAGCCGGCAGCCGCATATTCGTAGGGGCCGGCGTCCCCGACGGCCCATCTTTCGCGGACAGAATAACAATGAGGTGGATATGATTCGGCATAATGACATATTTGTCTATGCGAACATCATCATACGTTTTATTCATCGACAGCAGGATCTTTTCCACGATGACTCCATTCGGTGACAAATTGACATGCGGGGCGTCGAGGACGCCGCCCCCTACGACAGCTCCCAACAGGCTCTTTCGCTTGTCCGTACATATCGTCACGAAATAACATCCGCTTTGACTGTAATCGTATTCCTTTAGGCGAGGATGCTTTCGATTTGGTAAAGTATTCATTTTTACAGCTTGTTCTTGCCGCGGAAGAGATATTTGCCGTCTGCGCCGGACAGCACCTTGCCGCCGTCTACCGCCAGTTTTCCCCGGAGATAGACTTGGGCAATGCCGCCCCGGGTCACTACACCCTCATAGGGACTGTAATCGCAGGCCGAGACCATATCTGACGCGGACAGAACATGATCGGCCTCCGGATCGTAGACCACGATATCCGCATCGGCACCTTTTTTCAGCACGCCCTTGGTGGGGTACAGGCCATACAGCTTGGCGGGGTTTTCCGACAGCACCCGGCACATATCCGACAGGGTGATCTTCTTCTGCGCCACGCCGTAGGTATAGAGCAGCTCGCCCCGGGTCTCTACGCCGGGGATCCCGCCGGGAATGGCGGTGAAATCCGCTTTGCCCGCCAGCTTCTGCCCGGTGGTAAAGGAGCAGTGGTCGGTGGAAACGGTCTGCACCTCGCCTCGCCGGATCCCGCGCCACAAGGCTTTCTGATCTTTTGCGGTACGAATGGGTGGCGAGCAGACATATTTTGCGCTCTGGAGCCAATCCCTATTATAATATACGCTATCGTCCAGCACCAGGTACTGGGGGCAGGTCTCGCAATAGACCTTTTGGCCGCGTTTGCGGGCGGCACGGATCTCCTCCAGGGCGGCGGCGTTGGTGGTATGGACGATGACCACCGGAACATCTACCGCCTGGGCGATGCGCAGCAGACGCGACACCGCCTCCGCTTCCAGATAATCCGGGCGGGTCTGGGGGTGGCAGCTGACGCTATTCTCCCCTGCCGCTTTTTTCTCCGCCTGCAGAGCGTTGATAACGCCGCTGTTCTCACAATGGACACCGCAGATGCCGCCCACCGCTTTCAGCTTTTTCAAGGCCAGGTACATGGCCTCATCACCGATCATCATAGCAGGATAGGTCATATACATCTTAAATGAGGAGATACCCTCGTCCAGCATCTCGCCGATCTCCCGCTCGATGGTGGGGTTCCAGTCGTCAATGGTCATGTGGAAGCCGTAGTCGCAGTAGGTCCTGCCGTCCGCTTTTTCGTGCCACAGCTTTAAGCCGTCATGGAGGGTCTCGCCCTTATTGGGGCAGGCGAAGTCAATCACGGTGGTGGTACCGCCGCGAATGGCGCTGCGGCTGCCACTGGTAAAATCGTCCACGGTGGTGGTATTGCACACGTCCAGATCAAAATGGGTGTGGGCGTCAATAAAGCCGGGGAACAGCAGTTTGCCGGTGCAGTCGATGATCTCTGCATCTCTGACGATCAGGCTTTTTCCCACCTTTACGATCTTCTCGCCGTCTACCAAAATATCCATCCGGCGGCTCCCTTTGCCGGAGACTACGGTACCGCCTGTAAACAATTTTTTCATGGTCATTTCTCCTTTCTGATGATCAGCATAGTCACCCTGCCAGAATTTCAAATTTCAGTACACCGGGCGCCGCGCCGATCCGCTCCATCATGGCGTCCATGGATTCCTCCATATCGCCGGTGTCGGCACTGATGGTCACGCCGGCACAGCCGTTGGTGGGAATGGTCTGGTTAATGGTCAGAATATTGGCGCCGGAATCGGCAAAAATGGAGAGATAATTGCGCAGAACACCGGGGTTGTCCTTGAGCAGGGCGTAAAACGTCAGGATATGCCCGGCTTTCATATTGTGGAAGGGCTGTACCGCGTCCTTGTACTTGTAGAACGCACTGCGGCTGATCCCCACCTGTTTCGCCGCCTCGCCGATGGTCTTTACCTCGCCTACCTGCAAAAGACGTTTGGCCTCCGCCACCTTGAGGAATACCTCCGGCAGGGCATCTGCCGAAACGATGAAAAGTTGCTTCTTTTCCATAGGCTCTCCTTTCTCCGTCCGTGTGTGGCATACATTTGTCTCTATTATCGTAGCACAGCCGGAAGCAAATTACAAGGGGAATCCGGCTTGTATTCCCGCGAAAATTGTGGTAAAATGACAAAAAATTCCGGCAAGGGGGTGGAACGTATGTCGAAACAGCGCCGGGCTGATCTGCTTCTGGTGATGGTCACCGCGTTTTGGGGCGCCAGCTACTATCTCAGCGACCTGTGTTTAACCGATTTACCGCCCATGACGCTCAATGCGTTCCGCTTTACCAGCGCCTTTCTCCTGCTGGGTGTCCTCTTTTGGAAAAGAGTGCTCCACGTCAACCGCCGGACGCTGTATTACAGTCTGTTGGTGGGGTTGGCTTTATCCGGCACCTATATATTCTATGGCTACGGACTGCCGCTGACCTCCATCTCCAACGCCAGCTTCGTCTGTGCGCTGCCGGTGGTATTTACGCCGATTTTCGACTTTCTCATTCACCGCACCCGTCCCGGCAGGAGCTTCGGCATCGCGCTGGTGGTCTGCACGGTGGGATTGGCGCTTTTGACCTTGCAGGACAGCCTGAAGCCCGCCGTGGGCGATATCATCTGCATGGGCGTACCCATCTGCTATTCCTTTGACCTGCTGATCACCGAAAAGGCGGTGAACGATACGGAAGTGGATCCATTGGGACTGGGCGTGTGCCAGCTGGGTGTGGTGGCTGTTATCATGCTGGCGTTCTCGTTCTTTATCGAAACACCTCACTTCCCTACCACTCCCGCCATTTGGGGCGCTGTTCTGTTTTTGGGGATCCTGTGTACCGGCGTGGCATTCGTTATTCAATCCACCCAGCAGAAATACACCAACGCCTCCCACGTGGGACTGATCTTCACGCTGGAGCCGGTGTTCTCCTGCATTGTGGCGTTCTTCTTTGCCAAGGAACGGCTCAATGTACGGGGCTATATCGGCGCAGCGCTGATGCTGCTGAGTCTGATGATGATGGAAGTGGATTTTGGCGCACTATGGAAAGCAAAAAAAGCTGAGCGGTAATGCTCAGCTTTTTTCCGGGAAAATCCGTCTTTACATCGGCATATACTATATAGTATAATATGTTGTCAGATTATGGAAAGGAGGGTGCTCATGAAAATCAATCAAATTCGGGCAGGTGCCATTTTATCTTATGTTTCTCTGGGGCTGAGTACCCTCATCTCCCTGGTCTATACCCCCATTATGATCCAGCGGCTGGGCGATGCCGAATTCGGTATCTATCAGGCCGTGCTGCCCATTATCAGCTATCTGAATATGATGAGCTTCGGCCTGGGCAGTGCCTATGTGCGCTACTACTCCCGCTATCAGGCAGAGGGCAACCGTGCAGGCTGTGCCAAGCTCAACGGTATGTTCCTTGTCACCTATTTTATCTTAGGTACCGCTCTGTTGGGCGTAGGCTTCGGACTTTCCTACTGCGATATCATCTTCGGTACCAAGCTGACACCGGAGGAAATCGCACTGGCAGAAAAACTGCTGCGGATCATGTCGGTCAATGCCGCCCTCACTTTCCCGCTCAGTGTCTTTGAAAATCATATCACCATCAACGAGCACTATCTGTTCCAAAGAATTGTGGGTATGATCAAGCAGGTACTCAATCCCCTGATCATGATCCCTCTGCTGATCATCGGCTACCGCAGTGTCACGCTGACCATCGTTGCCCTGCTGTGCACCATTCTCAGCGGCATTCTCAATATCTGGTACTGCTTTACCAAACTGAAAATGCGATTCTCTTTCCGCCATTACGATTTTCCTCTGCTCAAAGAGATGTTCGGCTTCACCTTTTACGTCTTTCTCGGCATCGTGGTGGAGAACTTTAACTGGGCGATCGACCGCCGGCTGCTGACCTGGTTCCATGGTTCTACCGCCGTGGCCATCTATGCGGTGGCGGCACAGCTCAACACCTTCTATCTCACCTTCTCCAACGCCATTTCCAACGTGATGACGCCCCGGGTCCACCGTCTTGTGGCAGAGAACCGTCCTATGCGAGAACTGAATGCTCTGTTTACCAAAGTGGGGCGGCTGCAATTTATTCTGCTGGGCTGTATCTTCCTGGGCTTTGTGGCTGTGGGACAGAGCTTTGTGGTATTATGGGGCGGCGAAAACAAAGCTGTGGACTACTGGACGACCCTGCTGCTGTTTTTTGCCACGATGTGGACCAATATTCAAACTGTTGGCATTGAAATTCAGCGAGCCAAGAATATGCATAGATTCCGTTCATTGGTCTATCTGGCTGTGGCGATTGCCAATGCGCTCCTCTCCATTCCTCTGTGTATCCGCTGGGAGGGACTGGGTGCTGCCATCGGTACCACCATCGCCACCTTTGTGGGCAATGTCCTGCTGATGAACTGGTACTATCATAAACGGATCGGTCTGGATATCCCGGCATTCTGGAGGCATATCTTCCACCTTGTCCCTGCCATGATTTTGCCCGCCGGCACCGCTGTTGCTCTGGCAATCTTCGTCCACCCCACCAGTTACTTTGGGCTCATTCTGCCGGGCTGTGCTTTTGTTCTGGTCTATGCTGTGTGTATGTGGCTATTCGGTCTGAACCGCTATGAAAGAGAGCTGATCCTGTCGCCCATACGCCGGATCCGGCAAAGATAAGGAGGTCGCTTATGCCGCGAAAATCCACCCGCAATACCAAGGGAAAAATTGTCTCCGCCGCCTGGAAGCTGTTCTATGAACAGGGCTATGACAACACCACGGTGGAAGATATCATCTATGAATCCGAGACCTCCAAGGGCTCTTTTTACCACTATTTTGAGGGAAAAGATGCTCTGTTGGGTTCCCTCTCCATGGTCTTTGACGAAAAGTATGAGGAACTGAAAAGTGAAATGCCGGAGCAGATGAACACAGTGGAGAAACTGCTCTATATGAATCATGCGCTGTTTACCATGATCGATAACACCATCTCCGTGGAGCTGCTGGCGCGGCTGTTCTCTACCCAACTCACCACCCGGGGAGAAAAGCATCTTTTAAACCGTAACCGCACCTACTTTAAACTTTTGCAGCAGGTCGTGCGGCAGGGTCTGGAGCGCGGCGAACTGCGGGAGGATATGACCGCCAATCAGATCATCAATGACTACGCCATGTTTGAGCGGGCTCTGATGTACGACTGGTGTCTGTCCGAGGGAAAATATGCCCTCAGCCAGTACGGCGACCGCATGATGCCCATGTTTTTGCACGGTTATCTGCAAGAAAAATAAAATTTTATTTTTTGGACTTGTTTTTGTTTTGATATTCGTCTATTAAAAATCATTTTATTTACAACGTTTATTTTAATTTTATTATAATGTCGTATAGACTAAAGTCTATACGACATTCTGTATTTACGTACAGTTAAAAGTGTGGTATAGTACATAGCATAGAGAAAGCGGAACGATCCGCGTTATGATAGGAGAAATCATTATGGTCATTTCTGAAGTCATCGTATTTGTGATTTATCTGTTGTTCATGCTGGGTATCGGCGTGTACTTCTTCCTCCGTTCCAAGGGCGGCGGCGATAAGGACTATTTCCTGGGTGGCCGTCAGATGGGCCCCTGGGTCTCTGCCCTGAGCGCCGGCGCCAGTGATATGAGCGCCTGGGTGCTGATGGGACTGCCCGCCAGCATCTACGCCGCCGGTATCGGTCAGGCGTGGATCGCCATCGGTCTTGCCATCGGCTACATCATCAGCTGGTTGGTGGAAGCGCCCCGTCTGCGGAAATTCACCATCGTGTCCAATGACTCCATCACCGTGCCCCAGTACCTGACCAACCGCTTTTTGAGCAAGTCCAAGGCACTGCAGGTCATCTGTGCGGTGATCTTCCTGGTGGCCTACACCATCTATGCCGCCTCCTCCATGAAGGCCTGCGGTACGCTGTTTAATACCGTACTGGGTATTGACGCCAACGTAGCTATGTACATCGCTGCCGCCATCATCATCGCCTACACCTTCCTGGGCGGCTTCAACGCCGTGTGCTGGACGGACTTCTTCCAGGGTATGCTGATGCTGGCCGCTCTGCTCATCGCACCGATCTTCGCCCTGGGTGTTATCAAGGCAGGCGGCGGCGCTCCCGTAGGCTCCTATGCTCTGCCCGATGGCTACTGGAATCTGTTCACCAACTGGAAGGACATCGTTTCCGGTCTGGGCTGGGGGCTTGGCTACTTCGGTATGCCCCACATCATCGTGCGTTTCATGTCTCTGGAGTCCCAGAAGTCTCTGAAAAAATCCGCCAAGATCGGTATCACCTGGAATGTGCTGATCGTTATCTTCTCCGTGGCTGCCGGCTGCATCGGTCACCTGCTGCTGGGTGATATCGCCGACAACTCCACCGTCTTTATCCAGATGGTGCGTATGCTCTTCCCCGGCATCATCTCCGGTATCCTGCTCTCTGCCATTCTGGCGGCCTCCATGTCCACTGCTGACTCCCAGTTGCTGGCCTCCGCCTCTGCCTTTGCCAGCGACGTGTATAAGCCCATCATTCGCAAGAACAAAGCGACCGACAAGGAGATGCTGTGGGCAGGCCGCTTCGTGGTGCTGGCCATCTCCATCGTGGCTCTGCTGATCGCCGCCAACCCCAACGCCGGTTCTATCATGGATCTGGTGTCCAACGCCTGGGGTCTGTTCGGTGCCGCCTTTGGTCCGGCCATCATGCTCAGCCTGTTCTGGAAGCGTTTCACTTTCGCCGGTGCCGTTGCCGGTATCGTAACGGGTGCCGCTGTGGACGCCCTGTGGCTCATCTTCCTTGCCGGTACGGGCATCTACGAGATCATCCCCGGCGCTATTGCCAGTCTGATCGTGGCGATTTTGGTCTCCAAGGCAAGCAAAGCCCCCTCTGCCGAAGTGGAAGCTCTGTACGACAAGGCCGCCGCTTACGATGACTGATGGAAAAGACATTGCTGCACACCTGCTGTGCCCCTTGTTCTGTCAGCTGTATCCAACAGCTCCGCAATGAGGGAATCGAACCGGTCAGCTATTGGTTCAACCCCAATATTCATCCCTATATGGAATATAAGGCCCGTCGGGATACCCTGATGGCCTACGCTCCCACCATTGGTATGGAGCTGATTGTCCGGGAGGACTATGGTCTGCGGGAATTCTGCCGTGCCGTGGCTGAGGATATTGACCACCGCTGCAGCCACTGTTATACCGTCCGGATGGAGCAGACGGCAAGGTTTGCCGCAGAAAACGGATTTGACAGTTTCACCACCACTTTGCTGGTCAGTCCCTATCAGCAGCATGACCGCATCGCGGAAATCGCGGCGCAGATGGGGCAGCGATATGGAGTGACATTCCTGTACCGAGACTTCCGTCCCGGATTCCGGGACGGGCAGGCGCAAGCCCGGGAATTGGGTTTCTATCTGCAAAAGTACTGCGGTTGTGTATTCAGCGAAGAAGATCGCTATCTGTCCAAGATTGAAAAAGACCTGAAGCACCCCCTGAAATACATAAAATGAAAAGAATTCCGCCCGATCGGCGGAATTCTTTTCATTTAAAACGGGATCGGTACAAAGGTCGCCACATCACGCGGATCCAGAAAAACCGGCCACGGCGGCGGCAGCACCGTAAATAGGATATATGCAATTCCCAACAGAATCGCCAAGGTATACCACAGCAATTCGCCGCCCCACAGTTTCCGGCAGAATACCAGGGCGTACAGTGCGATGCCTGCCGCCAGCACAATGCTCCAGATCAGCCAGGGATAGGCCTCAGGCAACAAGGAAAAGGAAATCACGCAAAGAAGCGGCATAAAAACGAGTACCGCACAATGCCCACCTCGCCGGTCCATATCATCGCTCAATCCCCAAATCAGCAATGCACCGCACAAATACGGCCAGAAAAGGGCTTTGCTCCGCTCCCACGGGCTTTCGTTGATCGGCGCAAGCGTTCCCGTCAGTGGATCAGGATGCGCTGCATAAAGGGCCTGCAGCAATACCGCTGCCGCCAGTGTCACCGCAAAACCGCCTGCATAACGCAGGATCTTTCGTTTCACATCTATCACCTCTTTTCAAGCTATGCGGTCCTATTAAAAAAGATGGCAAAAAGATTTGAAACTTTTGGGTAAAAAAGAGGAAAACGAAAGTTTTTTTTGTATATTAAAATGTAGAATATTTCGGGAAGGAGGTTTTTCATGTTTCCTCAGAATTTTTTAGATGAGCTGATCGCCCGCAACGACATCGCCGATGTGGTCGGCTCCTATGTGACGCTGCAGCAAAAGGGCGGCAACCTGTTTGGCCTTTGTCCCTTTCACAATGAAAAGACGCCCTCCTTCTCCGTTTCAACCTCCAAACAGATCTACCATTGCTTTGGTTGTAAAAAAGGCGGCGGCGTCATCAATTTCATCATGGAGATGGAAAACCTCTCCTTTCCGGAAGCCGTACAGTTTTTGGCCAAACGTGTCAATATGGAGATGCCCGAGGAAGAGGAGAACAAGAGTGCCTCCCAGCTGCGGAAGCGGCTTTTGGATCTAAACCGTGATGCCGCGCGTTGGTATTACGACACTCTGCAATCTCCGCAAGGTGCCGCTGTGCAGGCCTATTTGGAGAAACGCCAGATTCGTAGGAGCATTGCCGTCCGTTTCGGTATGGGCGCTTCCACGCCCAACTGGGACGATCTCATCCACGCTATGACCGCAAAGGGCTACACAAAAGCTGAGCTGTTATCTGCCGGTCTGGCTGTGGCCGGTAAAAACGGCAGTATCTACGATAAGTTCCGCAATCGATTGATGCTGCCCGTTATCGACAGTCGCGGTGATGTGGTGGGTTTTGGCAGCCGCGTTATCGACAATTCCGAGCCAAAATATATGAATACCACCGAAACACCGGTCTATTCCAAGCGGCGGGTACTCTACGGCATGAATCTTGCCAAGAAAACCAAGCGTCCCAATATCATTTTGTGTGAGGGAAACCTGGACGTTGTCACGCTTCATCAGGCCGGGTTTGACAACGCGGTAGCCTCCATGGGTACCGCTCTGACCATCGAGCAGATCCGTCTGCTCAGCCGCTATACCAAGGAGTTGGTGCTCTGTTACGACAATGATAATGCAGGGCAAATGGCAACACAGCGGGCATTGGAACTGTTGAACAACTCTGAATTCACCGTCCGCGTGCTGAAGCTGCCCAACAAAATGGTAGATGGGGTGGCAAAAAAACAGGATGCCGATGATTATATTAAGAACTGCGGTGCTGCCGCCTTTGAAAACCTGCTCAGCGGCAGCGAAAACGGCATCGAGTTCCGCATGGCACAGGTGGCAGGCAAATACGATTTCACCGATGACCAGCAGCGCGTGTCCTATGCTGATGAAATCAGCGAGGTGCTGTGTACATTAGATAACGCGGTGGAGCGGGAGGTCTATACCGTCCGTGCCGCCGAAACCGCCGGGTTCTCAACCGAGGCGATGCGTAGTGAAGTGGGACGTGCTTTCAAGCGAAAGCTGGCCAAGGATCGCAAGCAGCGGGAACGGCGGGAGCTAAATCCCTCTATCGCCTTGCAGCCTGATAACCGCGGTATTCGCTACGATAATCTGCGCTCTGCCATGGCAGAAGAGGGTGTTATCCGACTGTTCCTGTTGGATGAGAGCATTTTCCCGCCGCATTCACCGCTGGAGGAGTCAGACTTCTCCTCGCCGCTTTTAGGGAAGATTTATGCAGCACTCTGGCAGCAGCGGAGCAGTGCTCATCCCATGGCAGCACTGGCAGGTATCCTCAGCAGTGAGGAAATGAATCATCTTACCCGGATTGCTCAAAAGCCAGAGTCTTCCGCCAATGCCTTGCAGGCGTTGAGCGACTATATCCGTGTGATCTTGCAGGAAAAACAAACGCGCATTCAATCCGATGCCGATCCTTTGGTATTGGCACGGGAGAAATACAAAGAAAAAAAGAGTTACGGAGGAAACCGAACATGACCGATAAGACATTTTCCGAAGAGGAATTGGAGCAGATGGCAGATGCCATGCTGGCAGAAAGCGAAAAGAAAGATGGGGCCGGCAAGAAGGGTCGCGGCAAGCTGGATGATAAGACCATCGCCGCACTGCCTGCTGCCGCTTTGATCCAGAACAACGAGAAGCTGAAAGAGCTCTTTGTCAAGGGTAAGAAAAAGAATAAGCTGGATGCCAGCGAACTGAGCGATGTCCTGGATGAAATGGATCTGGAAAGTGAACAGATGGATCGCATCTATGACTCTTTGGAGCAGTTGGGTATCGAAGTTGGCAGTGAGGAATTTCTGGTTGATATTCCCGATGATGTAGAGCCCCCCCTGGAAGAAATCGCCGAAATCGAAGAGGAGGAGCTGGTCGACCCCAATACGCTGGTAGACAGTTTCAATATTGACGATCCTGTTCGTATGTACCTCAAGGAAATCGGCAAAGTCGCCCTGCTGACCGCCGACGAGGAAGTAGCTCTTGCCACCGATATGACTGCCGGACATGAGGCACAGCAGCGTATTGACGATGCCGCCGAAAAGGAAGAGTCCATTTCCGATGATGAAATGGCTGCACTCCGTACCGCTATCAAGAAAGGCGAAGCTGCCAAGCAGGCTCTGGCCGAGGCAAACCTTCGTCTGGTCGTCTCCATTGCCAAGCGTTATGTGGGTCGCGGCATGCTGTTCCTGGATCTGATCCAGGAGGGCAATCTGGGGCTGATTAAAGCTGTGGAGAAGTTCGATTACACCAAGGGCTATAAGTTCTCTACCTACGCCACCTGGTGGATCCGTCAGGCCATCACCCGTGCTATTGCCGACCAGGCCCGCACCATCCGTATCCCCGTCCACATGGTAGAGACCATCAACAAGGTCATTCGTGTTTCTCGTCAGCTTTTGCAGGAGCTGGGCCACGATCCCAGCGCTGAGGAAATCAGCGAGGAGATGGGGATGCCCGTGGATAAGGTGCGTGAGATCTTGAAGATCGCACAGGAGCCGGTTTCTCTGGAGACCCCCATCGGTGAGGAAGAGGACAGCCATCTGGGTGACTTTATCCCCGATGAGGGCGCTTCTGAGCCCTCTGAGGCTGCCAGCTTCACCCTGCTCAAGGAGCAGTTGGTTGACGTTCTGTCCACCCTGACCCCCCGTGAGGAAAAGGTGCTCAAGCTCCGCTTCGGCATTGAAGATGGCCGCACCCGCACGCTGGAAGAGGTGGGCAAAGAGTTTAACGTCACTCGTGAGCGTATCCGTCAAATCGAAGCCAAGGCTCTCCGCAAGCTCCGTCATCCTTCCCGTTCCAAGAAACTGAAAGACTTTTTGAATTGAGGTAGCTGTTATGTTGTTTGACTTTAACACCATCCCGGAAACCATTGTTTCCAACTTCAAAGGCGGTGACGGTGAAGCCCATGTCCGCAAGTTTGTTGACGAACGCATGGGTAATGTTGTCCAGCTCACGCTTCCGGTCGGCTCTTCTATTGGTTTACATAAACACGAAGGCAACTGTGAGATCATCTATGTGGTCTCCGGTCAGGGTATCTGTACTGATGACGGCGAGGAATACCCCATCTATGCCGGTACAAGAAACTACTGTCCCGAGGGGCACACCCACGGTATTCGCAACACCGGGAATGAACCTCTGGTTCTCTTCGGTGTGCTGCCAAATATGAAGTAAGAAAGAAAAAGGAGACGTAATAAAACGTCTCCTTTTATCTTCGCATATTATTACACACCCTCATAATTCATATTGCAAGGTGCTTAAGTTTACTTTTGTGCCTATTAGTTTATATTGATATCCGGTTGAAATGTCATTTGGATCATAACAAGGTCTGAATACTCCTATAAACTGATACCCTCCACTAATGCCAAATTTAGCGAATACAAACCTAATTAGTTCAAAATCCGTGCCTCTATTTTTATTGTTTATAGCACTTTCATTTACTTCTGTTATTAATGTACCATTATTAGTAAGTACATTGATCCACCCGTTACTCGTACTGGTTGCAACATTTTTCCCTTTTTCAACTTTCGCAATACTAGGAAACCAAACTGAAAACTTCCTATCTGAAAACACTTTGTATGCGCGTTGAAAATGATTATAATTGCATCCAAAGCAAGTATTTAAAACTTCCGCATGCGTCCGGAAAATCTCCCCTTTATACAAAAAAGTTTTTGTTTCTATCGCTTGCCTATTAATAATATTTTCCTGCATTTGAGATAGTTTTTCCTTTAGCTGCGCATCTTTTTCTATTTGTATCTCGTTTAATAGTTCCATTTGTTTACTATCGTCTGTTAAAGTAAGGACTCTTTTAAACGCATTTGGATATTGGAATCGGCGAAGTCCATTTTTGCCAAAATCAACAGTCAAAACATATCCTTCAACCGATACAATACTCCCTTCACCAAACTTGCTATGCATCACATGCATATTTATTAAATGCATATGCTTTACCTCCCTGTATAATCCAACTGTAGTATATATCGTAATTCACAAATAATCAACATAAAAAAAGACACCCATTCGGGTGTCTTTTTTGTGTTGGCGCTACCTATCTTTCCGGACCGTCTCCAGTCAAGTATTGTCGGCAGAATCGAGCTTAACTTCCGTGTTCGGGATGGGAACGGGTGGACCCTCGACCTAATCAGCACCAACTATTCATTTGGATTGCACCCTGAAAACCGAACAAAGAAGAGGGGGATGAAGGAAGGCTTGAGATTGCCTGCACAAATTGTAGGTCAAGCCCTCGGGCTATTAGTACCGATCAGCTGCATGCATTACTGCACTTCCACCTTCGGCCTATCAACCAGATCGTCTTTCTGGGCCCTTACTCCATAAAGGATGAGAGATCTTATCTTAGGGGAAGTTTCACGCTTAGATGCTTTCAGCGTTTATCTCGTCCGTACATAGCTACCCAGCTATGCCCTTGGCAGGACAACTGGTGCACCAGAGGTACGTCCATCCCGGTCCTCTCGTACTAAGGACAGCTCCCTTCAAATCTCTTACGCCCGCAACAGATAGGGACCGAACTGTCTCACGACGTTCTGAACCCAGCTCGCGTGCCGCTTTAATTGGCGAACAGCCAAACCCTTGGGACCGAATTCAGCCCCAGGATGCGACGAGCCGACATCGAGGTGCCAAACCTCCCCGTCGCTGTGGACGCTTGGGGGAGATCAGCCTGTTATCCCCAGGGTAGCTTTTATCCGTTGAGCGATGGCATTTCCACTCACATACCACCGGATCACTAACTCCTACTTTCGTACCTGCTCGACCCGTCGGTCTCGCAGTCAAGTTGGCTTATGCGTTTGCACTCTGTGCACGATTTCCGTCCGTGCTGAGCCAACCTTTGAGCGCCTCCGTTACTCTTTTGGAGGCGACCGCCCCAGTCAAACTGCCCGTCTAACAGTGTCCCCCGACCCGATTCAGGGCCGCAGGTTAGGAAACCAGCAATCCAAGAGTGGTATCCCACCGGTGACTCCACACGACCTGACGACCGTGCTTCTAAGTCTCCCACCTATCCTGTACATGAATTACCGATTCCCAGTATTAAACTGCAGTAAAGCTCCATGGGGTCTTTCCGTCTAGTTGCGGGTAACTGGCATCTTCACCAGTACTACAATTTCGCCGGGCGGGCTGTTGAGACAGTGCCCAAATCATTACGCCATTCGTGCGGGTCAGAACTTACCTGACAAGGAATTTCGCTACCTTAGG
>CALCRH010000034.1 GCA_937894515.1 uncultured Clostridia bacterium | reverse complement strand
CCAGTCAAAGACGCGATAGCCCTTTTCCTTCAGCCCGGAAAGGATCACGGGGATGATCCCCTCACAGTATTGCCTGTGAACGGTATTTCTTGAGCCTCCGGGCAGACGGACAAGCTTCGAGCGGAGTCCGACGGTTTCATATACGAGATCGTCGATCCTTTGCAGATCGTCAAAATAGCCCTTCGGCGAGGAATAGACCGTTTCATAGTCGTGCGTATAGGAGTGCAAACCGATGGTGTGCCCTTCCTCCGCAATTTTTTTCAGGATGTCCGGCCTGTGCGAAAGGTCGGTCACAAAAAAGGTTGCCTTCACATGATGCTTTCTCAGAATGGCAAGCAAAAGCTCCGTCATGGACGATGGCCCGTCGTCAAAGGTAAAGTATATTTTTTTCACGGTATCGCTTCTTTTCGTGTTTACGGGGAAGGAAACCTCCGCTGCCTTTTTGTCGGGAACGGGCCACATCGGAGCGGCAGGGGCGCTGTTTTCCTGCATGGCTCTGCTGACATCCGCCCGAAAGCCATCCATGCTTAGCTCTATGCCGAGCTGAGACCAGAAATGGTCGGGGTCTACGTGATCGGAGGCGATCCCGCGTGCGTGGGCCTCGCTGTGGGACAGGATCACCCCGTCCGCGAGCGGGTCGAGGCTGAACGCCTTGCACAGCATGGCAAACAGCGCAACAGCCGCCGCATAGGTGCGCCTTGCGACCAAAACAGCCGCTTCCCGGTCGGTGCATTCAAAATGACAGTCGTCTACATACCGGATGCTGTTCGGCTCGCACATCTCCACGCCGATGTAAGCGTCGTTTCCGCTCCCGCCGCAGTGTTTGGCGTGGGAATCCCACGGAAGCGTCTGGTAGACCGTGCCGCTGATGCCGTCAATGATCGCATGAACGCACACCTTTGCCGCAGGATGATCCCATTTTTTGATAAAAACGCCGGCTTTCGGCTGACTGCATCCGACCGAATGCAGCATAAGCCCTTTTACGGCAATTTTCTCCCCGGCTTGATAACAAGGATTGTTCGTGAGATATGCTTCTATCAGCTTCATTCTTTTCCTCTTTTTGTGGTCGAAATATTTGAAAAGGATGAGTGAACACCACTCATCCTTCAATTTTGTGTGTTATTGCAGTACCGTTGTGGGCATTCAGCCTGTCCGGGCTCATGCTGCAAGCCTTACTTTCGGACGCCGCTGCGGGAGCATTCATTATACGCTCTCATCAGCGCGGCGGCTCGGGATACCGTCTCAGCCGGTGCATCCTGGGTATAGACTGCCAGAAGAAAGGGCTCATGGGTATAGAAGATGCCCACATCGTTTTCCGCTCCGTTATAGCTGCCGTATTTATGTGCCACGGGGATATCCATAACATATTTCCGGAAATAGTCTCCGGGCGCGGCTTCCTTCATAAAAGACAGCAGCTCCGGAAAGCGCTCCGCGTTGGCGTGGATATATTGGAGAAGATCCAGCATCATACGTGTACAGAAAAGGTTCTTTTCGTAATAAACCGGGTCAATCTCGTCCTCTGTCAGAGTGTAATACTTCCGAATATAAGTCCTGAATCTCCGAAAACCGCCCAGCACATAGACCATGGCACACGAAATCTCGTTTCTTGAAAAAACAAGACTGTCCCGATGACATTCTCTCAGAGGCTGTTTACAAATGAACGTATCGGGGGGAATCCTTCCGTCCTGCTCCAGTTCATAGAAAACGAGGTTCAGCGGGAGCTTATATGTGCTGCCTGCCACCATCATTTTCCGCTCGTTCCGGCAGTATTCCTCCCCGGTAACGGTGTTGTGGTAGCAGAGAGAAAAGTTGTCATCCGTCAGGCCGTTTTCTTCCATAAAACGCTCTGTCAGCATTTCAATCGTGCGACCCTGTACGGATTCGACCGGGTAGGGCTGCCAATCGGGAATCAGGCTCATATTTCACGCCCCTTAAGTTGTGCATTATGGAAGCAGCGCTGCGTTCTGCCCTGCTTTTTCCACCTTGCCGATGATCATCATGGTTCCCCATTCATCCGAGCCGGGCAGCTTGCGGCAGGTACACAGCTCCATGACGGCATCCTCAAATTGCAGATCAAAATCCGGCTCCAGCGGGGAAAATACCCGGATGACCTTCTTCCATTCCTCAAAATACGCCGGTTTGGACGGAAGGCTCATCAAAAACCCATACTCCTTCGAGATCAGGATCGCGCCCCAGACGCGGATGATATAGTCCGCGTCTGGGGTCTTGAGATCGATCGTCCGGTGCGCCTCATAAAAGCCGTCATCATAATAGTAATGGTGGAGGCTGACGAACATGGTGCCGTCCTGCATGGCATGACCCCTCAGCACGCGCCTTTGACCGGGGAAGTCCTGATTTCCTGTCGTAAAAATACAGCCGTGAACCGATTCCTCGTCGCTGAAATTATGCGTCAGATAAAAGCTGTCATCCGGTCCGCGTACCACCGGGTAATTGATCGGCGTATCCTTCAGACGGATCCAGCCGACCGTGCGCGGGTTGACGCTCAGAAGATGCGCAAAGTCGATTTCCGGCCACGTCATGCTCAGAATCTGGTGCCGAAAATGCTGGTGTTGATCTCTGCCGGATCCATCGTGAAAGACTCGCGGTCATCTCCGCAGGCGCCGCCGGCGACCAGCTCCAGTTCTTCCTTGGAAAGCTCCTTCACACCCGCCAGGATATCCTGGAGCTCCTCTTTGGTAAACTCCTTCATGCCGTCTTTTTCTTTTTTGAACATGGTTTTTCCTCCTCTAAAACAAAAATGATGTGTTGAAACCGACGTAGCCCTCTTGCTTCGCTGCAAT
>CALCRH010000033.1 GCA_937894515.1 uncultured Clostridia bacterium | reverse complement strand
CAGCGTCTATAAGCAGGTTTTGGAAACTATGTCTCCCTGCCCCGTCGTCATCCGCACGCTTGACCTCGGCAGTGACAAGCAGGCGCCCTATTTCAACATTCCCGACGAGGAAAACCCCGCCATGGGCTACCGCGCCATCCGCATCTGCCTCGCACAGCCGGATATATTCCGCACCCAGCTCAAGGCGCTGCTGCGTGCGTCCGCCTACGGTAAGCTTCGCATCATGTTCCCCATGATAACGGGGCTTTCCCAGGTGCTTGAGATAAAGCAGCACGTTGCCGCCGTACGCTCGGAGCTTGAAGCCGCCGGCATCGAAATAGGCAGCGATCTCCAGCTCGGCATAATGATCGAAACGCCCGCCGCCGCGATAATGTCCGACGTGCTGGCAAAAGAAGTCGATTTCTTCTCCGTCGGCACGAACGATCTGACCCAGTATACTCTTGCGCTGGACAGAGAAGCACAGGGGCTTGACCGATATTTTTCTCCGCATCATGAAGCAGTTTTCAGGCTGATTGAAATGACGGCCTGCGGCGGACACAAAAATAACGTGACAACCGGAATCTGTGGGCAGCTTGCCGCTGACCCGGAGGCGATAGAAAAGCTGATCGCGGCGGGAGTCGATGAACTGTCCGTTCCGGTTTCCAAAGTGGCGAATATCAGGATCATTGCGTCGAAAGCAGAAGGATCCCCGGCAGCAGACTTGCCCGGGAGCACGGACGGAACTGCTGCCGCCCGCACCGTGCTTGCCCCGGCCGACGGTGAGCTGATCGCGATGAATGAGATCCCTGATCCGGTATTCTCCTCCGGTCAGTTGGGCGAATGCATAGGCATTCTGCCCAATAATGGCAGTATCTTTTCTCCCTGCAGCGGAACGATCCTCCATATTGCGGAAACCAGACATGCGGTCACCATCCGCTCCGATAACGGCGAAGAGTATCTTCTTCATATCGGAATCGATACGGTCAGACTCGGCGGCAAAGGCTTTGACATCCTGGTGCGCGAGGGTGAGCACGTGAGCAGCGCTCAGAAGATCATGGAAGCCGATCTGGATCTCATCAAAGAGAACGGTTATTCCACCATCGTGGTCATGGTCAGGCTGGTCCGATAAGGATGACGGAATGTTGGCTTTTGCGTTGCAGATTTGATATAGTTACAGACAGAGGAGGATATAACCGAAAACAAAGCAAAAGCGAATCATGATATATCATAAGTATCATGATTTCAATTGTCATCATTATGTACTTTTCAGGAGACTGTCATCAATTTTTTCTGACAGGCAGCCAGAATTCAACGTAAACGCCTGTTCCGCCTGGATAAACCTCAATTCCCGGACGATTGTCATGTTCATATTCGCTGTTCGAAAGCCAGTTCACATCGATACTTCATTTGTCCAGACAGTTATTAACTTATCTTTTGCCCAGAAATACTGGTTTTCGTTTTCATACTCCCGGTAATAGACCTCGATCATCATCGTCAGGTAAAGGATGATATCGTACCATCTGATTCGTTTCAGTTCAGCATCGGAGAACGATGTCTGACCAAATCCGGTCAGAAAGTCTTTATTCCGGCTGTGATATCTGAACCGGTCATCCATAAAGGCTTCTCCCCACATGGCTCTTTCCCAGTCGATGATGCCCGAAACATGACCGTGATCAACAAACACATTCCCTTCCCACATATCCCAGTGGACCATTTGGGCAGGTCCGATCCCGTCGAAGGCTGCTTTGTCCCTTTCCAGTCCATTCAGGAAGTCCGCTTCCGGATATACAATGTCTACATTCTTTTGTTTCGCGTCATGGAGGAGATTTGTGAGTAAAACCTTGGTAAAATCAAACAGTGAACTGTATCGTTGGCTGTCACCGAGGAATCCGAATCCTTCATTCGTGATCCCTGTTAACTGCCTGGAGATCTTCCCTATTTCATCATTGATCTGCGATACGGTGTTTTCCGGCAATTGTGCCTTCACATAATGATAGTTTTGCCCCTTCATCTTCTCCATGAAGAAATAGTCGCCGCTGCATATTTTTCGGGTGGTATCGTAATACTGAACCTCCGCCACCTTTATTGTAGTATGCTCGCGGACCAGCCTCATTGCCTGCACTTCCGCGCTCATCAGGTTGATTTCGTTGGAGGTATTCCCGCTTCTGTCGGCGGCTGAAATCTTCAGGATACTTTCGCTTCCGTCGGCAAAAGAAATATCATATGTCACATTACAGAATCCGTCATCCAGCTCCCGGATATTCGATACCTGTTTATCCGGGAACGCGGTCTTCGCCATTCTGATAATGTTATCATTTGTCTGTTTATTTTTTGTCATCGTCATACCGGTGTTCTCCTTTGGATTGACCGTTAATTTCGTTTATCTGCGCTTATACAGTACGATTTCCGGATCAGCACCATTGCAGCCGTATTTGCAGACCGGAATGAACGTTTCATCGGCTGCCACACCGTAGCAGCACTCGTTGCCGGCTCTTTCGATCTGATTCCCAAGGTAGATATCATTGTCCTTCAGCAGCTTGATTTTCTGCCCGTTCGCGAGTGTATATTCAAGATTGATATAAGCTCCTCTCAGCAGATTGAGATCCTGGAGCATCAGTCCATCGATACCCATCATCCGATATGGCTTTCCAGGATCTCCAGGACCCTCCGGATTGCTTCCGCTTCTGCTGCCTTATCCGCAGGATCCGCTTTGACATCGTTCAGGAACTGCTGTTCCTCCTTCGATACCGAGTTCAGCGCTTTCA
>CALCRH010000032.1 GCA_937894515.1 uncultured Clostridia bacterium | reverse complement strand
ATGGTAAAATACATACAGAACCATTATGGAGGCGTAAAATGAAATTTGTATTCCCGAATGAAGAAGAAAGAATATTGAAAGAATACTTTGCCGATGACAAAGAGAAATTAGCCGACGCGCGTGCGCGGCTTGAAAAGGGCGAGCCGATTCAGATTTACAACATGGGTGACATGTACCGCGACTTTACCTACATCGACGACATTGTTACCGGAATCGTCAACATCATGCAGAAGACTCCTGACGAGACGGAAGACGGTGCTGCCTACAAGATCTATAACATCGGAAACAACAGCCCCGAAAATCTTCTGGACTTCGTGCAGATCCTTTCGGAAGAACTGATCCGTGCAAAAGTGCTTCCTGCCGATTACGACTTTGAAGCCCATAAAAAGCTTGTTCCGATGCAACCTGGCGATGTGCCGATTACCTTTGCAGACACATCCGCATTAGAAGCCGACTTCGGTTTCAAGCCGTCCACCTCGCTTCGTGAGGGACTGCGCCGCTTTGCAGAGTGGTATAAGAAATACTATAATATCTAAGTTAACAACGCATTTTCTGTTGCCATAGGAGACACCATAGGGACGCAAAATGCACTGAAACACGCACTGTTCTCTATGCCGGTTGCGAGCCGGACGGGGGACAGGACAGAGAACATAACGAGGAGAGATATAATATGCGTATTGCAGTTGCAGGAACCGGCTATGTCGGTCTGTCTTTGGCAGTTTTACTGTCACAACACCACGAGGTCAAGGCTGTGGATATCATTCAGGATAAGGTTGACCTCATCAATAACAAGAGAAGCCCCATCGTTGATAAGGAAATAGAAGAGTACCTTGCTACAAAGGAATTGAATCTGGTCGCTACGACAGATGGTGCTTCTGCTTATAAGGAAGCAGAACTCGTCATCATTTCCACCCCAACGAACTATGACCCTAACAAGAACTACTTTGACACCTCATCTGTTGAGTCCGTCATTGAACAGGTCATTGCCGTCAATCCGGATGCCGTGATGATTATCAAATCCACCGTTCCGGTCGGCTATACGGAGTCAGTCAGAGAGAAATTCAAATGCGACAACATCCTGTTCAGCCCGGAATTCTTGAGAGAGGGAAAAGCCCTCTATGATAATCTGTACCCGTCCAGAATCATTGTCGGTGTTCCGGTAGGGAATAAGCGTCTGGAAAAAGCGGCTCACACTTTTGCGGAACTGCTCCAGGAGGGTGCAATCAAAGAGAACATCGAAGTCCGCTTTATGAATCCGACCGAAGCGGAAGCAGTGAAGCTCTTCGCCAACACCTATCTTGCTCTGCGTGTCAGCTTCTTCAATGAGTTGGACACCTATGCCGCCGTCAGAGGTTTGGATACCAAGTCCATCATCGAGGGCGTTGGACTTGACCCCCGTATCGGCAGTCACTATAACAACCCGTCTTTTGGCTACGGCGGTTATTGCCTGCCTAAAGACACAAAACAGCTTCTCGCCAATTACAACGATGTGCCCCAGAATATTATTTCCGCTATCGTTGCGGCAAATGGAACGAGAAAAGACTTCATTGCCGACCAGATTATCGCAAAACAGCCGAAGATCGTCGGTGTGTACCGCCTGACAATGAAAGCCGGATCGGATAACTTCCGTCAAAGCTCTATTCAGGGAGTCATGAAACGCATCAAGGCAAAGGGTATTGAGGTCGTCATCTATGAGCCGACGATGAAGGACGACTCCTTCTTCAGCAGCCGTGTAATACGTGATCTTGATGAGTTCAAGCAGATGTCAGATGTCATCATTGCCAATCGGTATAACGAAGATATTGCCGATGTGCTGGATAAGGTCTACACAAGAGATTTGTATTTCAGAGATTGATGAAAGTGAAAAACACTTTTTATTCTATGCAAAGGATAATGAATGATTCTTTTGGATTAGACAATGCCACACTATGCTAATGTTTCCTTGTATTCAAGAGAAGAAAACGATCTATGGAGCAAGCTGATAGATAATCAAGGAAAGCAATATTATACGATGAAAAAACTACCTTTTGAATATTCCATTAAAGGGAATGAGTTGTTTGTTTCTCGAAAAGGAAAGTCAATCA
>CALCRH010000031.1 GCA_937894515.1 uncultured Clostridia bacterium | reverse complement strand
ATACCGTCTCCTTTGGCACGAAACATACCAGAGAAGGTCGAAAACAGCTATCGGTAACGGGTATTGTTAAGGAAAAAGTAACAAGCACAGCGGATGTTTTTACCTTTTGGTATCGGCGCACTGTTAACATCACATCGTTCAATTATTCGAACAATGATAATTGCTCTGTCCTTTCCTGTGCCGTCTCCACCGGGCGCAATTCCGGGATGGTTCCGTCCCAGTTTTCTCCGATGGGAATGGCGCCCTTTTCTATCAGTGCCTTATTCCCCGGATAGGGATGATCCCAACACAGTGTCGGGCACCAGCCATGCTTGATATTTTCCGTGGCACCGGTCCACGTCCCGCCTTTGTTCAGATCAGAGCGCACCACTACCGTTGCCTCAGACTGCGCATAGATATAGCGGTTGCGCATCATGGCGATTCCCACATTAAATCCGGCATCTGGTTTTACAACGGAAAGTATCAAGAGCTTTCCGTTTTGTATTTTTTTCACTGTATCACTGCTCTTCAGCCTTTTCATCATGGAATCGGACAGATATTCGATAGAGAACGAATCGCGAAGGATCGCCTCGGTCCCGGCGATGGTATCGATGCCCTTGGCCCCACCGGAAACCACACCGTATCTCAGCGAGACGACTGTTTCAACGGCAGCCTTTGTAAAATCCATATCACGCTGCTCTACGGTCCTTGCACCTACGAAACCGATCGTAGATTGGTTCAAAAGTCTGAGGTCGCCAGCATAATAGAATATAGGAGGGCAACTCCCGGACAGCTTTTTTTTGAGTGCCGCGGGATATTGCGTATCTGCTCTGGTTATGGCTTCTATGCCCATGCTGCTGAGCTTCTCAAGTTCAAAGCAAAGGCTGGCATTTCTGTCTATAAGCCTTAATATTCTGTCAGCAAACGCCTCATCTGTGTTCATCTTTTCCTTTATATCGATCCGTGACATTTCAAACAGGTCACCCGGCTTTTTCTCGGCCGTAAGCAGTTTTTGCGCAAATTCACTGTACTCCTTCGGCTCCAGCGGTGCGACTCCGTCACCAACGCAAAGATGGCTGCACAATGTTAAAATGGCGTTTGAATTTGGATTCATATTAATCCTCCCTGTTGCTGCTGTCCGCCAAAGCGAACGGAAATACGTTTTCGGCGCCGGCTTCCATCAGTCTATACCCGCAGACTGTGAGCGTCCAGCGGGAATCCACCATATCATCCACCAGCAAAATGTCCTTCGGAATTGAAACGTTCTCTCTGACTGAAAACGAGGTGTAAGCGTTCGTACACTGAAAAGCGCTGTTCTCCATTGTTTTCTGCTGCCTGGCATCCGTCTTTTCCAAAAGCTCCACGTAGGAAACGCCGAGCGAGGCTGCCAGACGCTTGGCAAAGTCCTTCACAAGCTCACTCCGCAGGGATGGAACGCAGCATATATGATGTAGGTGGTGTTCTGCCATAAAGGGTTTCAGAAGCTGTGTACACTTACCCACCAACTCATCGCAAAAGCGTTTATCTTTTGAATACTTTCCCTGTCTGACCAGCTCTCCGTATCCTGCGTCCCCGTATTTGGAAAGACATAGTCCCGGCTGATTTTGAAACGCGATTTTTGAGCGCTTTGTGACGGAGGAGTTTTCCCACATCTTACGTGGCTCGATGGGAATAATCAGGCCGTTGATATACTCCTCCGCTATGTGTATATATTCCCGCGAAACGGCGGACGGTAGTATCTCCCGGCCGAGGCAGTTGGCACAATGACCGCAGTCATGCGCATCCTCGTCGTCAAGGCAGGAGACAATGTATCTGCTGTAGCAGCCGTTTGTCCGCGCCAAGGCCTTCATCTGCTCCAGGCCCTCATTCTCGGCATCTTTGAGAGAAGCAGGCTCAAATGGCATCACCTCCGCTCCCGAAGACATCAAAGCTCCGGCAATGTTGTTCTTGGATAGCGGCGAGCACATAAGCAGCGACACCGAGAACGATCCTGCGCTCTCCCCCACTATGTTGATGCGGCTGGGGTCGCCGCCAAATTCAGCTATATTGTCCTTCACCCACTCAATAGCCATAGCCTGATCGAGGTATCCATAATTGCCAGAGCCATTGCGATTCCCATGCCGTCATCCGCTCCAAGAGACCTCCTGAGCCCTACCTCGGTAAGGGCGTCAAGTATACCGGCGAGCATATCCGCCGCAAGCAAGGAAAGAAGGTGGCCTAATGTTTAACCGCAAAACACAGCGCCAGAAGAGGCATCTTCGCCTCCGTCAGCGCGTCATCGGCACCGCGGAGCGTCCGCGCATGTCGATCTGCGTCACGAACAAGAACATGTACGTCCAGTTCATCG
>CALCRH010000030.1 GCA_937894515.1 uncultured Clostridia bacterium | reverse complement strand
GGGCAGACCTGCCCGCATTGGGAAATCGGTCTTTGGCAGATTGAGTGTCATGTCGTATTTCTGTGCCATTTTCTATATATCTCCTCTATAAGTTATCAGTTATTAGGCATAAGGCATTAGGTATCAGGCATTAGGCATTAGGCATTAGGCATTAGGCATAAGGCATTAGGTATCAGGCATCAGGCATTAGGTATCAGTTATCAGGCATTAGGCATTAGGCATTAGGTATCAGGAACGGCTTTCTACTGCCTGTTCCCTATTGCCTGTTCCCTACTCCTCATCCTTATCGGTGACGGCGATAAGCAGGTCGGTATGCTCCACGCCGGCTTCCTTCAGAGTATCCAGCCGGGCGGCGTTGCCCTCGATGACGCTGACGTTGAAATGCTCTTCCATGATATTCAGCCTGCGGCGGCTGCTGTCTATTACCGTGACCTCATGGCCTTCGGCGCAGAGCGGCGGACAGTCCGGCTGGGAGCCGTGTTCCTGCTGGTGAGCTTTGCCATTTTCAGCGTGGTCAAGGCCATGAACAGCTTCCGCAGGAAGAAGGAAGAGGAGCCCGCTCCCGAAGAGCCTGCCGGCCCCACCACTGAGGAGCTGTTGGGCGAGATCCGCGACCTGTTGAAGAACAAGTAAGTGGAAGAAATTTTACGGACAGGACTGACGGCCTTGGGCTTATCGACCGATGCCGTTCCCCAACTGCTGGAGTTTTCCCGGCGGCTGCTGGAGAAGAATCAGGTCATGAATCTGACCGCCATCACCGAACCCGCCGAAGTGGCGCGGCTGCATCTGTTGGACTGTGCCGCGCTGCTGAGTCACTATGAGCTGAAAGGAAAGGTGGGTGTGGACGTGGGCACCGGCGCCGGGTTTCCCGGCATGGTGCTGCGGCTGCTGGAAAAGGACTATCGCCTGACCCTGCTGGACAGTCTGGGCAAACGGGTGGACTGGCTCCACGAGGTCTGCGGCGAGCTGGGACTTTCTGACGTGGAATGCGTTCATGCCCGAGCTGAGGAGCTCGCGCAGGAGAAACGGGAGCAATTTGACGTGGCCACCAGCCGCGCCGTGGCACAGCTCAATGTCCTCAGCGAACTGGCGCTGCCTCTTATCAAGGTGGGCGGGGTGTTCCTTGCCATGAAGTCGGTGGACACCAACGCCGAGTTGGACGAGGCAAGAGGCGCCATCGGGCAGCTTGGCGGCAAGGTGGAGGAGGTATGGGATTACACCATTCCCACCACCGAGGTAACGCATCGGGTCATTGCCATCCGCAAGGTGCGGCCCACGCCGGCGCAATTTCCGAGAGCGTTTGCAAAAATTAAGAAACAACCGCTGAAATAAGGCGGGAGGAACAGAGCGCCCGCCCCTACAATGCGGGACACGCGGCGGGACACATAGGTCCCGCCCTACGGAGAATGTAGGCGGGCGACCGCAAGGGTCGCCCCTACGGATCACTTTTCACTTGAGAAAGGAAAACACGTCATGAGCAACATCATCGCCGTGGTCTCCGGCAAAGGAGGCACGGGCAAAACCTCCTTTACCGCCAACGTGGGTTTGGCACTGGCACAGTTGGGGTACAAGACCTTGTGTCTGGACTGCGACATCACTCTGCGCAATCTGGATCTGGCGCTGGGGCTTTCCGACCAGGCCATAATGGACTTTTCTGACGTGGCAAAGGGGCGGTGCAGTTTGCCAGACGCCGTGGTCTGCAATGAAAAGTACCCCAATCTGGATCTTTTAAGCGCACCCCTGTGTGACGGCGACCCCGACGTGACCGAGGCGCAGATGCAGGCTCTGGCCCGGGAGATCCGGGAACGATACGCCTACTGTCTCATCGACTCTCCTGCCGGACTGGGCATCGGGTTCCGTCTGGCGCTGGCCATGGCGGACAGCGTTGTGGTGGTGACCACCACCGATGCCTCCGCTCTGCGCGATGCCCAGCGGACGGTGATGGAGCTGCAAGCGTTCCCCTCCGGTCAGGTACATCTGGTGGTCAACCGGGTGGAAAAAAAGCTGATGCACACCATGCGAATCACCATTGATGATGCCATCGATACCGCCGGATTGCCCCTTCTGGGCGTGGTGCCGGAGGACAAGGACATTCCCTATGCGCTGAACCGGGGGATCCCCCTGCGGGAATGCAACTATTTTGCCCAGCGCGCCTATGAAAACATTGCCAAACGTCTGGTGGGACGGCGTGTCCCCCTGCTGAAAATATAAGGAGAAGACTATGAACATCGCTATCATCGCACACGACAACCGCAAAGAGCTGATGACCCAGTTCTGCACCGCCTACTGCGGTATTCTGGCGCGGCACACCCTGTGCGCCACCGCACGCACCGGCGCACAGATCACTGAGGCTACCGGCCTGCCGATCCACCGCTTTTTGCCCTTTCGCAGCGGCGGCGGCCAGCAGATCGCAGCCCGTATCGCCTATAACGAGATCGATCTGGTGCTGTGCTTCGGCGACCCCAACGAGAAAAATCCGCCGGAGGATATGCTGTACATCTCCCGCCTGTGCGATCAGAACAATATCCCCTTTGCCAGCAACGTGGCCACCGCGGAAATGCTGATTTTGGGACTGGATCGGGGCGATCTGGATTGGCGCGACATCATCAATCCCAAAACCATGCCCTTCACTTCATAAAAGAGAGGTAATCCTATGCTGTTAAATGCTTATACCGCTGTTACCGAGAACCTGCACCGCTTTATGGTGCCGGTGTGTATGCTGTGCGTGCTACGTATCGTCATGTGCTACATTGAACTGGCACGCATCAAGCAGCTCCGGGAAAAGAAAAACCGCTTCCTGTCCTGCAAAAACCAGTACACCGAGATCCCCGGCGAGATCGGTATGTTTATCGGCAGTGTGCTGGCCTGTCTGATGCCCAAGCTGTGGCCGGTCTTTATTCCCGTGGCCATCGCGCTGTGCGTGGTCGGGTGCAGGATGGGCAGAAAAAAAGCCGCCGAGGTGGATGCCTACTGGCGGGAGGTCGGCTTGGAGATGAAGCGGCTGAATCAAGATGCCATCGAAACCGAGGACACGCTTGCCATCGAGGGTACGGCGGCAGTCATTCAGGCCGTGGAGGATTACGGCGAAGAGGAAAAGGAGACCGAGAACTGATGGAAAAGTTGAAGCCCCGTACCTTATCGGGATTTATGGAACTGCTCCCTGCTCCCCAACAGCAGATGGAGCGCATGATGGAAATTCTGCGTAAAACCTATGCGCTGTACGGCTTTACGCCGCTGGATACCCCGGTCATCGAGGCCAGTGAGGTACTTCTTGCCAAGGGCGGCGGCGATACGGAGAAGCAGATCTACCGCTTCCAAAAGGGTGATGCGGATCTTTCTCTGCGCTTCGACCTGACCGTGCCGCTGGCCAAGTATGTGGCGCTGCACTATAACGAGCTGGCGTTCCCCTTCCGGCGGTATCAGATCGGCAAGGTCTACCGGGGCGAACGCGCCCAGCGCGGTCGGTTCCGGGAGTTCTATCAGGCCGACATCGACGTGATCGGTGACGGCAAGCTGGACATCGTCAACGAGGCGGAGATCCCCGCCATCATCTACCGCACATTTAACGAGCTGGGGCTGAAGCGCTTCCAGATCCGCGTGAACAACCGCAAGATCCTGAACGGCTTTTACGCCATGCAGGGTCTTACCGAGAAGTCCGGCGACATCATGCGTACCGTGGACAAGCTGGACAAGATCGGCGCGGATAAGGTGCGGGTGTGCTTAATGGACGACTGCGGCATCACCGATCAGCAGGCCGGCGAGATCATGACCTTTATCGCCATCGGCGGCACCAATGACCAGGTGCTGGCGGCACTGGCAAATTATCAGGGCAAGAACGAGGTCTTTGACGAAGGACTTAGTGAGCTTCAGACCGTGGTGAAGCTGTTGAGCAGCTTCGGCGTACCGGAGGAGAACTTCGCCGTGGATCTGACCATTGCCCGCGGCTTGGACTACTACACCGGCACGGTGTATGAGACCACGCTCCTCGACCACCCCGAGATCGGCTCCGTCTGCTCCGGCGGGCGGTACGACAATCTGGCCGAATACTACACCGACAAGCAGCTACCCGGCGCGGGCATCTCCATCGGCCTGACCCGATTGTTCTACGTGCTGGGCGAGCAGGGGATGCTGAATCCCGATCTGCCCACCGCACCGGCGGACGTGCTGGTGATCCCCATGACGGAGGATCTGGCGCCCGCCGTGGCCACCGCCACCGCACTGCGGAATCAGGGCATCCGCACCCAGCTCTACACCGAGCCCAAGAAGTTCAAGGCCAAGATGGCCTACGCCGACAAGCTGGCAATTCCCTACGTCATCTTTTTGGGCGATGACGAGATTGCCCAGAACGTGATCTCCTGCAAGGATATGACCAGCGGTGAACAGGTCAAGCTGCCCTTTGACGAAGCGCTGGCTCTCATCCAGAAGGGTCTGGCGGAGAGAAATCGGGGCACGGTTATTTTGGAGAAGTAACGGCGATTTAGAAAATTTGTAGGGGACGGCCTCCGGACGTCCCGCCGTACGGTTATGCGGCACGGGTCGTCGAGGACGCCGGCCCCTACGAAATATCCGAGAAGTTGCGGGTAACAGCGCGGGCGGACAGAGTCGTCCGCCCCTACAGTGGAACAACGATTCGTAATAATTACATTAAATTATACAATACATAATCAATATTCACACAAGGAGAGCGATTTTTATGATGCAGATGCGTACGCATACCTGCAACGAGCTGCGTCTTGCTGACGCGGGCAAGCAGGTGAAGATCGTAGGCTGGATGGAGAACGTCCGCACCGTGGGCAGTAACTTTGCTTTCGTGGTGCTGCGTGACTTCTACGGCACCACCCAGGTCGTCATCGAGGACGAGCAGATGATGGCTATTGTCAACGGTCTGAACAAGGAGAGCACCATCTCCGTGGAGGGCGTGGTGCGGGAACGCGCCAGCAAGAATCCCAAGCAGGACACCGGCGACATTGAGGTCGTCCCCACCAGGATCGAGGTGCTGGGTCGCTGCCGCTACAACAGCCTGCCCTTTGAGATCAACCGCAGCCGCGAAGCTGACGAGACACAGCGGCTGAAGTACCGCTATCTCGACCTGCGTAACCCCGCCGTGAAGCAGAACATCATTCTGCGCTGTCAGGTGGTGGCGGCGCTGCGGCAAGCCATGATGGAGCACGGCTTTTTGGAGATCACCACCCCCATTCTGACCGCGTCCTCCCCCGAGGGCGCCCGGGACTATCTGGTCCCCGCCCGCAAGCACCCCGGCAAATTCTACGCCCTGCCCCAGGCTCCGCAGCAGTTCAAGCAGCTTTTGATGACGGCCGGCTTTGACCGGTATTTCCAGATCGCACCCTGCTTCCGGGATGAGGACGCCCGGGGCGACCGCTCCCCCGGTGAGTTCTATCAGCTGGACATGGAGATGGCGTTTGCCACGCAGGAGGATGTGTTCGCCGTCCTCGAGGACGTTCTGCCCCCCATCTTCGCCAAGTTCGGTACCTACAACGTGGCATCTTCCGCGCCGTTCCGCCGCATCGCCTACAACGATGCCATGGCCACCTACGGCTCCGACAAGCCCGACCTGCGTATCGACCTGACCTGCAAAGATGTGTCCGGTCTGTTTGCAGACAGCGAATTTGACGCCCTCAAGGGCAAGACCGTCAAGATGGTGGACATCAGCGACTGCGCCCTGACCCGCAAGCAGATCGAGAAGCTGCTGACCGACTGCGAAGTCCAGTCCGGCAGCAAGGCCTACTGGTTCAAGGTGGACGAGAAGGGCGAGATCGCCGGCGGCATCGGCAAGTTTGTCGCCCCCGTCAAGGCAGAGCTGGAAAAAGTCCTGTCCCTCAAGCCCAACACCCTCGTGGTGGTGGCAGCCGGGGAGTACGCCACCAAGAGCGTGGGCGTTCTCATCAAGACCTTCGGCGCCGCCTGCCCCAACCACTTCGATAAGGAGCGCTATGAGTTCTGCTGGATCGTGGACTTCCCCATGTACGAGATCGGCGACGAGTCCGGCGAGCTGGAGTTCTGCCACAATCCGTTCTCCATGCCAAACGGCGGCATGGACATTCTGCTCAAGGCGGAACGGGGCGAGATCGATCCGCTGGACATCTACGCCAACCAGTACGATCTGGTGTGCAACGGCGTGGAGCTTTCCTCCGGCGCTGTGCGGAACCACGACCCCGAGATCATGATCAAGGCGTTCGAGCTGGTGCGTCTGGGCGAAGAGGACGTGAAGAAGAAGTTCCCCGCCATGTACAACGCCTTTTGCTACGGTGCACCGCCCCATGCCGGTATCGCGCCGGGCGTGGACCGGATGGTGATGCTGCTGGCGGGTGAGAGCTCCATCCGCGAGATCATTCCGTTCCCGATGAATAAAAACGCCCAGGACATCATGATGGGCGCACCCTCCGAGGTCACCGATATGCAGCTCAAGGAGCTGCACATCGCCGTGACGGCGAAAGAGGATGAATAAAGTGTAAAAAATGACGCCCGAAGGCGTCATTTTTTTCGTGAAAAGTGAAGAATGAAAAGTGAAAAATTGCGGTGTCCGCGAATTAGAATTCGCGGACGATTGGAATACGGGCGGACACATAGGGCCGCCCCTACAAATGATTCGGACGTTTCGGGAGAATTCGTAGGGGTGACCCATGTGTCCCGCCGCCAGCTCATCCGACCCCAGCGGCGGCACACGCAGGTGCCGCCCTACGGCACAAACGCAGCGAGGAGAGCGTGCGATACGGCGGGACGTCCGGAGGCCGTCCCCTACGATCTTTCCGCCGCCTGCCAATAGACACACCCCAAGGTGTCCGCTTTGCGGATCTTCAATCGCGGCTTCACGCAATGCCCGTCACAGGTCGGCACATAGCGGCTATTCGCCCAACGGATATAGTGCAGGCGAAAAAATTTGCAATTTTCACAGGTTTTTTTCATAAATGCACCCTCTTTGTACACCGCCCGGTGTTCATTTTTTGTATTGTACACCAAATGGTGTACAATGTCAAGCAAAGGGGGCATGTCTATGTATCAGCGGATTCGTGATTTGAGAGAGGACGCCGATTTGAGTCAGCGGGAGCTGGCCGATCTGCTCCATATGCACAAAACGACCTATGCGCGCTATGAAAGCGGTGAACGGGAGATCCCGTTGAACATCGCGGTCAACTTGGCCAAATTTTATAAGGTATCTCTGGATTATCTGGCGGGATTGGAGGAACGGCATTGATGGAAACCAGAAAACTCTACTATGACGATGCGTTTTTGCGGGAATTTGACGCAACCGTCCTATCCTGCGAGGCGGAGAAGAAGAATTTTGCCGTGGTGCTGGACGCGACCGCGTTCTATCCCGAGGGCGGCGGTCAGCCTGCCGACTGGGGCGTGCTGGGCGGCGCAAGGGTGCTGGATGTCCACGAAAAGAACGGCGTCATCGTCCACACCTGCGACAAGGCGCTGACCGCTGGCGAAACCGTACACGGCGTCATCGACTGGGCGCGGCGGTTTGACCACATGCAGCAGCACTCCGGCGAGCACATCGTCAGCGGTATGCTGTGCAGTGCCTACCGCTGCGACAACGTGGGCTTCCACATGGGCGCGGAAAGCGTCATCATCGACTACAACGCGGAAATTCCGTGGGAGGGCGTGCTGGAGATCGAAGCCGCCGCCAACCGCTATATCTGGGAAAATCATCCCTTTGTGGCGGTGTACCCCACCGCCGAGGAACTGAAAACCATGGACTACCGCAGCAAAAAGGAACTGACGGGGCAGGTACGCATCACCTCATTCCCCGGGGCGGACTGCTGCGCCTGCTGCGGCACCCACGTCAGCCTGAGCGGTCAGGTGGGACTGGTGAAGTTCACGAATTGGCAGAAATTCAAGGACGGCGTGCGGTTGGAGCTGCTGTGCGGCGAGAGGGCTTTACGGTATCTGACCACAAGCTGGGAGCAGAATCGGGCGGTGGGACAGTTCCTGTCCGTCAAGCCGGACAAGACCTTTGCGGCGGTGGAAAGACTTAATAAAGAACTGCTGGAGACGAAGGAACGCGCCGATGCGCTGGAGAGTGCGTCTTTTGCCGCCATCGCGGAGGAATACGCAGGCAAGGGCGACGTGGTACTGGTGCGGGGCGCATTAGCCGGTGACGGTGTGCGGCGGCTGTGCGACATGGTGGCCGCCAAATGCGGCGGCAGATGCGCCGTGTTCGCAGGTGAGGACGGGGCGTATAAGTACGCCGTCATTCACGCGGGACAGGATATTGCCGCCCTCATCAAGTCCATGAACACCGCCCTCCATGGTCGCGGCGGCGGCCGTGACGGTTTCGCCCAGGGCAGTGTTGCGGCAAGTGAAGCAGAAATCCGGGCGTTTTTTGAAAATGCAGAATGCTGAATGCAAAATGAAGCTTTCGCTTTTGGTAGAATCAGCGCAGAGTAAATGCGGAACGCTTTAGCGGGCGACCGCAAGGGTCGCCCCTACACATATCTTGTCCGCGTTGTAGGGCGGCATGACCCCATGCCGCCACAGCGGAGAGAGCGTGCGATACGGCGGGACGTCCGGAGGCCGTCCCCTGCGAAGGAAACGGGCGACCGCAAGGGTCGCCCCTACTCTCATTTTCAGAATTGCTTTTTCGTCTGTGCTGTGCTATACTGTTTTGTTGTACTATTTCGATAAAAAGCGAGTGAATTTCCCATGCAGACAGAAAACAAACTGGGCGTTATGCCCATCTCCAAGCTGATTTGGAATATGTCCCTGCCCATCATCGCGTCCATGCTGGTGCAGGCGCTTTACAACATTGTGGACAGTATGTTCGTGGCGCGGATCTGCGAACAGGCGCTGACCGCCGTTTCGCTGGCGTTTCCGGCGCAAAACCTGATGATCGGCCTTGCCACCGGCACCGCCGTAGGTATGAACGCCCTGTTTGGCAGGTCGCTGGGCGCACGGGAGTATCACCACGCCAACAAGGTGGCTATTAACGGCGTGTTTCTGGCGTTTATGGGCTTCGTCATCTCCGCCATCGCGGCGCTGTGCTTTGCCCGGGTGTTTTTTGCCGCACAAACCGACATCGACTACATCATTGAGCAGGGCACCGTGTATCTGCACATCTGCTGCGGCTGCTCCATCGGTATCTTCGGCGAGGTCATGTTTGAACGTATTTTGCAGGGCACGGGGCGGTCCATTCTGTCCATGTGTTCCCAGGGTTTGGGTGCCATCACCAACATCATTCTCGATCCCATCTTTATCTTTGACGAGTTTCAGGTATTTGGTCTGACCATTCACGGCTTTGGCAGGGGTGTGGCCGGCGCCGCCACCGCCACGGTCATCGGTCAGTGCGTGGCGTGTACCTTTGCCATCATTCTCAACCTGACCAAAAATCCGGATGTTCAGCTCAAGCTCAGGGGATTCCGGCCTAACCTGCGGGTCATCGGCAACATCTATGCCATCGGTCTGCCCAGCGTGATCATGATCGCTGTCGGCTCGGTGATGACCTTCCTGATGAACAAGATCCTCATCACCTACCACGAAGCCAAGGAGACCGCCGCCACCGCATTCGGCATCTACTTCAAGCTCAACAGCTTCATCTTCATGCCCGTGTTCGGCATGAACAACGGTCTGGTACCCATCGTGGCCTACAACTACGGCGCACAGAACCGGAGCCGTCTGGTGGAGACCATCAAGCGGGGCGTGTGTTATGTGGCTATCATCATGCTGTTCGGCATGGGACTGTTTGAAGCGTTTCCCGCCACCCTTTTGAAATTGTTTGATGCCACGGATACGCTGATCGCCGTAGGCACCCCCGCTTTGCGGATCATTGCGCTGAGCTTTGCCTTTGCCGGCGTATGTATCGGCTTCGGCAGTTCGTTCCAGGCACTGGGCAAGTCCCTGTACTCCATGATCACCTCCATTGTGCGCCAACTGGTGGTGCTGATCCCCGCCGCGTTTTTGCTGGCACGCTATGGCGTTACCGTGGGCAACAGCGATCTGGTGTGGTGGTCCTACCCCATTGCCGAGGTGTTCTCGCTGGCGCTTACCCTCGTGTTTTTTGGTCGGGTCTACAAAACCGTTATTCGTGATCTTCCCCTGAATGGGGTTAGCAATAATAAACTGCAAGAACAACTGGAGGAGGAACCTTAATATGAAAATCATGGTCGAAACTTCTGCCCGTCACATCCACGTCACCCAGGAAGCGCTGGAGGTGCTGTTCGGCAAGGGCTATCAGATGACCGTCCGCAAGATGCTGTCCCAGCCCGGCCAGTTCGCCACCAATGAACGCGTTACCGTGGTGGGTCCCAAGCGCAGCTTTGAAAACGTGTCCATTCTGGGCCCGGCACGCAAGGCCTGCCAGGTGGAGCTGAGCCTGACCGATGCCCGCAGCATCGGCGTGGACGCTCCTGTCCGGGAAAGCGGCAAGATCGAGGGCAGCGCCGGCTGCAAGCTGGTGGGGCCTGCCGGTGAGCTGGAGCTGAAGGAGGGCGTTATCGTGGCCAAGCGCCACATTCACATGTCCCCCGAAGCCGCTGCCGAGATGGGTCTCAAGAGCGGCGACATCGTGAAGGTCGCCATGGGCGCTGAGGGCCGCAAGACCATTTTTGACGATGTGGTCATCCGCACCGGCGAGGGCTGGAACGTGGGTATGCACATCGACACCGATGAGGCCAACGCCTGCGGCGGCGCCAGCGAGGGTGAGATCATCAAGTAAAAAAAGAGAGCCAAAAGGCTCTCTTTTTTTACCCCAGCAGCCCTGTTACATCGTCAATTGTCAGACTGGGCTGGAGCGCCAGCGTCACGCCGTAGCCCACCAGGCGGCTCAGTTCCCGTACCCGGCTGTCGATGTCCCGGGGCGTAACGAACAGGGGCTCACCGTTTCGGGTGTCACCCAGATCTGAGGCGTCAATCACCGTGGGGATCCCCACGGCGATAACGGGAACACCCAGCGTTTCTTTGTTCAGCGCTCTGCGATGGTTACCCACGCCGCTGCCGGGGATCAGCCCCGTGTCCGATATCTGTACCGTGGCACAAAGACGATCCCGGTTCCGCGCCGCAAGAGCGTCCACCGCGATAACGGCGGCGGGACAGGTTTCCCGCACCACAGCACGCACCAGCTCCCCCGTTTCCATACCGGTGGCCGCCAGTACGCCGGGGGTCAGCGCTTCCACCGGGGTAAATGCCGAGAACTGCCGGGGCAGCTGGCGCACCATGTGCCGGGTCACCAGCAGGCTCTCCAGCGCCATCGGGCCGATGGCATCGGCGGTCAGGTGACAGTTGCCCAATCCCACTACCAGTACCGCTCGATTTTCCTCCCGAGGCGGCAGCAGGGCACTCAATTCCGCCTGTAAGCACGCCACACCCCGGGCAAAGAAACCGCTCTCTCTTTGAAAATAGGGACGCAGATCCACCGTGATATAGCGCCCGATGGGTTTCCCCAGCGCCGCGGCATCTTCCGGTGCGGTAACGCGCATCGTGGTTACGTCATAGCCGCAGCGGCGGCTTTTCAGCGGGCGAACACCGCTTTTTCCCTTGCTTTTTTCCTCCGCCGCCAATTGTTCGGCGGCCTCCAAAATCAAATCACTGCGGCGAACACTCATTTTTTGTGGTCACTCCTCGACAAAAACACAAAATATTGTAGCTGAGAATTAGCTTGACCCACCCGACAGAAAATATACAAAAAAGTCTCTCGAAAATTGGAAAAAACCCTTGCATTTCCAAAGGAAAGATGCTAAAATACCATTCTGCGTGGAGTATCTGCGTAAATTTTTACGGGGAGGTGTTTGGTTTGCCGAATATCAAGTCTGCTAAGAAGCGTGTTCTGGTGGCAGAGGCTCGCAACGAGCGCAACAAGGCCGAGAAGTCCGCACTGAAGACTGCTATCAAGAAGTTCGAGGCGGCTGCCGTTGAAGGCGATCGCACCGAGGCCGAGGGCACTTACAAGGTGGCTGTCAAGGCTGTCGATAAGGCCGCTGCTAAGGGTCTGCTGCATAAGAACAATGCCGCTCACAAGAAGAGCGCCATGACCCTGAAGCTCAACAAGATCGGTTGATGAAACCCACTACAACGGACGTCCGAAGGGACGTCCGTTTTTTCCTGTGTTACCGCTGATCCACGCGGCATAATCTTTCGGCGGGACGTCCGGAGGCCGTCCCCTACAAATATACGGGCGAGCTTAATCAATGCGGAACCTTTTTCCCCATCCTTTCGTCTAATATACAAAAAGGAGGATTTTGCCATGAAACGTCTTTTTGTGCTTTTACTGTGTCTCGCTGCCCTGTTGGTGGGCTGCGGACAGACCGTCCCTGCCGAGCCGCCCATGCCCGTGGCGGAATACCAATGGGGGGACTATGTGAATATCTGTATGCCGCTGCCCCACGGCTGGGAGTGGGAGCCCACGGAACTGTCCGAGGGTGACGGCGAGCCGCCCATCTATGTGGGCTTTGACTTCTGGAACACCGAGATCCCCGATCTGCGCTTTACCTTTGAATGTTGGCCCCAGGGCTTCGGCATGTGCGCCACGGGAGTGGAATTCAGCGAAGCGGGCAGCACCCATGACCTGACTCTTGCCGAGGAACAGGGCATCGGGGTGGTTTCTGTTACCATTCTTTTTAACGATGTGCCGGGGTCTTATGTGATAGGCGGCAGTATCCCCAACGATTTGTGGGCGCAGTACCGCGATGCGGTGGTGAAGCTGGTGGATGACGCCACCGTGGCCGAGGGCTGCATGACGCAAGGTGCGGCAGTGGCCGCCATTCGCTCACGGTACAACTGGCCGGACGAGGACTGCGAAGTAAGCGGATCCTATGACGCCGCCGAGGGCGTATGGCACCTGAATTTTGCCGAGGAAGCCGACGGCGGTGAGCGGATCACCTCCTACGCTCAGGTCAGCAACGACGGACAGGTTTTACAGCTCTCCTATGACGCCGAGGGGAACGACCCGCTGGTGTGGAACGAGGCCAACCTGTCCCCCACGCCGAAAGTTGGGGAAAACGGCTGATGAAACGGAACACGGCGGACAGAGTCGTCCGCCCCTGCACGCGGCTTTTTTTCAAAAATACATATTGCGCTTGCTAAAACCGCTTTCGTTTGATACCATGACAATATCTTACGATTTTTTAGGGGGTTATTATGAAAAAACTGGTAGTCGTTATCCTTTCCCTTGCCATGCTCTTTTGCCTTGCAGGCTGCGGAAGCAAGGAAGTCAGTATTGTCGTTGCCAAGGAACGCGAAGACATTGAGAACGGAACCGCGCTCTCCGCTGAGGATGTGTCTGCCCTGATGGCGCAGATCGAAGCGGCAGAAAAAGAAAACGAGTGGTTCAAAGACGTCGTTTCTGATTGCATCCCTTCCTGCTATTTCGCCGTGAAAAGCGGGAATAAAACGACAGTTTATCAGTATAGCGACAGCGGCGTGCTGGACGATATGTCAAATTTCGGCTCGCTGACGCTGCCGGATGCGTGCCGGGATGCCATGAGAGATATCTTGTCCAACTATGTGGAGCTTTCCTTCAAAGTGGCAGATATTTTCATGCACGACGAGCTGCTGCCTCTGAACTGACAGAAGCCTCTTGCAGAGAACGATCTTGACCGTTCCATTTGTCCATTTTTCTCTTGACCTTTCGGGAAAAATGTGATAGGCTTTCCCTGTTGAAAAGCTGTGATGGGGGTGGCTCCCCGGAGCTGCGGGAGGAAATGCCCGCCGTATGCCGCGTTAAGGCGCAAGAGTGTGGATTGTATCCAAATTCAGGTGGAACCACGGATAGATTGCTATTCGCCCTGAGCTGTAACAGGCTCGGGGCGTTTTTATTTGTCGCAATTCAAATTTACATTTATCATAAAGGAGCGTATCAACATGAAAAACACCGAAAAGACCATGGACAAGATCGTTGCCCTGTGCAAAAACCGCGGCTTCATCTTCGCCGGCAGCGAGATCTACGGCGGTCTCGCCAACACCTGGGACTACGGCCCTCTGGGTGTGGAGCTGAAGAACAACGTGAAAAAGGCGTGGTGGAAGAAGTTCGTGCAGGAGAACCCCTACAACGTGGGTCAGGATGCCGCCATCCTGATGAACCCCCAGACTTGGGTGGCTTCCGGTCATCTGGCAGGCTTCTCCGATCCTCTCATGGACTGCAAGGAGTGCCACGAGCGTTTCCGCGCTGACAAGCTGATCGAGGACTGGTGCGGCGAAAACAGCTTCCAGCTGCCTAAGCCCATTGACGCTTTCTCTCAGGCTGAGATGAAGGAGTTTGTGGAAGAGCACAACATTCTCTGCCCCACCTGCGGCAAGCACAACTTCACCGATATCCGTCAGTTTAACCTGATGTTCAAGACCTTCCAGGGCGTTACCGAGGATGCCAAGAACACTGTGTATCTGCGTCCCGAAACGGCGCAGGGTATCTTCACAAACTTTGTCAATACCCAGCGCACCACTCGCCGCAAGCTGCCCTTCGGCGTGTGCCAGATCGGTAAGTCCTTCCGTAACGAGATCACCCCGGGTAACTTTATTTTCCGTGTCCGTGAGTTCGAGCAGATGGAGCTGGAGTTCTTCTGCAAGCCCGGCACCGATCTGGAGTGGTTCCAGTATTGGCGCAGCTTCTGCCACAACTGGCTGCTGAGCATCGGCCTGCATGACGAGAATCTGCGTCTGCGTGACCACGATCCCGAGGAGCTGTGCTTCTACTCCAAGGCTACCACGGACTTTGAGTTTATGTTCCCCTTCGGCTGGGGCGAGCTGTGGGGCGTGGCAGACCGCACCGATTACGACCTGACCCAGCACCAGACCGTGTCCGGCAAGGATCTGACCTACTTCGATCCCGAGACCAACGAGCGCTACATCCCCTACGTGGTGGAGCCTTCTCTGGGTGTGGAGCGCAGCGTGCTGGCTCTGCTGGTAGAGGCCTATGACGAGGAAGTCGTCAACGCTGAAAAGAATGATGTGCGTACCGTGATGCACTTCCATCCCGCTATTGCTCCCTACAAGTGCGCTGTGCTGCCCATCAGCAAGAAGCTCAGCGACAAGGCTATGGAAATTTACAACGAACTGTGCAAGGACTTTATGGTGGACTACGACGAAACCGGCTCCATCGGCAAGCGCTACCGCCGCGCTGATGAGATCGGCACGCCGTATTGCGTGACCGTGGACTTTGAGACCGTGGGCGATGAGAACACCCCCGCCGACAACTGCGTCACCGTCCGTGACCGCGACACCATGGAGCAGGTGCGTCTGCCTATCAGCGAGCTGAAAGCCTACCTGACCGAGAAGCTGGCGTATTAAGAAATGCACATAAAAAAAGAAAGCCCGTTTGGGCTTTCTTTTTTTATTTTTTCTTCTCCGTCCGCTGTTTGATCTTCTTTCCTGCCCATTTGGCCAGCTTGTAGCACACGGCGGCGGTGGCGGTCAGAAGCGCGCCGCCCAGGGCGGCTTGGTCTTTCTTTTTCATGGCTTTTTCTCCTTATTTCATTTTGCTTTGTAGGGGCCGGCGTCCTCGACGGCCCTACGGGGATTATTTCTTCCCCGGCTTGTAATAATCCGTGGGCTCGTCCAATACGATTGGCAGGCCGTTCTGATACACCGGCAGGGTCTGGAACTTGAAGCGGGATATGTCGTGCTTGTGGTCGATCTTGATCTTGGTCTCGGGATCTACGATACCCTTACGGATATACTCGTTAACGGCATGGTAGGTAAAGCCCAGATTGTCCTCATCGGTAAGGCCGGTCAGGCCGTCACTGGGCGGCTTGGATACGAACCGCTCCGGCAGACCCAGCACCCGCCCCATGGCGCAGACCTCTTCGGTGGTGTACATACCCAGGGGCGAAAACGCGCCGGCGCTGTCGCCATAGATGGTGCAGTAGCCCACCCAGTCCTCCGAGAGGTTGGAGGTGTTGATGACGATGCCGCCGTCCACACTCTGGGCGATGGCATACAGGGTGGCCATGCGGATCCGGCTGGGCAGATTGACCACAGTCTGACGGCTGGGCTCCATGCCGCAGGCCTTCATCTCGTCCAGTACACCCTGTACCGCGGCGTGGATATTAAAAGTGGTGTGGGGTATGTCCAGCACCTCCACCAGGCCGTTGGAGTAGTCGATATCCGGCTGGACACCGTCCGGCATCAGCACACCGAATACGTTCTCTTTACCGTAGGCCGCCACACTCAGCGCCGCCACCACGGAGCTGTCCTTGCCGCCGGAGATGCCGATGACAGCGGTTTTTCCATGGCACTTCTCCATCTGCTGTCTCATCCATTCCAGCAGACCGGCCACCTGTAACTGTGCGTTGAATTCCATACGAGAAATCCTCCCCCTTGCTTTTGTATTTTCATTGTAACATAAGACGGCGAAAAAATGAAGTCCCAAAAAGAAAGGCACACCGACTGTATCGGTGTGCCTTTCTTTTGCTTGTGTCATTTTGTAAAGAGAGAGAGGGAGAAAATCACATTTGGAAAATGGAGTTCCTTTTGGATGATACCATCATAGACAACAAAAATGACAAAATCTTGAAACCAAAGTAAACAATTTATGAACATCGCCGATTTCGGGCAAAAAAAAGAAGACCGCAGCGGGTCTTCTTTATGTATCACATCTTACTTGGCAAATACGGTAACCATTGTGCCGAACAGATCGCCCAGCTTGCTTACAGTAGCCACAAATGTATTCACGGTCTTCACGTTGTTATAAAACTCGGTAACAGTCTTGGAAACGCTTGACACCGCCGATTGGTCAGCGCCGGGCAGCAGCTTCACCAACGCGCTGACGCTGACCATCGTGCTTTTCAGCGCCGTTGCAAAGGCCAAGACCGTTGCCAGCAGCTTCTCACTGGTCTTAATGATAGTGGTGACGTTGCTGAAATCGATAGGGCTTTCTTTCTTATCTGCCGCAAGAGCTACCGAGCTGAGAGACAGAACCATCGCCAGCACCAGTACCAGAGCAATGATTTTCTTCATTTTATTTTCCTCCTTTTTAAATTGCAGACTGTAACAGTAATATGTCACCAGCCAATCATGCAGGCATATCATAACATGTAAGGAATATTATGTCAAGTACTTTCTCCTTTGAACTTCTGGCTCTGCGTCACCGCCATTTTGTCGCAGCGATTGTTTTTTTCGTTTTCGGCATGTCCCTTGACCCAATGGCAGCGTACATCGTGCCGGTCAATCAGCGGCAAAAGCTGCTCCCACAGGTCCACGTTCAGCGCCGGTTTCTTATCCGCCTTGCGCCAGCCGTTTCTCTGCCAGCCGTAGACCCAGCCCTTGCTGATGGCATCCATGACATATTTGGAGTCGCTGTACAACTCTACGATACAGGGCTCTTTCAGGACTTGCAGGGCAGAGATCACGCCGGTCAGCTCCATGCGGTTGTTGGTGGTCTCAGCTTCGCCGCCGGATAGCTCCTTTTCTCTGCCGTTGTAGGAAAGGATCGCGCCCCAGCCTCCCGGACCGGGGTTGCCGCTGCAAGCGCCGTCGGTATATATGGTGACAGTTTTCATAGATGGTTCCTCATATATTGTAGGGGGCAATGCCCACATCGCCCCACGGGCGGATGTAGGCATCCGCCCCTACGGCTCTATCGAAAGAACAAATAGCCTATTCCCGTCCACGCGGAACTTTACGTTCACGCCGCCGTAGGTCAGGCCGTAGACGCGGTCGGGGTCGTTTTGATATCGGGGACGGGGATCGCTTTGCAAAACGCCCATGATCCCCTCCCGGCAAGCTTCCGGCAAAAGTTGGAACAAATCGGCAGGAAAGACCACCTGTAAGGAAACGCTCTCCAGTCCGTCCGTCCAGCCGCCCACAGCATCGGGGTGGCTGTCACAATAGGGCAGATAGGGCTTGATGTCCAAAATCGGGGTGCCGTCCACCAAGTCCGCACCGCTGACACAGAGAACGCCGTCCTCCACCCCCAACAGCTTCACGCAGCTCAAGGCGATGGGGTTGGGGCGAAAGGGTGAGCGGGTGGCAAAGACCCCCATGCGCTGATTGCCGCCCAGTCGCGGCGGGCGCACAGTGGGCGACCACGTTTTCCTTTCGGCGCGGTCAAACTGCCACAAAAGCCACAGATGGCTGAAGCCCTCGATGCCCCGCAGGGCGTCCGGGTTGCGGTATGCCGGCTCGAACACGATCTGCGCCGGAGTATCCACCAGTCCGCTCTGCCGCGGCACGCCGAATTTCTCCGGAAACGGCGTGTGGATCCGGGCAATGATCTGCATTTCAATAGCGTTCCCGGTAGCCATTGTCTTTCAAATGTGCCTTGATGTCCTTGGGCAGCATCAGCAGGCGGTAAATCTGTCCGGCAATCACCAGAACGATATACGCCGCCACAAACCAGGCGTTTTGATACTTGGATGTCACGATGAACAGCACCACCAGCAGCAGCACCAGCACCAGATTGACGCGCTGGCTCTTATAGTCGATGGCCTGTAACTCCTCGGACTTGTCGTAAATGATCTTATTGTAAGTGAATTTTCCGCTGTTCGCGCTGTTCTGGTACAGATTTTTGATGAAGTACTGCCAACGGGTCAGAGGAACTTTCGCCTCTCTGGGTGCACTGGACATGGTTTAACCCTCCGTATGCTTATTCTTCCGGTTTATTTGCGGGCGGACAGAGTCGTCCGCCCCTACAAATTTCCCTTTTCAATCTCAACTTTCGGCGTCCTTTTCGGCGAGAGCCAGGGAGATGACGCTGTCGCCCTCCTCTTTGAAGCGCATGACGATGACGCCCTGGGTGGCACGACCCGCCACGCGGATACTGTCCACGGCGGTGCGGATCAGGATACCGCTGTGGGTGACCAGCAGCAGATCCTCGCTGCCGTCCACGATCTTCATGCCGATGACCTTACCGGTCTTTTCCGTGACCTCGTAGTTCTTCACGCCGATGCCGCCGCGGCCGGTGATGCGGTATTCACTGACGGGTGTGCGTTTGCCATAGCCGTTTTCGGTAATGGTCAGCACCTGCTTTGCCTCATCGGCAAAGGCGGCGCCGATCACGTAGTCGCCCTCACGGAGCCGGATACCCCGAACACCAACGGCAGTACGGCCCATGGTGCGGACATCGTTTTCATCGAAGCAGCACGCCATACCGTCGTGGGTGGCGATCAAAATCTTGGCGGTGCCATCGGTCTCGATAACGCTCACCAGCTCGTCACCCTCCTCCAGATTGATGGCGCGCAGGCCACTCTGGCGGATATTCTGCATGGCGGACACCGCTACACGCTTACAGGTGCCGTTCTTGGTCACCATGGTGAGCTGATAGCGGTCGATGTCGTCTCCCTTTTCTCTAAAGTGGAGCATGGCCTGTACCCGCTCGTCCACCTCGATCTGCAAACAGTTGACCAGAGCGATACCCTTGGCGGCCTTGCCGCTTTCGGGGATCTGGTAGCCCTTCTTGCGGTAGACCTTGCCGGTGTCGGTAAAGAACAGGATGTGGTCATGGGTAGACGCGGTGAACACGTCAATGACGCTGTCCTCGTCCCGGGTGGTGATGCCCTTCTTGCCCATGCCGCCCTTGCTCTGGGCGGTATACTCGCTGACGGGGGTGCGCTTGATGTAGCCGTTGCGGGTCAGGGTATAGACGCACTGCTCCTCCTCGATGAGATCCTCGATGTCGATCTCGTCCTCCACGTCCTGAATTTCCGTGCGGCGGTCGTCACCGAACTTGTCGGCGATGGCTTGCAGCTCCTCCTTGAGGATGGAAACCACCAGCTCGTCGCTCTCCAGAATCTTGCGGAAGTAGGCGATACGCTCCTCCAGTTCGTTGTACTCGTTTTGCAGTTTCTCTCTGTCAAGCCCCTGCAAGGCTTTCAGACGCATATCCAGAATGGCCTGCGCCTGTATCTCGTCCAAGCCGAAGCGCTGCATCAGATTTTCCCTGGCATCATCGTAGCTGGTACGGATAATGCGGATGACCTCGTCGATGTTGTCCTGGGCGATGAGCAGACCCTCCAGCAGATGGGCACGCTCCAGCGCTTTTTTCAGGTCGTACCGGGTGCGGCGGACGATGATCTCCTTCTGGAAGGTCAGATACTCGTCAATGATGTGGCGCAGGGACAGCAGCTTGGGCTGCTTCTGGTCGTCCACCAGCGCCAGCATATTGATGGAGAAGCCGGACTGCAGGGCGGTCTGGGCAAACAGGCGGTTGAGCACCACCTGGGGGTTGGCGTCCCGCTTCAGCTCGATGACGATACGCATACCGTTGCGGTCGGACTCGTCACGGATATCGCTGATGCCCTCCAGACGCTTGTCCTCCACCTGTTCGGCCATGGACTTGATGAGCATGCGCTTGTTGACCTGATAGGGCAGCTCGGTGATGATGATGCGGATGCGGTCGTGGCCGAACTCCTCGAACTCGTGGCGGGCACGGACCACCACACGGCCGCGGCCGGTGGCATAGGCGGCACGGATGCCGCTTCTGCCCATGATGATGCCGCTGGTGGGGAAGTCGGGACCCTTGATGTGCTCCATCAGGTCGGAAAGGGTGGCATCGGGGTTATCCAGCACACAGATGCAGGCGCCGATGGTCTCTTTCAGGTTGTGGGGCGGGATATTGGTGGCCATACCCACGGCAATACCGGCCGAGCCGTTCACCAGCAGGTTGGGGAACCGAGAGGGCAGTACCCGGGGCTCCTTGCGGCTCTCATCGAAGTTGGGGTCCCAGTTGACAGTCTCCTTGTCGATGTCCCGGAGCATCTCGTTACTCAGCTTGGAAAGACGCGCCTCGGTATATCGGTAAGCCGCCGGGGGATCGCCGTCCACGGAGCCGAAGTTGCCGTGGCCGTCTATGAGGGGGTGGCGCAGGGAGAAGTCCTGGGCAAGACGCACCAGGGCATCGTACACGGACGCATCACCGTGGGGGTGATAACGACCCAGCACGTCACCGACAGCGGTGGCGCATTTGCGGAATGCCTTGTCATAGGTCAGGTTATCCTCGTACATGCCGTAGAGGATCCGGCGATGCACAGGCTTTAAACCATCGCGGACATCGGGCAGGGCACGACCCACGATGACGGACATGGCATATTCAATATAGGAGTTCTCCATCTCGGGAACGAGAGGGGACTCCACGATATGTTGGTCAGGGTACCGAATTTCCTCGGGATCATATTGGGGTTTTTTGGACATAAGTTTCACTCCTTAGTAGGATGGGACTTGCTTTTGTAGGGGCGGATGCCTACATCCGCCCGCGGGTCGATGTGGGCATCGACCCCTACCTTCTATTTAATATCAATAGTCCAGATTCACGGCGTATTTGGCCTTTTTCTCGATGAACTCCTTGCGGGGCTCCACCTTTTCGCCCATTAATACGGTAAAGGTGGCATCGGCGCGGACGGCATCGTCCAGCGTGATGCGGCGCAGGGTGCGGGTGGTGGGATCCATGGTGGTCTCCCACAGCTCGTGGGGATTCATCTCGCCCAGACCCTTAAACCGGCTGATGTCCACCTTGGCATCGGGATTGTCGCCCCGCATCTCGGCGGCGACCCGCTCTCTCTGCTCCTCGGAGTACGCCACGCGGGTGGTCTTGCCCCGGGTCAGCTTGTAAAGGGGCGGCACGGCGGAATACACATAGCCCTGCTCGATCAGGGGCCGCATGAAGCGGAAGAAGAAGGTCAGCAGCAGGGTACGGATATGGGCGCCGTCCACATCGGCATCGGCCATGATAATGACCTTGTGATACCGCAGCTTGTTCTCATCGAACTCCTCGCCGATGCCGGCGCCCAGTGCGGTGATCACCGGCTGGAGCTTGTCGTTGCCATAAACCTTGTCGGCTCTGGCTTTCTCCACGTTCAGCATCTTGCCCCAAAGCGGCAAAATCGCCTGAAATCGGGAGTCACGACCCTGGGTGGCAGAGCCGCCTGCGGAGTCACCCTCCACGATGTAGAGCTCGGTGAGCTCCGGGTTATTCTCGTTGCAGTCCCGCAGCTTATCCGGCATGGCAGCGCCGCCCAAAGCCGTCTTGCGGCGAATGGACTCCCGAGCTTTCCGGGCAGCCTCCCGGGCACGGTTGGCCGTCAGCGCCTTGTCCAGAATGGTACGGGCGATAACGGGATGCTCCTCCAAATACACCGCCAGTTGATCGGAGACGATCTGATCCACCAGGGTGCGGATATGGGCGTTGCCCAACTTCTGCTTGGTCTGACCCTCAAACTGCGCCTCAGGCAGCTTCACGGAGATGATGCAGGTCAAACCCTCCCGGCAATCCTCGCCGGACACCTTGTCGTCACCCTTGATCATGCCGTATTTGATGCCGTAGCTGTTCAGCACACGGGTCAGCGCCGCCTTAAAGCCGGTCTCGTGCATACCACCCTCCGGGGTATGAATATCGTTGGCAAAGGACACCAGCGTCTCGTTGTAGCCGTCATGGTACTGCATGGCGATCTCAGCGGTGGAATCGTCCTTGGCGCCGGACATATAGATGACCTCGGGATGGATCTCCGTCTTGTTCTGGTTGATATAGCTGACAAACTCCCGGATACCACCCTCATAGCGCATGGTTTCACCCTGTTCATGGCCGGGTCGGGCATCGGTAATGGTGATCTGCAAGCCGGCGTTTAGGAAAGCCTGTTCCCTCATCCGGGTGTGCAGCGTTTCGTACTCATAATCCAAGGTGTCGAACATCTCCGGGTCGGGCTTAAAGGTCACCTGGGTGCCGGTGTGGTCGGTCTGGCCGATGATCTTCATCTCCTGGGTGATGTTGCCACGGGAGAACTTCATCTCGTGGATCTTGCCGTCCTTGTGAACGTGGACCACCAGCCACTCGGAAAGGGCATTGACCACGCTGGCGCCTACGCCGTGAAGGCCGCCGGACACCTTGTAACCGCCGCCGCCAAACTTGCCGCCGGCGTGGAGCACGGTGAACACCACCTCCAAAGCGGGACGACCCGTCTGCGCCTGAATATCCACGGGGATACCCCGGCCATTATCGGTAACGGTGATGGTATTGCCCTCGTTGATCGTCACCTGTATTTCCGTACAGTAACCCGCCAGAGCCTCATCAATGGAGTTGTCAACGATCTCATACACCAAATGGTGCAATCCGCTGGCGCTGGTAGAACCGATATACATACCGGGACGCTTCCGCACCGCTTCCAGACCCTCGAGAACCTGAATTTCCGAGGCGTCATATTCTGTTTGTACCTGTGTTACCTTCTGAAGTTCTGCCATTATGTTCTACTCCTTTTGGGGTTTTATCAACTGATTTATGCGGGACGTCCGGAGGCCGTCCCCTACTCTGTTCTCTTCGTAGGGCGGGACCCATGTGTCCCGCCGGTTTTTTTCAATGTCCGTCGCGGAGGCACACACAGGTGCCGCCCTACGGCATTTACCGTTTCTCCAGTGTCTTGGTATTCAACTGCGACAGATATACGATCTGCCGGTGATAGGGGTGGTCGCAGACGAGGAATGATTTGGGTATATCCTCGCAGGCGCTCATCACCACGCCGTCCTCCTCCGCCTGCTTTAAAAAGGCACGGGTGTGCTTGGACGTGGATGTGTTGTCCAGATCAAAGATACCGATGATGTGCTTTTCCTCCAGCATCACGTTCTGTCCGATATGGAGATAGCTCATCAGACCACCTCCCCGTTTTTCACGTGGAACACCTTGCCATTTAGTAGGGTGTCCAATCTGTCGTTTTCGCAGCAGGTGATGAACACCTGCCCGCCGGAAATGCGGTTGAGCACATATTCCTGCCGTTTGGGGTCCAGCTCACTCAAAACATCGTCCAGCAGCATGACCGGATATTCGCCAAAGGTGTTCTTGTGAATTTCCCGCTCCGCCAGCTTCAAGGAGAGTGCCGCCGTCCGCACCTGCCCCTGTGAGCAGTACATCCGTGCGCTCTGGCCGTTGACGGAGACCTCAATATCATCTTTGTGGGGACCGGACAGACACAGCCGGGACGCGATCTCCGCGTCAAAATGCGCTGCCTGATGCTCCTTTAGCTGCTGCCGCAGCACCGCCACGTCCACCATGGGGTCTTCCACCGTGCTGACGGTCTGGTATAGCAGGCTCAATTCCTCCTTGCCGCCGCTGCACTCCCGGTGAGCCTGATAGGCATAGGCAGCCAGCGCTTCACAAAACCGGGCGCGGTAGTAGATGAGAATGGCGCCCACCTCACAAAGCCGGGCGTTGAACTCCGGCAGCATATCAAGAAGCCGGGGCAGCTCACCGCAATCTCTTAAAATGCGGGTCTTATGCTCATAGAGCCGGGTATATTCTGCCAATGCTTCGGCGTATTTGGGGCGTAACTGTGAAAGCGACAGGTCCATAAACCGCCGTCTTGCCGCGGCGCCCTCCCGAATGAGGAACAGATCCTCCGGCGCGAAGAACACCGTGTGCAGCACATCGGAAAGGGCGGCGTTGTTCTTGGCCGCCACGCCGTTCACCGTCATCTTCCGGCGTTTGCCGCGGTAGAGGTCAATGGTGGTAACGAAATTGCGGTCACGGCTTCGGATATAGCCCTGCAACCGGGCAAAGTCCCTGTCAAAACCGATCAGCTCCCGGTCGGAATGGGCGCGGAGGGATTTGCCGCAGGCCAGATAGTGAATGGCCTCCAGCAGGTTGGTTTTGCCCTGGGCATTTTCGCCGTAGATCACGTTGCAGTTTTCGTCAAAGCTCAGCGCCGCATGGTCGTAGTTGCGAAAGCCCGAGACCTCCAGTCCCTCAATCCGCATACTGCACCTGATAGTCCTCACCCTCATAGGTGACGGTATCGCCGGGGCGGATTTTTCTGCCTCGCATGGTGCAGACCTGGCCGTTGACGGCAACAAAGCCCTCCTGTACCATGGCCTTGGCCTCGCCGCCGGTATAGACCGCGCCCGCCAGCTTGAGAAGATCCTGTAACTTGATAAATTCGGTTGTAATGGTGATTATTTTCATATCGTTTTTTCGTAGGGGACGATGCCCACATCGTCCCGTGTTTGCCTTTTATCTGCGGGCGGATGTAGGCATCCGCCCCTACAAATTTTCTAAAACAAATTTGTTATATCGTAGAAAATAGACTTTCTTATTCCGCTCTCTTTTTTAATTCGCCTTCAATCTTACCGGCAGTACCATATAAAGGAAATTTTCGCTGCCGTCAGCAGGAACGATGACGCAGGGGGAAATGCCGGTGTTCAGCTCCATTTTCACGGTTTCCGCCGGCGCATAGCGCAGAGCGTCCATCAGATAGCGGTTGTTAAAGCCGATTTCCAATTCTTTCCCGTCTCCTTTGACCGTGCACACGTCCTTTGCCTCGCCGTTGCCGGTCTTGGCAGAGAGATAGACTCTATCCAAATCAAACAGGCACCGCACCGGGCTCTTCAGCTTTTCGCTGATCACCACGCTGACACGATCCAGGCATTCCAGCATGGCCTTGTTCTCCACCTCCACGGAAATGGGATTGCTGCGGGGAATGGCGTGCTGATAATCCAGGAATTCGCCCTCCAGACGGCGGCAGATCAGCTGGGTAGCGCCGGCCTCGAACAGCAGGTGCCGTTTGCCCAGTGTTACCTCCATCAGATCATCGGTGTCGGCACAGATGTTCTCCACCTCGCGCAGCGCACTGCCCGGTGCCACAAAGCGGAACGCGCCGCCCTCTATCTTCTCCAACGGTTCCCGGCGCAAAGCCAGACGGAAGCCGTCCACAGATACGATGGTCAAGCCGTTTTCGTTGATTTCAAACAGACTGCCGGTGTGGACCGGACGGCTCTCATTGGTGCTGACGGCAAAAGAGGTTTCGTTAATCATGGCTTTCAGTGTGCGCTGTTCCATGCACATGCTGTATTCGTCATCAACTTCCGGCATCTCCGGATAATCGTCTGCGCTCATGCCGAGAATTTCAAAGCTGCTGTCGCCGCAGGTCAGCTTCACCAAATACTTCTCATCAGCGGAAAATACCACCACATCATCGGGCAGCTTGCGGATAATGTCGCCAAACAGCCGGGCGTTGAGTACGATGCGCCCCTCCTCATGGATCTGTGCTTCAAAGGCGGTTCGTATCCCGGTCTGCATATTGTAGCCGGACAGGGACAGATTGGTGGTGCCTTCCAATAAAATGCCTTCCAGGGCGGGAATTGAGCTTTTGGTAGCTACTGCACGGCTGGCCGTGGAAACGGCGCTTTGCAGCAGGGATTTTTCACAGGAGAATTTCAGCATATCGTTCACGTTCCTTTCTCTTTTTGCGGATCAAATTTTCAGTTCTGAATTCTAAAGGAAAAGAATACTCTAATCTTTTTGAAGTAATAGAAGACGTAGGCAAAGCTATTGTGGAAAGACCTCCCAAAAGGTTGAAAAAACAGGATTTTTCTCCCACACCCCTGTGTGGAAAATGAAGCAGGTTTTGCACAAAGAAAGGGGAAGAATTTTCTTTCCACACGGTTTCCACGTGAATTGCACTTTTTTTGTGGAAAATACTCATCTCTTGGCGTTGATATTGGTGGTGATCTCCTTGACCACCTCGGCAAAGGCGGGATCGGAACGCATCTGCTTCTCCACCTTATCCAGAGAGTGAAGTACGGTGGTGTGGTCGCGGCCCTCAAATTCCTTGCCGATGTCGTTCAGGCTCAGATTTGTCATGCGCCGAATGAGATACATGGCGATCTGGCGGGCATTGGTCATCTCCCGGCCGCGGTTCTGTCCGCGGATCACGTCCTCATCAATGCCGTAGTACTTCCCTACATAGTTGATGATCACAGCAGGAGTCGGTACATACTCGTTGGACTTTTTCAGCATATCCTCTATGGCTCGGCTGACGGTCTCCTCGTCCACCCGGTCACCCAGCAGGTCCCGATAGGCCAGGATCTTGTTCAGCGTGCCCTCGATCTGCCGTACGTTGGCGGTAACATTCTCTGCGATGTAGTCCATCACCTTGTCCGGCAGCTTAATGCCGATCAGCGCCGCCTTGTTGCGGATAATGGCCAGACGTGTCTCATAGTCGGGGGGCGCCACGTCCGCCATCAGACCCCATTCGAACCGGGTCCGCAGCCGATCGTCCAGCAGGGTCATCTCCCGGGGCGGACGGTCGGAGGTCAGTACGATCTGCTTGCCGCCCTCATAGAGGGTGTTAAAGGTATGGAAGAACTCATTCTGTACCTGTTCCTTGCCGGCCACGAACTGGATATCGTCCACCAGCAGCATATCGGCGTCACGATACTTGGCCCGGAACTCGTCTCCATGACCCAGCCGCACCAGCTCAATGAACTCGTTGATAAACTGGTCGCCCTTGATGTACACGATCTTGCTCTCCGGGTGGAGCTTGCGGGTCTGGTGATGGATCGCATACAGCAGATGGGTCTTGCCCAGCCCGCTGTCGCCGTAGATAAACAGGGGGTTGTAGTTTTTACCCGGTGTTTCGGCCACGCTGCGGGCGGCGGCATAGGCCATCTTGTTCTGGGGACCCACCACATAGGTCTCAAAGGTAAAGCCGTCGCTGCCCTCCGGTCCGTCCGGCTGATCCGGCCGCACACCGTGATAGGCGCCAAGCTGCTCATCATCCAGCAGCTTAACCTCCAGATCCGCCGAAAAGGTGTCCTTCAGCGCTGCCTTGATATACCCCATAAACCGAGCCTCGATCACACTTTTTTTAAAGTCGTTGCCGCAGTGCAGCACAATAGCCGAGTCCTCCATGGTGATAATGTCCACCTCGTCAAACCAGGTCTTGATAGTGGTGTCAGACAGGTGCTCAGACATACTTTGCAGCACGCTCTGCCAGAAGTCGGATAGTGATTTCATCCTTGTTTTCGCTCCCTCGCATTTGTATTTGATAGTAGGGCGCATAATCCCACAAATTATATAGCCCCATTATACCAAAAGCCTGTGGAAAAGTCCACAGTTTTTTGACATATTATATTAAATAGGTGTCGGTTTTCCACAGGAAAAACGAAATTTTATGTTGACAAGCGGGCACAGATACTTGTATAATACCAGTTGCGCCGTTTTTCGGCGCCTGAGTGTGTCAACTGCGGCGAAATCCATGATTTCGCTGTCGAGTATGAGCAAAATTTCTAAATGGAGGTGTCATGCAATGTTCCGTACCTATCAACCAAAAAAGCGTCAGCGCTCCAAGGTGCACGGGTTCCGCAAGAGAATGGCGACTGCCAACGGCCGTAAGGTCCTGTCTCGTCGTCGTGCCAAGGGTCGCAAGAGCCTGACCCTGTAATTACAGGCTCCGGACAAATGCATTGCGCGTCGAAATAGATACCGCAGGGACGTCAGCCCGATTTCCGGGATACTGCCGTCCCTATTGGTGTATCTCATGGAGGAAAAGCACCATGAAACCGGATACCACGGTAAAAGAGAATTATCTGTTCCGCCGGATCTACCGCAAGGGTACCTCTGCTGTGGAGCCGTGCATGGTGGTGTACTGCCAGAAAAACCGCAGGGGAATGACCCGATTGGGGGTCACCGTCAGCACCAAATTGGGCAAGGCCGTGGTGCGGAACCGGGCTCGCCGTCAGATGCGGGAACTGTGGCGAAACCACAAGGCTGAAATGGTGCCGGGCTATGATATGATCATCGTGGTGCGCAGCCGCGCCATTCGTACGCCCTACTCTGTGCTGGAAGAGCAGTATCTGGACGCCCTTTCAAAGCTGTCGCTTTTGGAGCGTGCGTTATGAAGCGGTTTTTTCTGAAGCTGATCCGCTTTTACCAGACCTCCGTCTCCCCTCTGCACCCGCCCCGGTGCCGGTATATCCCCACCTGTTCGGAATATACGAAGGAAGCCATCGAGAAGTATGGCGCGGCCAAGGGCGCATGGCTGGGTTTTCGGCGTTTTCTGCGATGCAATCCCTTTCACAAGGGCGGATATGACCCTGTGCCGTAACGTGCCGGCCTAATCTATCCACCAATTATCCACCGTGTGAGACGCAACGGTGCAACAACCCTCGAAAAATTGAATCGGAGGAAAACCATTTTATGTTTAAACAAATCGGCTACTATATCTGCTGGCCCTTTGCATGGCTGACCCGTCAGATCTATCTGCTGACCGGTTCCTATGCCCTGGCGATCCTGCTGTTTACCGTGATCGTCAAGCTGATCATGCTGCCCTTCCAGCTCAAGAGCAAGAAGAGCATGCTGCGTATGAACCGTATGCAGGGCAAGATCAAGGATATCCAGACCCGCTATGCCAACAACAAGCAGAAGCAGCAGGAGGAGATGGCGGAGCTGTATGCCCGTGAGGGCATCAACCCCATGTCCGGCTGCCTGTGGAGCTTTATCCCCTTCCCCATTCTGATTGCTCTTTACTACATCATCCGTATGCCCATGAAGTACTTCATGAACATGACGGAGGAAGCCATCAACGGCGTCCGTACACTGGCGCAGACGCTGGGCTTTACCGGTGTGGGTACCCAGCAGGCGGCATACGAACAGATCTATCTGGCCAAGTTTGCCCACGAGCACTGGGCAGATTTTGCCGGCAAGTTTGACCACCTGATCGATCTGGACTATAACTTTATCGGTATCGATCTGGCATCCACTCCCCAAAGCCTCATCGGACAGTTCCCTCATGGCGGTTGGGCCATGTGGGGTCTGCTCGCTCTGCCCATTCTGGCAACGCTGGCGCAGTTTGCCATGACCATCGTCTCCATGAAGGCCAATGGTCAGCAGAGTATGCAGGGCAGCGGCAAGGCCATGATGTACCTGATGCCCCTGATGACCCTGTGGCTGGGCTTCATTATGCCCGGCGCATTGAGCATTTACTGGGCAGCCCAGGCCGCTTTCTCCGTGGTGCAGGAGCTGACTCTCAACAAGTATTTCAATAAGATCCTGGACCGGGAAGAGACGGATAAGGAACGGGAAAAACGGGAAAAGCGCTATGCCAAGATGCAGACGGCCCGCAACAATTACGACCAGAGGCTGGCAGAGCAGACCGGCAAAGCCTCTCCTGCCACCAGCAAGAAGAAGCAGCAGCTGGCAAAGGAAGCGGAGAAGGCGGAGAAGAGAGCCGGCACCAATGAAAACGGCCGTCTGGGCAACCGTCCCTACGCCCGTGGCCGTGCTTACAGCGAAGACCATTACGGTGAATAAGGAGTTTTGTCATGAGTTATATTGATGTAACCGGCAAGACCGAGGAAGAAGCCATCGCCAAGGCGCTGGAACAGCTGGGACTGGATCGCGATGAGGTTTCCGTGGAGATCTTGGAGCGTGCCAAGAGCGGCTTTCTGGGTCTGGGCGGCAATCCGGCCCGTGTCCGCGTGAGTTACGGTCCGGAGGATGCCGGTTTTGACGAGGTGGAGCCCATCGCGCCCATCAAGCCCGCCAAGCCGGTGCAGCCCAAGGCGGAGAGCAAGCCTGCTCCCCAGCCCAAGGCCAAACCCCAGCCCAGGCAGGAGGAAAAGAAGCCTGTGCCCAAAGAGGAGATCCCCCCCATGGATCTGCCCCTGTGCGAAGACGGCAATGCCCGGCGCATTACCGCATTCCTCTCCGGCCTGTTGGAAAATCTGGACGCTCCCGCTCAGATCAAAGTCTATGAGGCTGAAAAAGGCCGCTATAAGGTGATTTTGGAGGGTGACAAGCTGGGCGCTCTCATCGGTCGCCGCGGCGAAACGCTGGATGCCATCCAGCAGCTCACCAACTATGCCGTCAATGCCCGGGGCGAAAAGCGGATCCGGGTCCATGTGGACGCCGAGAACTACCGTGCCAAGCGGGAAGCCAGTCTGGAAAGTCTGGCCAGAAAGGTGGCGGCCAAGGTGACCAAGTACCGCCGCAGCGTGACGCTGGAATCCATGAACGCCTATGAGCGCCATGTGATCCACGCCGCCCTGCAGGACGAGCCCAATATCACCACCTATTCTATCGGCACCGAGCCCAACCGCCGCGTGGTGGTGGCCTACGACAGAGAGAAATAAAAAAGAGAGCCGAAAGGCTCTCTTTTTTGAATGAAAAATGAAAAATAATGGTATTGCGGAAATATATTTCCGCAATACCATTCCAATATTCTTCACTCTTCATTCTTCATTTTTCATTTTCTTTTACACGCCGGTTAAATCGAACGGCGGTGTATATTCCTCCTTTGCGCTGGTGCGCTGCTGGGTGAAACCATCGGTAATGCCGCAGTTTTCCATGTACTGTACTGCCGCCCGGTATTCTGCTGCGGTGACGTGGCGGGCCAACAGCCCCTCGGCACCCGGCTGGGGCGTGTACTGCGCCATCAGCGAAAACAGCACCTGACCGGGCCGGAAGGTACGGGCCACCCAGTCGATACAGGCTTTGGTATTGTTGAGCTGCCCCGGCAGAACCAAGTGACGGATCATCACGCCTTTTTTCATCAAGCCGTCCTCGATGACATAGTCGCCCACTTGCCGATACATTTCCGAAATGGCGTCCGTTGCTGCCGAAAAATAGTCCGGTGCTTCCGAAAACTTGCCGGAAATTTTCCCATCGGCATATTTCAGGTCCGGCAGATAAATATCCACCGTGTTTTCCAATAACCGCAGGGTCTCCACCCGCTCGTATCCGCCGCAGTTATACACCACCGGCACCGGCAGCTTGGGCGTAAGTGCCAGCAGGATCCAGGGCACAAAATGGGTGGGGGTGACCAGATTGATGTTGTGGGCACCCCGGGCGATGAGATCCTCAAAAATCTCCCGCAGCCGTTCCGGGGAAACTTCTTTTCCGAAACCGCCGGCGGAGATATCGTGGTTCTGGCAGTAGACGCACCGGAGATTGCAGCCGGAGAAAAAAACCGTTCCGCTGCCTCTTGTGCCGGAGAGTACCGGCTCTTCCCAGAAGTGGAGGGCTGCCCGGGCAAGGCGCAGACCCTCGGGCATACCGCAGTAGCCGACCGCCCGGCTGCGATCTATCCCGCAGCGCCGGGGACACAGATGACAGATCATAGTCTGGTGATGTCAAAGTCGGGGCCAAGGTCGCCGGACATCCAATGTCTGCGGCACAGGCCGATGTACCGGTCGTTGGCGCCGATGACCACCTGTGCGCCCTCTTTTACCACCCGGCCGCTGCTGTCGAATCGGGCGTTGAACGTGGCCTTTTTGCCGCACCAGCAGATGGTCTTGACCTCCTCCAGCTTGTCCGCCAGCACCAAAAGGTGATAACTGCCGGAGAACAGCTCGCCCCGGAAGTCCGCCCGCAGACCGTAGCAGATCACCGGGATATTGCAGTCGTCCACCAGATGCACCAGATAATAGACCTCTTCTTTGGTCAGAAATTGCGCTTCATCCACAATAATACAGGCAAATTGCTGTAACTCTTTGTCCGGCATGGCCTGCATTTCATGGAAATACACGCATTCATGGGTCAGGCCGATGCGGCTTTTCACCATGTGGTCGCCGTCCCGGGTATCCATCTGGGGCTTGACCAGCAGGGTGGCCTGTCCCCGCTCCTCATAGTTGAAGCGAGCCATCAGGGCATTGGCGGTTTTGCTGGAGCCCATGGCGCCGTATTTGAAGTAGAGCTGTGCCATCATTCGATCTCCTTTACCAGTTTTTGAAAGGCGGAGGGGATTGCCCTGCGCTGTTGTTCTTCCGGGTCGCACCACACCCAGTCGCTTTGACCGTTTCCCGCAACTTCTACGATATATGCCGTAATTTTCCACAAAATGTGGGTAAACTCATGGGTATAATGGACTTTTTTTAGCCATAAGTGGGGAATGATATGGTTTTCAGAGAGCCATGCGGCGGCCTGGGTTTCGTTCAGGGTACCGGGGGTATTGGGGAATTCCCAGAGCCCGGCCAACAGGCCGTTTTCCGGCCGCTGACGGAGAGCGGTCTCCTGACCGCGGCGCAGAAGAAAGACCGTTTTCTCCTCGGTGCGTTTTCCTTTTTTGGGGGCTTTTACCGGAAAGCGGCTCTCCTGTCCGGCGGCATGGGCGGCACAAAACGGGGAGAAAGGACAGGCATCGCACAGCGGCGTTCCGTGGGGCAGGCAGACGGTGGCGCCCAAATCCATCATGGCCTGATTGAATTCTCCCGCGTGACCCTCCGGCAGAATTGCCGCCACCGCATCACGGAGCAGCTTTCGCCGTTTGGGGTCGGTGATGTCGCCGTCATAGCCGCAGACCCGGCTGACCACACGCAGGACATTGCCGTCCACGGCGGGGACAGTCTGCCCCATGGCGATGGACAAAATGGCTCCGGCGGTATAGTCCCCGATGCCCGGCAGCGTGATAAGGTCTTTGTATGTAACGGGGAATGTGCCGCCGAAGTTTTCCGCAATTCGTTGGGCGGCGCGCTTGAGATTGCGGGCCCGGCTGTAATAGCCCAATCCCTGCCACAGGCGCATCAGCTCGCCGTCATCGGCGGCGGCAAGGTCACGAACCGTGGGATAGGCCGCCATGAAGCGCTCGAAATAGGGCAGTACCGCCGTGACCCGGGTCTGCTGGAGCATGATCTCCGAGATCCAGGTGCGATAGGGGCTGACCTCCTCCCGCCAAGGGAGAACGCGGCGGTTTTCGGCGTACCAGTCCAGCAGCGGGGCGGGGAGCTGTTGTAGGGTTTTGAATAAATCGTTCATAGAAGTGAAGAGTGAAGAGTGAAGAATGAAAAATGAAGAATGAAAATAGGCGGGAGGTTTCGGTAGGATTCGTAGGGCCGCCCCTACGGTTTTTTCGGGCAGTCAGAGATTAAACCTCGCGGCGTAGCCGCATTTTTTACACAGCTCCTCGGTGGGCTGACGGCGGGAAAAGCCGTCCACCATGGCTTTTGCCCGGGGAGTGGATAAAATGTCCGTTAGATCCTGCGTCAACAGATTGCCCAGCGGGATATTGCCGTTTCCGTCCAGACAGCAGGGAACCACCGTACCGTCACACAGCACGGCGATCTGCTGGCGAAGTCCGTGGCAGAATTCCACGTCCTGTTCCTCAGCGGCGAGGTCGGGCCAGTCGAATTTCGCGGCGCTCTCCAGATAGAGCCTGTCCCGCAATTTACGGCTGCCGGTAGGGTCGCGGGGCAGACTTTGTACGGCAAAGCCCAGCTTTTGGGAGAAAAAAGTCTCGATTTCATCGTTGCGGCGGTTTTGCCCGCCCTCGTTCCACAGGCGCAGGGAGACGATGCAGCGGGCGGTTTGGCAGAAGGCCCAGACCGACTCCAGATAGGCGGTCAGGTCATCGCCGCCGTTGCCCTCGAAGCTGTGGAGGGAGATGCTGACCTTGTGGAGCGCGGGAGCGTTTCGGAGGGTATCGGCGGCATGTTCCAACAACGTGCCGTTGGTGGTCAGGCAGACGCGAAAGCCCAGATCGGCGGCGATTTGCAGGAGCATGGGCAGTTGGGGGTGGAGCAGGGGTTCCCCCATGACGTGAAAATACAGATAAGCGGTATAGGGGCGGAGCTTTTGCGCCACGGTGCGGAATTCGTCCGGGGTCATAGTGCGCTTGGCGCGGGTGGTGCCGGGGCAGAAGGAACAGCGGAGATTGCAGATGTCGGTGATTTCGATGTATGCGCGTTTGAACATGGTGCCGCCCCCCTCGCCCTGTTTGATGGGAACATTATAACACAGGGGAGAGGGAAAATGAAGAATGAAAAGTGAAAAATGAAAAGTGAAGAATGAAGGTGTCGGCAAATTGGAATTTGCCGACAATTTGAAACGGGCCGATGTGGACATCTGCCCCTACGGAAAAAGACGGCCTTGGGCCGTCTTTTTTGCATTTATTGCCAATCGCGCGGTGCGGAGATGAGTTCGTCTCCGGCGCTGATGTAAATTTCCTCCGTCTGCTGCTGGGCAGAGATCAGCCGTTCCCGGGCAGCGCCGTAGTTGCAGGCTGAAATATCCTCCAGCGCATCGGTGACGGCGTTGAACAGCAGCAAATACATTTTTTGATAATCGGGCATAATTGCACCTCCTTTACAAAACATTTTAGATAGAATTTATCTACACGTCAATAGATAAATTCTATCTACTGTATAGTAAATACAGGAGCGGAGGTGATGCCATGAAAAACCGTGTGAAGGATTTGCGGGAAGATCACGACCTGAAGCAAAAGGAAATTGCGGCGCATATCGGCATCACCCAGAGAAAATACAGTTATATTGAAACCGGCACACAGCCCTTGACCGATGAAATTCTGGTGAAGCTGGCGGACTATTACAAGGTCAGTGTGGATTATATTTTATGCCGGACGGATAAACCAGACAAATAAAACACCTGTCGCAACAGCGACAGGTGTTTTTTCGGGCGGCCGCAAGGGCCGCCCCTACGGAAAAAGACGGCCCAAGGCCGTCTTTTTTGCATTTATTGCCAATCCCCGGAAATGCCGTCCGGTGCGGTGGGAGATGAGGGGCGGACAGAGTCGTCCGACCCTACGGGAGAACGGGGAATGGAATCCTCCGGCGGCAGATGGCCGTCTGCAAATTTCGGGGCGCGTTCTACCGCCCGGGGATCGTAGCCGGTAGTGACCGGCGGAGCTTTGCGTTTTTTCATACAGTTACCTCCTGTTTCAGCTCAGAGCCCACAGCAAAACACCGTAGAGAGCGCTGGCGGCGGTGCCGAAGACGATGACAGGACCTGCTACGGTGAACATCTTGACGGCGGTGCCGGTGATGATGCCCTCGGCGTGGAAGTCGATGGCCGGGGAAACCACCGAGTTGGCAAAGCCGGTGATGGGGACCAGAGTGCCGGCACCGGCAAATCGGGCCAGCTTGTGGTACAGCCCCAGGGCGGTGAATACCGCAGAGAGAAACACCAAAGACACCGAAGTGGCGGTGCCGGCATCCTCCAGATTCAGGCCCAGAGAAGCATAGAAATCGTGCAGCGCCTGGCCGATGCAGCAGATACCGCCGCCAACCAAAAAGGCAATAAGCAGGTTTTTCAGCAGCGGGGACTTGGGGGCGCGGGATTTTACATACTGTTGATATTCCTTTGGCGTCATGTCCATAAAAAACACGTCCTTTCTCCGGTAGTTTGTACCGAAAAGGGGAAAATCATGCGTTGAAAAAGGGGTAAAAAAGGGATATACTATGAAAAGCAAAGAATAGGAAAAGAGGGGAGAACATGGAGGACTGCGCCCATCCGTTTGGCATCAAAAAACACCTGCTGGCGGTCATCGATCCGGTGAGCTGCACCGGCTGCGGCTGGTGCGCCATGTTCTGCGTGGTAAACTGTATCGGGCTGCGCGGGGACGGGTTCTATGAGGTGGATCCCGTGCGCTGCATCGGCTGCCGGGGCTGTCTGGGGAACTGCTTTTACGGCGCGGTGAAGATGGTGAAGCCGGAGGAAAACGTATGACACCCTTGGGCTTATATATCCATATCCCCTTTTGCGCCAGCAAATGCGCCTACTGCGACTTCTATTCCCTGCCCCACTGCGAGGAGAAGATGGACGACTATACGGCAGCGCTGATTTGCCATTTGCGGGAGACGGCAGTTCAAATGCAGGGGCAGCCGGTGGACACGGTGTATTTCGGCGGCGGTACGCCCAGCTATCTGGGGTCGGAGCGGCTGTGCCGGATTTTGGAAACGGTGAAGCAGTACTACGCCGTGGACGGCGATGCGGAGATCACGCTGGAGGCAAATCCCGACAGCGCCGGGAACGCAGACGCCCTTGCAAAACTGCGGCAGGCCGGATTTAACCGGATCTCACTGGGGGTGCAGTCCACGGACGATGGGCTTTTGAAACGGATCGGGCGGATACATACCTATGAGCAGGTGAAGCAGGCTGTTGCGGCGGCGAGAAAAGCGGCGTTCGACAACCTGAGTATCGACCTGATCTACGGTCTGCCGGATCAGACCATGGAAAAGTGGCGGCAGACTCTGCAAGAGGCGGTGGGGCTTATGCCACAGCATATAAGCTGTTATGGGCTGAAAGTGGAGGAGAACACGCCGCTGTGGCGCGAAAAAGATACAATGGTGGCGGCTGATGACGATGAACAGGCGGAAATGTACCTGTGGGCGGCGGACTTTCTGGCACGGCAGGGCTATGGGCAGTACGAGATCTCCAATTTTGCCCGGCCGGGGTATGAGAGCCGCCACAATCTGAAATACTGGCGCCTGCTGCCCTATGCGGGGTTCGGACCCGGCGCCCACTCCGATTTCGGCCAGGTACGGTTTGCCTACGAAAAGGATCTGGACAGCTATATCGCGGGACAGCGGCGCGTTTCCCGGCGGGAGGAGATCGACCACCGGGAGCGGTGTATGGAGTATATCATGCTGTCCCTACGGACGGCGCAGGGCATGGACAAGCGATACTTTGAGAACACCTATCACCTGCCCTTTTCGGCGCTGGAGGAGAAATTTACCGTGTATGAGCGCCACGGACTGGCGGCGCGGACAGAGGGCGGCTGGCATCTGACGGCGGAGGGCTTTCTGGTGTCCAACCGGATCATTGTGGAATTGCAGGAGACGGTGAGCGACCTGCGATATAGGCGGGCCGATGTGGTGATGCTCCCGGCGGGGGAAATGGAGGCATAAGCGGAACGGGCAAGCCCGTTCCCTACAAAACCGGAAGATAGAGGCTAAAGCACAGCGCATTCAGAGGCGCTGTGCTTTTTTGTATCCTTTTTTGCCAAGTATCAACAGAGGTTTGTAACAAATTCGTAAACGATACAAAGTGGGCGTTGCGTTTTGACAGGGAAGATGATAAACTACACCATTGAAATAAAATGCTTTTTAAGGAGGAAACCCCTCATGCCGAAATTCAGCGTGAAAAAACCTTTGACCATATTTGTCTCGGTGCTGGCCATCATCGTACTGGGCGTGGTCGCCTATCTGAAGATGACGCCGGATCTGATGCCCAATATGGACTTTCCCTATGTGATCATCTTTACCACAGACCCCGGTGCAAGCCCGGAGAGTGTGGAGGAGGACATCACCAAGCCCATGGAGAAGACCATGGCCATGCTGAACGACATCAAATCGGTGACCTCCACCAGCCAGAACAGCGTCTCTATGGTGGCGCTGGAGTTTGAAGAGGGGGTCAACCTGGACACCATCGGCGTGGATATCCAGCAGAAGATCGCCGTTTTGCAGGGCGAATGGGATGACATGGTGGGCGCTCCCTATGTGCTGAAGATCAACCCGGCCATGCTGCCGGTGATGGTGGCGGCCATCTCCTCGGACGAGATGGATATCCATGAGCTCAGCGACTTTGTGGACGATACCCTGGGCGATAAGCTTACCGGTGTTACCGGTGTGGCCAGTGTGGACATCACCGGTACGCTGCAGCGAGAGGCCCATGTGGTACTGTCTAAGGAGAAGATGGACGCACTGGGCGCAAAGCTGGAGTCTGCGATCGGCAAGACCCTGGACAAAACCGCGAGTCAGTTATACAGCGCCCGGCAGCAGCTTCTGGATGCCCAGGCTGCCATAGAGCAGGGAAAACAGCAGGCCATTGACGGACTGCTGGGCGATGGTAAGACTGAGCTGGACGACAGCTGGGCCGGCAAGCTGGAGACCCTGCGCCGCAATGCCGAACAGCTTGGGAAGCTGGTGCGGGGCATGGCAGACGGCTCGCTGATCCGCGGACTGGGCGAAACGGTGTCCGGTGCATTGGACGCCGTGACCCAGATGACCACCGGCAGCGTGCAGATCAGCACCGCCCTGACCCAGGTCGACCAGGGATTGACGGCCATTGAAGAGGCGCGAAAGACCCTGAGCGAAAAGACCGACCTGAGCGGGATCCTGAACGTGAACACCATTTCCGGGATCCTTACGGCGCAGAACTTCTCCATGCCGGCAGGCTATATTCAGGACAACGCCGGCGTGAGCTATATGGTCAGCGTGGGCGATGAGATCCTGGAGACGGAGACCCTGCGGGAGCTGGTGCTGATCGACCTGGGCATGGACGAACTGGAGCCCATTCGCTTGGGTGATGTGGCAGAGGTACTGGTTACCGACAACGCTGACGAGATCTACGCCAAGCTCAACGGACGGGACGGCGTGATCGTCACCTTTAATAAGCAATCCAACTACGCAACGGCAGAGGTCTCCGAAAACGTGACCAACCGGTTCAGAACGCTGGAAAGCGAATATGCCGGTCTGCACTTCGTTCCCCTGATGGATCAGGGCGACTATATCCACCTGATTGTCAAAACCATTCTCTCCAGTTTGCTGTGGGGTGCGCTGTTCAGCGTGATCGTACTGTTTTTGTTCCTGCGGGATTGGCGTCCCACCGTGATCACCATGGTGTCCATTCCCGTCAGCGTGATCTTTGCCGTGGTGCTGATGTATTTCTCCGGCGTGACCATCAACATGATCTCCCTCAGCGGCCTGGCGGTTTCCGTGGGTATGCTGGTGGATAACTCGGTGGTGGTTATCGAGAATATCTACCGTCTGCGTGCCAAGGGAGCTACCGTGATCCAGGCGGCGGTATCCGGCGCACAGCAGGTGCTGGGTGCGATCACCGCCTCTACGCTGACCACGGTGTGCGTATTTTTGCCCATCGTCTTTGTGGAGGGCATTACCAAGACCCTGTTTACCGATCTGGCGCTGACCATGACCTATTCCCTGCTGGCATCCCTTTTGATTGCGCTGACGCTGGTGCCTGCCATGGCGCAGGGGCTGCTGCGGGGTGAATATCAGCCCAAGCGGGGCATTCTGGATCGGATCTATCCGGTTTACCGGAAGGCGGCCAACTGGTCGCTGGACCACAAGGCGGTGATCCTGGGCGGTGCGCTGGCGCTGCTGATCGCGTCCGGTCTGGGCGCTATGGCACGGGGCTATACGTTTATGCCCACCATGGATATGAACATGATCTCCGCCTCCATTACCATGCCCGAGGAGACCACCATGGAGCAGGCGGCAGCCCTTGCCGATGAGGTGGCAGAGCGGGCCATGACGGTGGAAAACGTGGACGCCGTGGGTGTTGCCATTGGCGGCGAGTCCATGAGTGTTTTGGGCGGCGGCGGTTCCTTTGACGCCACCATGTATATCACCATGCCGGAGGGTACTTCCGGCATGAAGGCCGGCAAGGAGATCGAGGCGCTGTGTGCCGATCTCGACTGCGAGGTCAAGTGCGACGGCATCAACCAGATGATGAGCATGGTGACCGGCGGCAGCGGCATCAGCCTGACCATTTACGGCGATAACATCAGCGACCTGCAGACGGCAGCAAAGACCATTGCCCGGCAGATCGAAAGCGTAGACGGCACCACGGAGATCTCTGACGGTCTGGAAAATGCAGCGCCTGCTATCCACCTCTCCGTGGATCGCATGGCCGCCATGAAGCACGGCATGACCGTGGCGCAGGTGTATATGCAGGTGGCGGCGAAGATGAGCACCACCGTGACCGGTTCCCAGATGGTGCTGGATCAGCAGAAGATGGATCTGGTGCTGGAGGGCAGCGAGGAGAGTGTGCTGACGCTGGAGGAGCTGGAGGACCTGGTGCTGACAGCGGACACCACCATGACAGATGCCATAAGCGGTGCTGCCGGCGGCATGGGCGGGGATCTGTCCGCCATGGGTGCTGTGATGGGCGGTACGACAGAGCAGACGCCTGCCGACAACGGCACGTTCCGGCTGGGCGACATCGCCACGGTGGAAAAGACCATAAGCCTCAACAGTATTTCCCGCGTGGATCAGCGCCGCTGTCTGAGCGTCAGCGCCAAGATCGCCGACGGCTACAACGTGACACAGGTGACCTCTGCGGTGCAGGATGCGATGGAAGGTATCGAGCTGCCGGACGGCGTGAAATACGCCTTTGACGGCGAGAACGAGCAGATTATGCATGCCATCCGACAGGTGCTGCTGATGATGGTGCTGGGTATCATTCTGGTGTATTTCATTATGGTAGCACAGTTCCAGAGCCTGACATCCCCGTTCATCGTGATGTTTACCATTCCCCTGGCCTTTACCGGCGGCTTTCTGGCCCTGCTGATCAGCGGGATCGAAATCTCCGTGGTGTCGCTGGTGGGCTTCGTGATGCTGGTGGGCATCATCGTCAACAACGGTATCGTGCTGGTGGACTATATCAACCAGCAGCGTCTTGCCGGTATGGAGCGGCGGGAGGCCATTCTGGATGCCGGCGTGACCCGTATGCGCCCCATTCTGATGACCTCGCTGACCACCATTCTGGGCCTGATCGTCATGGCCCTGGCACAGAACGTGGGTACGTCTCTGGTGCAGCCCATCGCGCTGGTGAGCATCGGCGGTTTGCTGTACGCCACGCTGATGACGCTGTTTGTGGTGCCGTGTATGTACGATCTGCTGAACAAGAAAGAGCTGCGTAAGGTCAACGAGGACGAACTGAAGCTGCTGGACGAGTGATAGAAAATAAAAAAAGAGAGCCGAAAGGCTCTCTTTTTTGCAGACTGTCAAAAAACTTGAAGCAAAAAGCGAAAGCTTACGAATGATAGAGTAGCGGGGGAGCTCGAGGGGGCAAAAGCCCGCCTCGAATGAAATAGTAGCACAAAAAACGGCTGAAATCAGCCGTTTTTCGCATTTTGCAGAATGCAAAATGCTGTGCTTTTTCAGCTTGTCAAAAAAGCCAGAGGCTTTTTTGACAAGCTGAAAAAAAGAGAGCCGAAAGGCTCTCTTTTTTGGTTGCGATTTCGGTTACAGACCCAGCAGACACAGGCCGGTCAGTTCTGCCGCACCTACCAGCGCCAGAATGAGGATGGCCCTGGTCCGGGGCTTGGGGACACGGATGGGCATGACGTACAGAAGTCCGGTAAGGAACAGACCCAGCCCCATAATCAACCGGGGGTGTCCCAGGGCAGAGGTCAGAACGCACAGCAGGGGGAACAGCAGGGTGCTGGCGGTGATGGGCAGACCCAGATAGTACGTCCGCAGACCACCCTCGGTCTCCTGCCGCTCCTCTTCCAGCACGTTGAAATAGGCCAGACGGATCAGGCCGCACAGCACAAAGAAGCACAGCGTGGCAATATACCACACGGGGACGGTGCCGTCTGTGCCGCGGCAGATGGCATAGGCGATCACGGCGGGCAGGGCACCGAAGCAGATCACATCGTTCAGGCTGTCGATCTGAATGCCGAAGCGCTTCTGGCTGTCGGTGCGGTTTTTCTTGGTGCGGGCGATCTTGCCGTCCACCGTGTCCAAAAGACCGCTGACCAACAGGCAGATCACCGCGGTAAGCAGGCGGCCGTTCATGGCCTGAAAAATTCCGCAGATGCTCAAAACCGTGGCAAGATAGGTGGCGATTACCGTATAGTCGTAAAATCCGATCATAATTTCCTCACAAAAGTTGGTATTTTCTCTATTGTACCGAAAAACGGGGAAATTTGCAAGGGGTCAAAAAGCTTTGGGCAGATCCCAGCGGAACAGAGCCGCCAAAATCCGCAGAACAAAAATCAGCGAGATGCTCAGCAAAACGCAGAGCCACGGCATACAGCCGGCGGTAGACAGAATATAGTAGAGAACACCGCCGCCCAGAGAGGCCACGGCGTAAATGCGCTTGCTGAGGATCAGCGGCACCCGATTGAGGGTGATGTCCCGCAGGATACCGCCGCCGCAGCCGGTGGCCACGCCCAGAAAGATGACGAAAAAGGCATTGTCGCCAAATCCGGTAGTGATGGCGGCGCTGATGCCCACCACGGTGAAGACACCCAGTCCTGCCGCATCAAAGATATTGTTCAGGGTGGCCAGTTTTTCCGCCTGCTGGACAAAGATCCGGCGGCAAAAATGGGCAAACAGGAACACCGCCAGCGAGGACGACAGGGCCACAATAAGGTACACGTATTGGCAGAACATGGTAGGCGGCAGCTTGCCCAGCAGAATGTCCCGAAAGACACCGCCGCCCAGAGCGGTGATCACACCGCAGAAAAACACGCCGAAGATGTCCAGACGGGTGTCAATAGCGGCGGCAGCGCCGGAAACCGCAAAGGCAAAGGTACCGATCAGTTCCAGGATCAGAATGAAATCTTCCATAAAAGCACCTCGCGGGAAGAGATGGTCTTATTTTAGGCGGTTTGGGGGAAATTTGCAAGAGAAAAAGCCAAAACCTCCGATAGGATTCGTAGGGCGGGGTAACCTCACCCTGCCCTACGATATAACAAGAGTGATTTGGAAATGTCGTAGGGGACGGCCTCCGGACGTCCCGCCGATGGGTAACGGAATGCGGGCCGTCGGGGACGCCGGCCCCTACGGAGAATACGGCGAACGATGACAGAAAAACGCGGCGGTCACAAGACCGCCGCGCAAAATCCGGGTAGAGCATTATTTTTCAGCGATTTTGCAGTTTGCCAGCGCGTACTCCAGAAACAGACCGATCAGCTCGTTGCGGCTGTGGTTTGTTTTGGCGGCGATTTCGTCAAGCTGCGCTGCGGTATCCTCTTTGATCCGAATGGAAAAAGTTTTATAGCCATCCTCCCCTTTTGGACGGATCACCAACTGATTTGCCATAGAAACACCCCTTTCTGTTCCTATTTTAGGATTGCAGAAAGTGATGTTATATGTTATGATTATGTTATATTATAAAACATAACAGGAGAGTGCCATGCCGGATTATAAAGAGATGTATTTCAAAATAGCGCGGGCGGCGGCTGACGCGGTGGATATTCTCATTGCGGCACAGCGCGAGTGCGAGGAGATATATATCAATGCGCCGGAGCCGGTCATCGAATTGGTGGTGCCGGAGAAAGAGAACGAATAAAATGCGGGCGACCGCAAGGGTCGCCCCTACGAAATCTTCCGGGAAAGTATCGGCGGAATCCGTAGGGCGGGGTGACCTCACCCCGCCCTACGATATAGCAAGAGTGATTTGGAAATGTCGTAGGGGACGGCCTCCGGACGTCCCGCCGATGGGTAACGGAATGCGGGCCGTCGGGGACGCCGGCCCCTACGGAGAATACGGCGAACGATGACAGAAAAACGCGGCGGTCACAAGACCGCCGCGTTGGTATTGATAAGCTTATTCCTCGGTCTCGATCAGGCCGTAACCGCCGTTGTTGCGGCGATAGACCACGTCTATCACGTTGGTGTCCACATTGCGGAACACATAAAAGGCGTGATCCAGCAGGTTCATCTGCAAAATGGCCTCGTCAATGGTCAAGGGCTTGACATCGAACTTCTTGGTACGGACCACGTTGAACTCCACGTCCTCCGCCACATCGAACTCGGCGGGTACCTCGGGCTGCAGCGCTTCAGCACGCAGGTTTTTGGACAGACGGGTCTTGTTCTTGCGGATGCGGCGGTCGATAAAGGTGACGGCGGCATCAATGGCACCCCGCATATCGCCGTCCGGATCCTCTTCCTGAGCACGGAACAGCGTACCGTTGGCGGCACGGATCGTCAGCTCTACCACACAGCGGTTCTTCTTCTCCACGGCAAAGGTCACAAAGGCGTCTGCCTCCTGGGGGAAATACTTGTCGAGCTTGGCAATCTTCTTCTCGGCGTATTCCTTAATGGAGTCGTTGAGGGTGATTTTCTTGCAGGCGAATGTGAACTTCATAACAGTTGCTCCTTTCCTTGGGTAACGACAGGTAAGGGTCGGGGACGGGTTTCCCCTTTTCCTTGAAAACAGTATAACACAGTGACGAACATTTGAAAAGGTGGTAGAGACATTTTTGTAGGATAGTTACAAAAATCAGGGGCGGGGTGAGCATTTCGACCAAAAGCGGGAAAAGTAGTGCCAAGCCGACAAAAGCTCCTATGGACAACGGCGGCGGGATGGAGTAGTATGATCAAGGAAGCTTTCCAATATCCCACCCGCTTGGGCCGCCTTGAAAAAGGCGGTCTCTTTTTATTCTTAGAGAGAAATATTTGCAGGGGCGGATGCCTACATCCGCCCGAGACGAGTTGCAGGTCTGCTGCGGCGGGCCGATGTGGGCATCGACCCCTACGATCTTACGGGATAGGCGAAAAAGCTCGGTAGAATTCGTAGGGCGGCACCTGCGTGTGCCGCCGTAAAAAAGGAGAGCCATACGGCTCTCCCTTGCTATTCATTCACATCGTAGAAGATGCGTTCGCCCTCTTCGGCCAGCCCCAGAAGCTCCCGGGCCAGGCGTTTGATAAAATCTGTGTCGCCGGCTTTTTTCAGATCGGAGCGGAGAGAATCGTTTTCCATTTGCTGATCCGCAAGCTGTTGGGTCAGCGCGGACTCTTCCGCTTTGGCAGAAGAGACCTTTTGATAGACCTGGACGATTTTGACACTTAAAACTACCAATAACACGGCGATTACCAGCAGGGTCAGCGGGTTGGTTCTGCGCTTTTTCTTCATGCCGGAGGCCTCCTCTCCATCAGGGTTACGAATTATTGTAAACCATTTACGGAGAAAAGAAAAGACCTTTTTGCCGATTTTTTTGCACCGGACCAGAGGCCGCAGCAGCAATCGGACAAAGGCTGCCAGCGCATCTACCCAAAAATCCCAGACGCCGCGAAGAAAGCGGGAGGGGAAAAGCCACCACAAAAGAGCACCGGCGCCGGCACCGGTGATCATGTATAGGCGCAGCTTGCCCTCCCCGATCACCAACGTCAGCCACAGGGCCAGAAACAGAACGAGCAGGGCATAGACCACGTCCAGCGCATGGGTCAGCGGTGCCCAGCGTTTCCAGCGGATCCGGATGGAGCGCAGCAGGTCGTAGAGAAGCGCTGCGGCAATGCCGATGGCCAGAGAGACCGCCAGACTGAGAGCCTGGGCAGCAACGTGGTTTTCCATCAGGTGAACAGGCGGGAGAAAAAGCCGCCGGATCGCACCACATCTTCTTCGTAGTCCAGACCATCGATGCGGCCGTCCACGTGGAGCTCACCGCCGTCCAGACTCAGCTTGTCGATATGCAGACCCTCGCCGGTGACAACCAGCGTTCCGGCACAGGTTGACATAACAATACAGGTGTCATCGAAGCGCTCTACGTCCTCCACGCCGCCCACCATCAGCCGTTCCCGACCCTCCAGCGTGATGCGGTGATACTGCGGATTGGCGGATACCTCATAGGGCATGAGAAACTCCCCCTTTTACACAAGTTTTGTTCTATGTGTATGAGGGGGAGAGCCGATTTATTCCGCCGGGGCAATGACTTCCCGGTACATGGCGGCGGCAGCATCCCTGCCCACATTGTCCGCCACAGTCAGCACTTCTACGCACAGCGTTTTCTGGCCGAAGCGAATGGCGATCACGTCTCCCACCTTTACATCGTAGGAAGCGCGGGCTATCCGGCCGTTGACGGTGACCCGCTCATTGTCGCAGGCCTCGTTGGCCACGGTACGGCGCTTGATGAGCCGGGAAACTTTGAGATATTTATCCAGTCGCATAAAATCCTCCTTGGAAAAGGAAAAAAGCGTGGGGCAACCCCACGCTTTTTGTGTCGTTATCTTACTTAACGGCGTCCTTCAGAGCCTTGCCGGCCTTGAAAGCGGGAATCTTGGAAGCGGCGATCTTCACGGTCTCCTTGGTGCGGGGGTTCATACCGTTGCGTGCAGCACGCTTCTTGGTCTCAAAAGAGCCAAAGCCAACCAGCTGGACCTTCTCGTCATTCTTCAAAGCCTCGGTAATCGTGCAGATAGCGGCATTCACAGCAGCTTCGGAATCCTTCTTGGAAAGAGCGGTCTTCTCAGCGACAGCGGCGATCAGTTCGGTCTTATTCATGGTATATCCTCCAATAAAAATTTTTTCTTTTGTATTGCATCAACAAATGGCTGACATCAGCAACCTTTAGCATTATCCCACAAGTCTGTCAGTTCGTCAAGAGAAAGTTGCGAAATGGTTAAATTCTGAACAAGAATTTCCTGCTCCATCTTCCGGTAGCGGCGGATAAATTTTTCGTTGGTGCCGGAAATAGCGGTTTCCGGATCGACACCGGCAAAACGCGCCACCTTGACCGCGGCGAAGAGAACGTCACCAAGTTCCTCGGCGATATTGGTGTGATCCCGTACCGCTTCGTCCAGCTCGCCCACCTCCTCCCGAAGCTTGTCCATGGCGCCGTGGATATCCGCGAAGTCGAAGCCGTCAGCGGCGGCTTTCTTCTGGATTTTCTCGGCCCGCCACAGCCCCGGCAGGGATCGGGCTACGCTGTCCATGGCATCAGCGGTGGTTTTCTGGCCTTTTTCTGTCCGCTTCAGGGCGTCCCAGCTGACGAGGACGCTTTCGGCAGAATCCTCGTGGGCGGTGCCGAACACGTGGGGGTGGCGGAACAGCAGCTTTTTCACCACGCCGTCACACACGTCGTCCATGGTAAAGCGGCCGGCGTCCTTTTCGATATCGGCGTGGAACACCACCTGCATCAAAAGATCCCCCAGCTCTTCGCACAGAAGCTTGGGATCGTCCCGGTCGATGCCCTCGGCGGCCTCGTACGCCTCCTCTAAAAGCCCCCGGCGAATGCTCTTATGGGTCTGTACTTTGTCCCAGGGGCAGCCCTCCGGAGAACGGAGCAGGGCGATGATATGCAGCAGATCGGCATAGGTGTAGTGTCCTTTTTCGGGAAACGGTATCATGGGTGTAACCTCACTCTCGGGCAGATTTGCGGGGGAAAAGATCGAGAAATTCGGAAATTGTGGTGCCGCCAAGGGCCAGGATCAGCACGGCGTAGACGGCGGCGCTGAGGAAAATATCCACCAGCAGGGTCAGCCACAGCGACAGGTGGGGAAGCAGCAGCTGATACAGGGAGCGGGCGGCCATGGACATGACCACGGCGGATAGTATGGGCGTCCACCACAGACGCAAAAGGGACAGACGCCCCACGGTTTTACGCAGAGCCAGCAGATTTAACAGGGCGATGAGCGCATAGCAGAACAGGGTGCTGACGGCGGCGCCGCGGACGTTGATCTCCGGACGGGAGACCATAAGGTAGTTGGTGATCAGTTTTAAAAGGCCGCCGCACAGCAGGGAGAACAGCGGAAACTTTTCCCGTTCACAGGCTTGTAAGATGCCGGCGGTGATAGCCATGATGCTGACAAGCACCGCGGCAAGACCCAGAATTTGCAGATGTGCTGCGGCGGCTTTGGCGGCTTCGGCGGCAGCGGGATAGATGGCGCACAGGATAGGCTCTGCCAGGGTGGAAAGACCGAGACCCATGGGCAGTGAGAGGATAGCGGTCAGGCGCATGGCGTTTTCCGACAGCGCGGTAACGGCGCTGCGGCGTCCCTTGACACGAGCCGCCGCAATGGCGGGCATCAGCGCCGCCGAAATGGGGTAAATAAAGCTGCAGGGCAGAGCGAACAGGGTCAGAGACAGCGTGTACTGGCCGTAAAGCTCTACGGCAGCTTCCGCGGTATAGAACAGCTTGTGCTGCAAGGTGTAGAGAGTCAGAGACTGATCCAGCAGGGTGATCAGACTCATGCCGGCGCTGCCGGCGGTGATGGGCAGTCCCACCCGAATGATGATGCCGGCGGTGGTGCGAAACGACAGCGGCGTATCCCCGGACAGCGGCAGACGATGCCGCCGGAGAGAAAACAACAAATAGAAAAGGCCTCCTATCGCACCCACCGTGACCCCGGAGATGGCGCCGGCGGCGGCCAGATCCGGAGAGGCACCCCGGTGCAACAGCCGGATACACACGACCAGCCCCACCACCAGTTTGGCAGCGGACTCGATGATCTGGCTGACAGCGGTGGGCAGCAGATCTCCCAAGCCCTGGGTGTAGCCGCGAATGGCGGACATGACGCAGACGCAGACCACAGAGGGCGCTAAAATACGGATCCCGGCGGCGGCAAGAGGATCATGGAGCACTTGGGCGAAGAACCGGGGGAACAGGAACAGGACGCCGCTGCAAACAAGACCGATGGCGGTCAGCATAACCAGTGATGTGCGGAAAATACGCCGCACCTGTGCATAGCGGGACATGGCATCGGCAGAGGCGGTCAGGCGGCTGATGGCCGGCGGCAATCCGGCAGTGGACAGCAGGAGCAGGACGTTAAATACATTGTAGGCGGCATAGAAGTGTGCCATGCCGGCAGAGCCCAGCAGGTTGCCCAGCGGGATCTTATACAGTGCCCCCAGCGCCTTGCTGAAAGCAACGGCGGCGGTCAAGACCGCCGCACTGCTCCAAAATCGCCCGCTGCCCGCCATGAAAATGCCACCTTTACCGTTTCATATTCTCATGGAACGCACGGAACGCCGCCAGATTTTCCGTCACCTTTTCGGGACGCTGGATATATTCCGTGGGATATTTGGGATGGAAAACGCGCTCGATATGATTGTGGGGCAGGTCTACCATCTTTGTGGAGCCGCCGGCACCCAGGGACAGGATGCTGTGCAGCTCCTCCATGATGTAGATATTATATAGCCCCTCGCTGCCCGGTATGCACCAGCCAACGTTTTCAAAGCTGCCGGACATATATTTTTGCCGGTAGAGGTAATAGGGTACAAAGCCGTGACCGCGTAAGGTGGGGTTGGCGTAGTCCAGCATGGCGGCCACATCCTCCGCTGTGGGAATGGGCAGACCCTCCAGCAAAATGCGGCTGCCCTTTTTCAGCGCAAGGGTGTGGACGGTAATGTTGTCCGCGCCGTAGGTAAGACATTTATCGAGCGTCCGGCGAAAGCCGTCCGGCGTGTCGGCAGGGAGTCCCGCGATGAGATCCATGTTGACGTGGGGGAAGTTCATGGAGGTGGCGAGAGCCATGACGGCCTCGATCTGCGCGGCGGTGTGCTTCCGGCCGATGGCCTGCAAAACGTGATCCTCCAGACTCTGGGGATTGACGCTGATGCGGTCCACGCCGTGGTCGAGGAGTACCTGCAATTTCTCCCGTGTGATGGTGTCGGGGCGACCCGCCTCTACGCAGTACTCCACGGTGTCGTGCAGGTCAAATTCCCGGTTGAGATGGGTCAGCAGACGATCCATCTGGGGAGCGGACAGGGTGGTGGGGGTGCCGCCGCCCATGTAGAACGACTTGACGTGGAGTCCGGTCTCCTGCACCATCTGTGCCGCGGCGGTGATCTCCACGCACAAGGCGTCCAGGTACGGCTCCATCAGGTGAAAAGACTTTTCCACACTCTGGCTGACAAAGGAGCAGTAGGCACACCGGGTGGGACAGAAAGGAATGCCCACATACAGGCTGATGTCGTTGGGCGCAAGACCACGGAGGGCGGTCAGCCCCGCCTGTGCAGTCTCGAGAGCCAGACGGCGGCGTTCGGGGGAGACAAAATAGGTGTCCCGGAAAATTTTGTCCACTTGAGCCGGGGTCTTTCCCTTTTCCAATAGCTGGCTGGCCAGCTTGCCGGGACGGATACCGGTCAGCGCGCCCCATGCCGGGGTGATGCCGGTGATGTCCCGGGCAGCCTTGAAGAAGCTGAGCTTCACCACCCGCTGCCGCAGGCGTTCCTGCTCGTATTCGTCCAACTCCGGCGCAACTCGGACACGGGAAACACCACGACCCGCTTTCCCGTTGAAAACGATAGTCGTGGTGGCAGTGGTATAGGTTTTGGCGCAGGTCAGACGGCTGACGGCATAGTTTTCCTCGTCACCCTCATAAACAGGGCGCTCGTCCGGGAAAAACGCCAGCAGGCTCTGCTCAATGGCGTAGCGGTCCTCGTGACCGAAAAGTGTCAGTTTCATAGGGTGAGTCCTTGTCTCATGTAAGGATTGTGGCTGCGCTCAAAGTCCAGCGTGGTGGAGCGCTCATGGCCGGGATAAACCTTGTAATCACCGGGCAGTCGGGCGAGTCGGGCAAGGGAGCGCAGAATATCGCCGTAGCTGCCGTCCGGAAAATCCGTGCGGCCGCAGCTCATGCAAAACAGGGTGTCGCCGGCGAAGATCACATCGTCCGCCACCAGGCATACGCTGCCGCTGGAGTGGCCGGGAGTTTCCAGTACAGAGATGGACAAGCTGCCCAGAGTCAGCACATCGCCCTCTTGGTAGTAACGCTGGTTTTCCTCACCCAGACGGGGGAATTTCAGTTCCCTGCCGCCGCCGTCCACCGTGTCCTTGGGGTGGATATAGACCGGCAGATCGGGGTGGCGTTCCAAAAGGCCCGCCACGCCGGTATAGTGGTCAAAGTGGCCGTGGGTCAGGTAGATAGCCACCGGCTTACAGCCGGTCTGCTGAATGACCTTTTCCACACGCGCCGGCTCGTCACCCGGATCAATGACGGCGCAGACCTTCGCCGCCTCATCGCAGAGAATGTAGCAGTTGGTCATAATAGGACCGACCTGCAACGCAGTAACTTTCATAAAAAGTCCTTTCTAAGTGAAAAGTGAAGAATGAAAAATGAAAAATTTCGATATCGCGGAAATATATTTCCGCGATACATATATTCTTCACTTTTCATTTTTAATTTTTCACTTTACAGTTGATCCGTGTCCACCACCAGCGTTACCGGGCCGTCATTCAGGCTGTCCACCTGCATATAGGCGCCGAACTCGCCGGTTTCGGTGTGGAAACCGCTGTCCCGGCAGCGCTGCACGAAGCGCTCATACAGGGGAATGGCCAGATCGGGCTTGGCTGCGCCGAAGAAATCGGGACGGCGGCCCTTCTTGCAGTTGCCGTACAGGGTGAACTGGGAGACCACCAGCACTTCGCCGCCTACGTCCTCCAGACCCCGGTTCATCTTGCCGTTCTCGTCCTCGAAAATCCGCAGGGACAGCAGCTTGTCGCAGAGCTTATCGCACAGAGCCTCGGTGTCGTCTGGGCCAACGCCCAGCAGAATGAGAAAGCCCTCGCCGATTTTGCCGGCAATTTGTCCGTCTATGGAGACGGAGGCGTGTTTCACGCGGGTCAATACAGCGCGCATAATATTTCCTCCAAATTGAAAATTGAAACGGTTTCGATAGAATTTGTAGGGGCGGATGCCCACATCCGCCCGAACAATAACTTACGTCGGGTCGATGTGGGCATCGACCCCTACGGAGAAACGGCAGAAAGATCAGCCCGCCGGTCTTGTCACCCGCATGACGTGGGAGATGTTCTCCATCCGGCGGATCAGAGTTTGCAGCTGTTCCCCGTTGCCGACCTCGATGGCAAGGTCGATCAGGGCAAAGCCGTCCGGGGTGGAACGGGCATTCATAGACAGGAAACGGGTCTTGGTGGTAGACAGCACGGTGGAAATATCCACCACCAGATCGGCGCGGTCTCTGGCCACGATCTGCAGCGAGGTCTGATAGGCCTCGGTCAGCTTGTCTGCCCAGCTGACCCGGATCCAGCGTCCCTCCTCTTCCGGTCTGCGGCGCAGGGGATCGGCGTTGGGACAGTCGGTGCGGTGGACGGAAACGCCGTAGCCCCGGGTGATAAAGCCCACGATGTCATCGCCGGGTACCGGTGCGCAGCACTTGGAGAACTTCACCAGACAGTTGGAAAGCCCCTCTACAATAACGCCGTGTTCGCTGCCGAACCGCTTGGGAACGGTGGGGTGAACGGGTTCGGGGATCTCGGGAACAGGGGTATCTGCCAGATGCCGCTCGGTGATTTTGCGGATATCCTCCCGCAGACGACCCACCAGCTTCAGAGAGCTGATACCGCCGTAACCGATGGCGGCGTACATATCGTCCAGACTGTTGTAGCACAGTTTTTTCAGGATGCCGGGCAGGATCTCTTCGGCGGTGAGCTCTTTCAGGGTAACGCCGCAGCGCTTCAGCTCCGCTTCAAAGCTGGCACGACCGTTGACGATGTTCTCGTCTCGTTTCTCCCGCTTGAACCACTGGCGGATCTTGCTGCGGGCGTTGCTGGACTTGGCGGCTTTCAGCCAGTCCCGGCTGGGACCGTGGGCGTTCTGGGAGGTGATGACCTCCACCACGTCTCCGTTGTGGAGCGTGGACGTCAGGGGGGTAATATGTCCGTTGATCTTGGCAGACACCATGTGGTTGCCCACCGCGGAGTGAATGGTGTAGGCAAAGTCAATGGGGGTGGCGCCGGCAGGCAGGTTGATCACGTCGCCATTGGGGGTGAACACGAACACCTCATCGGCGAACATATCCACCTTCAAACTGTGGATAAAGTCCTCGGCATCGGCGCCCTCCTGATTCTCCAGCAGACGGCGTACCCATTCGTAGCTGCCCTCGTCTCCGGCGCCCTGCCCGTTTTGCTTGTATTTCCAATGGGCGGCAATGCCGTATTCCGCCACCTCGTGCATCTCATGGGTGCGGATCTGCACCTCAAAGGGAATCCCGCTCTCCCCCATGACGGTGGTGTGGAGGGACTGGTACATATTGGGTTTGGGGGTGCCGATATAATCCTTGAAGCGGCCCAGAATGGGCTTATACAGATCGTGGATGATGCCCAGCACATTGTAGCAGTCCCCCACCGTGTCCACAATGACCCGAAAGGCGAACAGGTCGAAAACGTCGTCCAGATTCTTGTCCTTGGTGTACATCTTGCGGTAGATGGAATAGGGGTGCTTCATGCGGCCGTAGACGGTGGCGCTGCCCAACCCTACCTCGCTGAGCCGCCGGGTGATCTGGTTGTGGATGGTGGCCATAAAGCCGTCATATTCCGCGGCCTTTTCGTTCAGCGCGTTGATGATCTCCTCATAGCCGGCGGGATCCAGATATTTCAGGGACAGATCCTCCAGCTCCCATTTCATCTTCTGCATGCCCAGCCGGTGGGCAATGGGGGCATAGATCTCCATGGTCTCATAGGACTTCTGGGTCTGTTTTTCCGGAGTCTGATACTCCATGGTCCGCATATTGTGGAGCCGATCGGCGATCTTGATGAGGATCACCCGGATATCCTTGCTCATGGCCATCAGCATTTTCCGCAGATTCTCCATCTGCTCCTCCGCCTTGGAGGTGTAGTGGACGCGGGTCAGCTTACTGACGCCCTCCACCAGATCGGCCACCGTGGGGCTGAACAGACGGGCCACGTCCTCATGGGTGGCATCGGTGTCCTCAATGGTGTCGTGGAGCAGGGCGGCCTCAATGGATTCGCTGTCCAAGTGCAGCTCCTCCGCCACGATCTGCGCCACGTTCAGCGGATGGGTAATGAACGGTGAGCCGTCCTTGCGCTTCTGGTCGCCGTGATGGGTGTTGGCATAGTCAAAGGCGGCGCGGATCTGAGCAAAGTTGGCGGCGGGGTTATAGGCCCGTATGGTATCTTCCAGATGTTGATACATGCCTTCTGTTGTCATACAGCGCCATCCCCCTTTCCGTCTCCGATATCCTGCAGACGCCGGATATGAACCGACTCCTCCAAATGCACCTTTTTACCGCCGTCACACCGGCGCAGAGAGACAATTTCCTCATCGCAGTGCTGAACCTCCAAAAGTCCGCGCTCGACAAAGACAGCCAGACACATGGCGCTGCAAAGGAAGGGCTCTGTTCTGCCGATACGGCTGCTGATACTGCGAAGCAGCGGCAGATAGGGCATGGAAATCGTTTTTTCAGACGGCAGGAACTGCTCCAGTACCCGCCAGGCAATCACATATTGTTCCCGCGCCGGCAAAAGGCGGCGGGCATCTTTGGGGGAGATCGGGCCGCCGTTTATGGTGCGATCCACCAGCTTCAACGCGTCCAGCTCTTTTGCACTGGGCTGCTGAGACGGCCGGATATCCACCAGCTGGAGCTGTACACTGCGGTTGCCGCGGAACTCGTTGACCTGCAGGTAGAACGCCGCATCCACCCGATCGCCCTCTTCCACACCGCAATCCTCTGCCACGGTGGAGAAAAAGATGCCGTCAAACGAGGCGCTGCCCCGGCAAAGACGAAGCTTGAGGTGGCGATTCTGCCCTACGTTCTGGGCGTGAGCCAGATTGGCGCCCTTGATACAGAACACCGGGCGGGCGTTGCCGCTGCCATAGGGCTCCAGCGCGCTGAGGGCCTCCAGTTCCTGCAGCGTAACCCGATTTGGCTGGGTGATGAGCATATCGATATCCAGGGAAGAGACGGGGGCTTCGCCGCCGCGGAACTCTGCGGCATACCGGTTCATACGCTCCCGGAACGCCGGGATGTTCTTCTCATCAATGGTAAAACCGGCGGCAAGTTCGTGTCCGCCGAAGCCCAGCAGCAAGTCGCTGCAGCTCTCCAGTGCGGCAAACAGATTAAATCCGCCCCAACTGCGGCAGGAGCCCTTGCCCACACCGCCGTTGAGATGGATCATAAAGCAGGGACAGGAATATTTTTCGCTGAGGCGGGAGGCCACGATGCCAACCACCCCCTGATGCCAGCGCTGATCGGACAGCACCAGAGCGTTGCGAAGATGCTCCGGCATGTGGGACAGCATTTCCTCGGCCTGAGAATAGATAGTCTGCTCCACGTTCTGCCGTTCCCGGTTCAATGCACACAGCTCCTTGGCCATTTCGGAGGCTCGGACGGGATCATCACACAACAGCAGGTCTGCCGCCATGTCCGCCGCACCCATTCTGCCGGCGGCATTGATACGGGGTGAAAGGACAAAACCGATCTGGACAGAGGAAATCTCCTTGTCGGCGAGACCGGTCTCCTCCAGCAGGGCGTGAAGACCGATAAAGTCAGAGTGTTCAATGGTGGCAAGGCCGCGGCTGACGATGGTGCGGTTTTCGTCAGCCATCAGCATCACATCGGCTACCGTACCGATGGCGCACAGGGTGCAATACCGGGCAAAGAGGGCCTCTTCCCGATCGCCGCCGCCCAGCGCCAACACCAGTTTCAGCGCTACGCCGCAGCCGGCCAGGTGTTTAAAAGGATAGGGGCAGTCGGGGCGATGGGGATCCACCACCGCACAGGCATCGGGCAGAGTTTCCTTGCACTCGTGGTGATCGGTAACCACCACATCCATACCGATGGACTTGGCATAGTCCACCTCTTCCACACCGGTGATGCCGCAGTCCACGGTGATCAACAGCTTGACCCCCTGCTGCCGCAGCCCGGAGATAGCGTCCTGACTCAAGCCGTAACCGTCCTCTACCCGGCGGGGGATATAATGCTGCACATCTGCGCCGCGGTTTTTCAAAAAGTCCACCAGAATACAGGTGGCGGTAATGCCGTCTACGTCATAGTCGCCGAATACGGCGATCTTTTCCCGGCGAAGCAGAGCCGTGTTGATCCGCTCTACGGCCTTGTCCATATCCACCATCAAAAACGGGGAATAGGACAGGGAATTCTCCTGCTCCAAAAAGGCGGCAGCAGCCTCTGGGGTGTCAACGCCCCGGGAGGCAAGAACGCCGGAAACCAGATAGGAATAGCCTGCCGCCTGCAGGGTGTCCATGGAATCCCGGGAGATCGGCGAAAAGCGCCAGTTTTTAAATTTCATGCGGCAGACACCTCCTGTCAAATAAAAATATTTATACACATACAATATAACACAAAATGCGCCCCGCGTAAAGAGAAACTGAAAGAAAAAAATGCGTTGCAAACGGAGAAACTATTCGATATAATGACTTTATTCTGAAGAAATGAGGAACGCCTATGCGCGCTGACGGAAAGAGAGTCAAAAATCTGCCGCCGATCGTGGCGGCTATCCCCTATATCATGCCCAAACGCTATGATGCCCAGAACATGATCACCGAGAATATAGACGAGGAGATCATCAAGAGCTTTATCCGGGAAAAGCGCCGGGAGGGACAGCGTACCAACCACATGGCGGTGATCATCGCCGCGTATTACAAGGCGGTGCTGAAGAATCCCAAGCTGAATTACTTCGTAATGAACCGCAAGATCTATGCGCGCAATCACTTCTGCGTCAGCTTTGTCATGCTGAAAAAGCTGCCGGACGGAACGCCGGACGAGACCACGCTGAAGATCTTTCTGGAGCCGACTGACAATATCTACACCGTGACGGAGAAAATCGACAGCACCATTGCCGCCAACAGCGGCACAGAGCAGAAAAACAGCACGGATAAAATTGCCAGCATGATGTTCTCCGTACCGGGACTGCCCCGCTTTGTGGTGGGACTGGCGGGACTGCTGGATCGCTGGGGAATCCTGCCCCGGAAGATCATCGACCTCTCCCCCTTCCACACCAGTATGTTCATCACCAACCTGGCCTCCATCAAGACCAGCTATATCTACCACCACTGCTATGAATTCGGCACCACCAGCGTGTTTATCTGCATGGGAAAGCCTGTTCCCAACGCAGCTTCCGGCGATATGACAAAGAAGATGATGCCGCTGGGCGTGGTGATGGACGAGCGGATCTGCACCGGCTATGAATATGCAGCGTTCTGCACGGACTTCCGAAAGAACCTGCGAGAGCCGACATGTTTGGAAAAACCGTTCAATGAGGAATAAAAAAGCGCAAAAAAGAAAGACGCCGTTTGGCGTCTTTCTTTTTTGCAGAGATTTCTTAGAAGAATGCGGCCCAGCCGAGGAAGCCCAGGCAGGCAACCACACCGGTGAACAGCAGCACGATGACCAGATAGCCCATGATGTCACGAGCGGACAGCTTGGCAATACCCAGAGCAGGCAGAGCCCAGAACGGCTGGATCATGTTGGTCCACTGGTCGC
>CALCRH010000029.1 GCA_937894515.1 uncultured Clostridia bacterium | reverse complement strand
CGTTCTTTTTTATGCCGTACTATGACAGATTTGTGTCTGAAAGCAATATCGCCGGCTACCACTTGAAGGGGTAATGTGATTTCTTTTATGAAAAAGATAAAAAAGATTTCCGTAACGCAGGATAAAAAACCCGTTCCCGATACGGTACATTATGAGAGAAAAAACGTCCCCGAATCTGCTTGGAAAGGAGAAAAAATGCGATGAATAAGTAGCTGCTCCCGAATCAGAACCCGCACACTTTTTTTCAAAAAAGTAACGCAAATCCGAAACGCCTTTTTGTCCGCACAGATCCGTCCGATACCTGAGCGAGCATAGCAGTTGTGCGCACACGGTGTGCTCAAACTGCTGACTCCCACGGTCCCCGTGCTCGCACTCAGGGAAGGATCCCTGAAACCCTCTGCCCGTTTACCCCCACTTCGCTATCCCGCAAATTTATGAAAAGAGGTACAACCGAAACGAACTACGAAAAGAATCTCACCGAAAAAATCTACGTCCGCATCAGCCGCAAGGACAAGCTGCGTCTGGAACGCAAGGCGGACAACCAAGGGCTGAGCCTGTCCGAGTACGTCCGCCGCCGGGCGGTCACGGACGACGAGTACGCGCCCGACCCGGACTACGTGTACAAATGGCCCGTCATCGGCAGTCTGGAACGCATCGCGGATACGGCCGACGGCACCGTCCGGGACGAGCTGGTCGCCGTCATCCGAGGGCTGATGAAGGAGGCACCCTGATGGCAACCTGTGCGATATGGGCCGTCCGGCGGTCGGTCGGGGACGTCCTCCGGTACGCGGAGAATCCCGACAAGACCGGCGTCCCGGACGACGATGAACTCAAGAAGGTCATGCACTACGCGGGCAACCCCGACAAGACGGAGCAGAGGTATCTTGTCAGCGGCGTCAACTGCCTGCCCGAGCTGGCCTACGAGCGCATGACGGCAACCAAGAAGCACTACGGCAAGGAGGACGGCATCGCAGCCTACCACGGGTACCAGTCCTTCGCGCCCGGCGAGGTGACGCCGGATCAGTGTCACGCCATCGGCGTCGAGCTTGCAAAGCGGTTGTGGGGGGACCGCTTTGAAGTCCTCGTCGCCACGCACGTGGACAAGGAATCCCATCTGCACAACCACTTCGTGCTGAACAGCGTCAGCTTCAGGGACGGCTTGAAATTCCGCTGCACCAAGTCGTATCACAAGGTCATGTGGCGGGAATCGGACAAGCTGTGCCGGGAGTACGGACTGTCCGTCATTCAGAATCCGCCCCGCACCAAGCAGCCGCGCGGCGCGTGGATGGCAGAGAAGAACGGCAAGCCATCACACCGCAGCATCCTCAAGTGGGATGCGGACGACGCGATCCGGGACAGCACGAGCTTTTGGGAATGGGAGGAGGCGATGGTCCGGCGCGGGTACCGGTTCGTCCGCGGGGACGACTATGAGCATATATCCGTCATCGCCGAAGGCTGGCAGCGTCCCGTGCGGCTGGACAGCCTCGGAGAAGGGTACACCCGGAGGGGCATCACCAAGCGAGCCTTTGAATACTATCAGGACCACGGTCTTCCGTATCCGTGGAAACCGCAGCGGGCAAGGTACAACGAGCTGCTCGGCAGTATGGAGATCGAAAAGGTCGGAATCGTCTTCTTCGTCTTCATGTGCATCATCGAGCTGCTCGGTCTCAATCAGTCTGAGGAGAACTACGACTATTCCCGGGAAGGTCTGTCGCCCAAGCTGCGGCAGGAGCTGATCTATCAGGAACGGTATCTGGACTGTTACAACCTTATCGTCCGGAACGACATCCGCACGGAGGAGGACGTGGACGCCTATATAGCCGAAAAGGAGATCGAGCTGAACGAGCTGGAGAAGCAGCGCCGGCAGGCGGACAACCGCCGCCGCAGGGCGAACGGTGACCCGGGCATCATCACACAGTGCGCCATCGAACGCAAGAGACTCACGGAAAAGATTATCCCTCTGCGCCGCGAGCTGGGGCTTGCCCGCGAGATCATGCCGCTGTTCGGCAGAGGGCTGGATGCACTGAAGGCGGAGTATCAGACCGAGGAACGCCTGCTGCCGGAGGTCGTAAAGACGCCGGGAAAGAAGAAGGAGGAAAAAGCAAAGACCCGTACAAAGGAGTATGAGAGATAAAACGGAAAGGAAGGTATATGAACATGACCGAAGAACAGACCGAAGAACAGACAAATGAACTTGAAGAAGCAGTTTCATCCGACGGAACCGCCGCCCCGGCAGTGAATACCGGCACCGCACCGGAGGCGCGGCCGGAAACCGGGAGCGTCCCCGTCGCCCTCCGCTTCTCTCCGCCGTATGCAGTGACCGGCAATTGCCTTGGGATCGTACACGAGGGGCGGGACGGCGAGATCTTTACGCCGCTGTGCACCTTCGTGCCGTACATTCAGGCCGAGCTGACCTACGACGACGGAGCGGAGGTAACGAAGCAGTATCGGATCGGAGGCATCGGCAGCCGCGGGTGTGTCCTGCCGCCCATCGACGTGCCGGCGACAGACCTCGAGAAGATGGACTGGATGGTCAACCATTGGGACGCGTCCTGTGACCTGTGCGTTGTCCCTCACGTGCGGGAACATATCCGTGCAGCCATCAAGCAGACCGGGGCGTACGCCCTCCACAAGACGATCTACGCCCATACGGGATGGATCAGGGACAACGGAAGCGGTGAATGGCAGTATCTTCTCCCCGGATGTGACGGGCCGAATGAAGTGCGTCTGCAAGGCAAACAGAAGAACTATGAATCGGGTCAGTACCTCAAAGAGAACGATATGATCGTCCTCCGAAGCCTGCTCGACTCCGATCTCGCGCCGAAAGAAATCCTGTACCCTTGTCTGGCGACGGTCTTCCTCTCGCCGCTGAACGAGTTCCTCAAGCAGGTCGGCTTCGAGCCGAAGTTCATCCTGACGCTGGTCGGACGCAGCGGGAGCAAGAAGAGCACGCTGGCCGCGCTGATGATGTCCTTCTTCGGACGCTTCACGCTGACAGACCTGCCGATGAGCTTCCACGACACGGCGAACAGCATCATCTACAACGCCTTCACGCTCAAGGACGTGCTGACCGTCGTGGACGACTATCATCCGACAGCCCGCCGCGACGCCGACACCATGAGGTCCATCATGCAGACGCTGGCGCGCGGCTACGGCGACCGGGCAGGCAGGAATCGCCTGACGCCGGGCGTCACGCTCCGCGAAGCACGACCGCCGCAGGGCAACGTCATCGTGACCGCCGAGTTTCCGCCGGACATCGGAGAAAGCGGCACGGCACGATTGTTCTGCGTGGAA